>NZ_OY734020.1:1275252-1594065 GCF_963455295.1 Candidatus Thiodiazotropha sp. CDECU1
ATGGCGACACAGAACCTCTGGTGTCAGTGCGTGAGTAACCATGAATAGACTCCTATATGACACACAGACTGATACAAGTCAGCGTGGCATGGCTCGTAACCAGCCTGAATATGCAGTCCCTATAAAAATTGTAGACCTATGCTGCAGCGGGAACATGATTCAGCGCAGTTCTACCTCCAACTCAGCAGCGATATTCACCGCTGATCACTGATTGCTCATCACAAGCTACAATTAAGATGGAACAAGAAGAAAAAGAGATCATTCACGCCATCTCGTCAGGAGGTCGCTATGATGTCTCGACAGACAACCCCCACATCAATGAAGAGAAGGGACAGACTACTCAAGGAGCGGAGTATGGATGCCTATCGAAATGAAAAAAAACTGCCAGATCCCACCCTTTGCCAGATCTGTGGCGCGGTCTTTACAGCTGGACGTTGGCAGTGGCTGGAGAGCTTGCCGGATGAGGCCAAAGAGACCCGTTGCCCGGCCTGCCAGCGTATCCATGACAGGGTGCCGGCCGGTTATCTCAAACTCAGTGGCGATTTTTTCACTCAGCATAGAAAGGAGATAATGCGGTTGATTCACAATCATGTAGAGAGGCAGAGAATCCAACATCCACTGCAGCGGATCATCGACACCAATGTCATGGAAACCGGTGAAATGGAGATCACATTCACTGAGTTTCATCTACCTAAGGGTGTCGGTGAGGCGGTCAAACACGCCTACCAGGGAGAGCTTCAGATTCACTATCCGGAGGAATCCGGGCAGGTGCGCGCCAGCTGGTCGCGCTAAAGGAGGCAGAGACAGCATTAGCTGGCCATTGGAGTGCAGTGATGTCAGATCAGCTTCAGATGGTTAGGGATATCGAACGGGAGGTGGCCTATACCCGGCGCATGATCGGCCGCACAGCCTTGCGCGATTCGGTCATGCATGCGATCCGTGATGTGCCCAGAGAGGCGTTTGTGCCGGAAACCGAGCGCCGCTTTGCCTATGACAACGGGCCACTGCCGATCGGTTGCGGACAGACCATCTCACAGCCCTATATCGTCGCCTTGATGACCGATCTTCTCGAGCTTGAAGCCGATGCCGTGGTGTTGGAGGTTGGCACCGGTTCCGGCTACCAGGCCGCCGTACTCTCCAGGGTGGCGAAGCGGGTATACACGGTGGAGATCATCGAAACCCTTGCCATGCGTGCCGCTGAGACACTGACGCATCTAGGTTACGACAATGTCTCCTGCCGCTGTGTCGATGGCTTCCATGGCTGGCCTGAACACGCCCCCTACGACGCCATCATGGTCACTGCCGCCGCATTGGAGATTCCACCTCCGCTGATCGATCAGCTGAAACCGGGTGGCCGACTGGTGATTCCGATTGGACACCCCTTTGACTACCAGCAGCTGATCCTGGTGGAGAAGAGCCTCTCGGGTGAGGTCAGTGAAAGGACGATCCTCGGGGTGGCATTCGTGCCGTTGACCCGCAGCGGACAGGCATAGCAGTGAGGGTTGACAGGTATGTTTCAAACTCCTTTTCATTCGGAGATTGCCCGTTTCATCTGGGACAGCAAGTATCGTTACCGTCAACAGGGCAGACCTGTCGACGATACCATTGACGATACTTGGCAGCGAGTGGTGCAAGGGGTTGCCGGTATCGAGCTGCAACAACAGGCTGCATGGCGCAGACGTTTTTTGAATATCCTGCAAGATTTCAGTTTTCTGCCCGGGGGACGAATCCTGGCGGGCACCGGTGTGGCCCATGATGTCACCCTTTTCAATTGCTTTGTGATGGGGCAGGTGGAGGATTCCCTAGAGGCTATCTTCCAGGCCCTTAAAGAGGGGGCATTGACCATGCAGCAGGGTGGTGGTGTCGGTTATGATTTTTCAAATCTGCTTCCACAGGGCTCACCGGCAAGGCGTGTCGGGGCTATCGCATCTGGGCCAGTCTCCGTTATGCGCATCTGGGATGCCATGTGTGACACGTTGATCTCCAGTGGGGCGCGACGGGGTGCGATGATGGCGAGCCTGCGCTGCGACCACCCCGATATCGAAGCTTTTATCGAGGCCAAGCGACAACCTGGAGAGTTGCGCCATTTTAATCTCTCGGTGCAGATCAGCGATCAATTTGTGGCCGCCGTGCATGGGGACGACGAGTGGCCCCTGATATTTCCGACCCAGGGACTGGCAGATAATGGCCTGGGTAGTGGTGACATCATTGAGCGTACCTGGAGCGACCCAAATTGCGCCGAGCCCTGCAGAGTTGTGCGCATTGTCAAGGCCCGTGAGCTTTGGGAGCGCCTCATGCGGGCAACCTATGAATATGCCGAGCCGGGGGTGTTGTTCATCGATACGATCAACCGGATGAACAATCTTGCCTACCGTGAGCAGATCACTACCACCAATCCCTGTGGCGAGGTTCCTCTACCGGCCTACGGCGCCTGCAATCTGGGTTGTGTGAATCTGACCCGCTTCATCAAGGCGCCGTTTCATGAATCTGCCAGCATTGATCTGGATGCAGTGGTGCATACCGTCACACAGGCGGTCCGATTCCTGGATAATGTTATCGACCTGTCAGGTTTTCCGTTGCAAACCCAACAGCAACAGGCCCAGGGTACAAGAAGGATCGGTCTGGGTATCACCGGTCTGGCAGACGCCCTGATCATGCTGGGCCTGCATTATGCAGAAGCGGTGGCCAGAGATATGGCGGCGAAGCTAATGGCAAGCATCTGCCATAGCGCATATCGGGCCTCCATTGAGTTGGCGAAAGAGAAGGGTGCCTTCCCCTATTTCCAAGCGGATGCCTATCTGCAGAGCCCATTCATTCGTACCTTACCCGATGATATACAGCAGGGTATTGCAAGGCATGGTATGCGCAACAGTCACCTGACCGCCGTAGCGCCAGCCGGTACGATCAGCCTGCTGGCGAACAATGTCAGCAGTGGCATCGAACCGGTGTTTGCATTCAATCACCGACGTAGGATCAGGCAGGTCTCGGGTCAATACCAGGAGTACGATTTGACCGACTATGCCTGGCAACTTTGGCGAGGCCTGCATCCGGGGGAGTCCATGCCCGACGCCTTTGTCGCCAGTGGTGGATTGTCACCCCGGGATCATCTGCGCATGCAGGGGGTGATCCAACCCTATGTGGACAGCGCCATCTCAAAGACCATCAACATCCCTTCGGACTATCCCTATGAAGCTTTCAAGTCACTCTATATAGAGGCCCATGACCTGGGTCTGAAGGGTTGTACGAGTTTCAGGCCTAATCCGGTCAGCGGGGAGATATTATCTAGCGCTGCCGAGGCCGCTCATCACTGTCCAGTCTTCGCCTGCGAAGCCGACTAGAATCGGTCTGTTTTTACCCTCATAGGATTTGAGCTACCCATCCACAAACCGGTAAGTAACTTTCCATCTGCCCTCTCAAGAGCAACTGGGAGCAGCCAGCCAATCCTTTCCCTGATTTTTTTGTGGGAAACTCAAGCGCCTGAAACATATAGAATTAATTACATGGCATAAGTGTTGCACTCCAGAGATTAAGCACGGCTATCAAGCCGACTTTTAAAACGGCTTTTATCGACCTGGAGGCACGGGATAATGACCGAGACTTTTTATGACGTGATGCGGCGTCAGGGAATCACACGTCGCAGTTTCCTGAAATTCTGCAGCCTAACGGCCTCTGCACTCGGGCTTGGTCCGGCGCTGGTGCCACGGATCGCGGAGGCGATGGAGAACAAACCCCGTATCCCGGTTCTCTGGCTGCATGGTCTGGAGTGTACCTGTTGTTCCGAGTCATTCATCCGCTCGGCACATCCGCTGGCGAAGGATGTCGTGTTGTCGATGATATCCCTCGATTACGACGACACCATCATGGCCGCTGCCGGTCACGAAGCGGAAGCGATCATCGAGGAGACCATCGAAAAGTATAGCGGTAACTACATCCTCGCAGTGGAGGGTAATCCGCCCCTGGATGAGGATGGTATGTACTGCATCATCGGTGGCAAACCCTTTGTCGATCAGTTGAAGATGACGGCCGAGCACTGCAAGGCGATCATCTCCTGGGGATCCTGCGCCTCATGGGGATGTGTGCAGGCGGCGCGCCCCAATCCGACCCGTGCAACGCCCGTGCATAAGGTGCCCGGCCTGGCCAACAAGCCGATTATCAAGGTACCCGGCTGCCCGCCTATCGCCGAGGTCATGACGGCTGTAGTGACCTATATCCTCACCTTTGAAAAATTTCCCGAGCTGGATCGCCAGGGCCGGCCCAAGATGTTCTACAGCCAACGCATCCATGACAAGTGTTATCGACGCCCCCACTTCGATGCGGGCCAGTTTGTGGAGGCCTGGGATGACGATTCCGCAAGGAAGGGCTACTGCCTCTACAAAATGGGTTGCAAGGGACCGACCACCTACAACGCCTGTTCGACCGTGCGCTGGAATGGCGGGCTCTCCTTCCCGATCCAGGCGGGTCATGGCTGTATCGGCTGTTCAGAGGATGGTTTCTGGGACAAGGGAAGCTTCTATCAGCACGTCACCGACACCCATCAGTTCGGGGTTGAGGCGAATGCGGACAAGGTTGGCCTGGCCACCGCCGGGATCGTCGGCGCCAGCGCCGCCGCCCATGCCGCTGTCACCGCCATCAAGAATGCACAGAAGAAAGGAGACCAGGATCAATGAGTACCAAGACCACTCCAAACGGCTATAACCTGGATGATTCCGGACAGCGTGTCGTCGTCGATCCGGTTACCCGCATCGAGGGCCATATGCGCTGCGAGGTGAATGTGGATGAGGAGAACATTATCCGCAATGCCGTCTCCACCGGTACCATGTGGCGCGGCCTCGAGGTGATTCTCAAGGGTCGCGATCCGCGGGACGCCTGGGCCTTCACCCAACGCATCTGTGGTGTCTGCACCGGTACCCACGCCTTGACGTCGGTAAGGGCGGTGGAGGATGCATTGAAGATCGAGATTCCGGAGAACGCCAACTCGATCCGCAATATCATGCAGCTGACCCTGCAGATTCACGACCACCTGGTCCATTTCTATCATCTGCACGCCCTGGATTGGGTTAATCCAGTGAATGCCCTGAAGGCGGATCCGAGAGCGACCTCGGAACTGCAGCAGAAGGTTTCACCGAAACACCCCAAGTCGTCTCCCGGCTATTTCCGCGATATTCAGAATCGCTTGAAGAAGTTCGTCGAGAGCGGTCAGCTTGGCCCATTTAAAAACGGCTACTGGACCAGTCCGGCCTATCTGCTGCCACCGGAGGCCGATCTGATGGCAGTGACCCACTATCTGGAGGCCCTCGATTTCCAGAAGGAGATCATGAAGATCCGCACCATCCTAGGGGGCAAGGATCCCCACCCCAACTGGTTGGTGGGTGGAGTGCCATGTCCGATCAACGTGGATGGTGTCGGTTCGGTGGGGGCTCTGAACATGGTCTCCCTCAACCAGATCTCCTCGATTATCGAGGCCTCGCGGGAGTTCGTGAAAAACGTCTATATCCCCGACATCCTGGCGGTGGGGCAGTTCTACAAGGGTTGGCTCTATGGCGGCGGTCTCTCCGGCACCAGTGTGCTGGCTTATGGTGACATTCCTGACCATGCCAACGACTACTCGCCGGGCAACCTGATGATGCCCAGTGGCGCCATTATCAACGGCAACCTGAAAGAGGTGCACGAGGTCGACCTGCGCAATCCTGAGGAGATCCAGGAGTTCGTGCCTCACTCCTGGTACAACTATCCGGACGGTGTCAAAGGCCTGCATCCCTGGGATGGCGTCACCGACGACAACTTCCAGCTCGGCCCCAATACCAAGGGGAGCAAGACCAACATCGAGCAGATCGACGAAAACGCCAAGTACTCCTGGATCAAGGCCCCGCGTTGGCGTGGTCATGCCATGGAGGTCGGTCCGTTGGCCCGCTACGTGGTCGGCTATGCCAAGGGCCATGAGGAGATCACTGAACAGATCAACTTCGTGCTCAAGACCCTCGACGTACCGCTTACAGCACTCTTCTCCACCCTGGGCCGCACCGCGGCGCGTGCCCTGGAGGCCGACTGGGCCGGCGACAAGATGCGTTACTTCATGGACAAGCTGATGGCCAACATCAAGGCCGGCGATCAGAACACCGCCAACGTGGACAACTGGGATCCCGCCACCTGGCCCAAGGAGGCCAAGGGCGTGGGTATCAGCGAAGCGCCAAGGGGCGCACTCGGCCACTGGATCCGCATCAAGGATACCCGCATCGACAACTACCAGTGCGTGGTCCCCACTACCTGGAACGGCTCTCCCCGGGACAGCGAGGGCAATATCGGCGCCTTCGAGGCCTCGTTGATGAATACCAAGGTGGCGCGGGCGGAAGAGCCGGTGGAGATCCTGCGCACCCTGCACAGCTTCGATCCCTGTCTCGCCTGTTCCACCCATGTGATGAGTGAGGAGGGGAGGGAGTTGGCGAAGGTGAAAGTCCGGTAGCTTAAGAGTTTTGAGTTTTGAGTTGTGAGTTTTTAGTTATATGCAGAGGATACGAGATGAAAAAGATTGCAGTTGGATTAGTCGGTATAACTAGCATGGTCTTGAGTGGACAATCATCGGCCCATGTGGGTGAACATGGGGCTATGGGTTTTGTGTCGGGTGTTGAACACCTGCTGGCCGAGCATGGCTACCTGCTGGCATTGTTGGGTGTTGTTGCAGTGGGTCTGATCCTGAAGCGAACAGCTCGCAGCTGAACCACCACCACGCCATCTCAGATAGACGATCAGGAGTCACGCTTATGCAAACAGCCATCAAACGCAGTGCTGTCTACGTCTATGAGGCCCCGGTCAGGTTATGGCACTGGGTCAACGCATTGACAATCACGGTGCTTGCCATAACCGGTTACTTCATAGCCAATCCACTTCCCACCATGCCGGGGGAGGCGAGCGACCACTTTCTCATGGGTTACATGCGCTTTGCCCACTTTGCAGCGGCCTATATCTTCACCGTGGGTTTTATCGGCCGGATCTACTGGGCCTTTGTCGGTAACGAACATGCCAAAGAGTTGTTTAGACTGCCCTTCTATCGTCTCTCGTTCTGGAAAGAGTTGCTACATGAAGTGCGCTGGTATGCATTTATAGAAAAAGAGCCGAAAAAATATGTGGGTCACAATCCCCTGGCCCATCTCACCATGGTCGCCATCATCACCGTGGGCGGTATCGCCATGGTGCTGACCGGCTTCTCCCTGTATGCCGAGCAGACGGGCTTGGGTAGCTGGCAGGATCAGCTCTTCGGTTGGTTGATACCCTTGGTGGGTCAGAGCCAGGATGTACGCCTGTGGCACCACTGGGGCATGTGGATCATTGTCGCTTTCGTCATCATCCATGTCTATGTGGCGATCCGGGAGGACATCGTTTCGCGGCAGAGTCTGATCAGTACCATGATCAGTGGTTGGCGTATGTTCAAGGATGACAGACCATGAAGTTGATTCCTTGAATACCTAACCTGCTCCCAAGACCACACTAGCGTGACTTCTGTTCATGCTGGGCTTTGGCTACTGAAAACCGCTCGTGCAAATAGTCGAGCAGGTTATCCAATACCGTTGCAAGCATGTGTTGATCCCGCTGTTTCAATGCGGACAGAAGTGCCTCGTGAAAGGCGATGATCTCTCGTCGATCCTTTACATAGGCAACCACCATGTTGGTGATCGGGACCAATGCTTCAATGATGGTGTACATGACGAAGCGCACCATGCCGTTGCCGGAGGCGTCCACCAGTGCCCGATGAAAGGCAACATCAGCATCACAAAAGGCCTTATCGGAAAGGGAGAGATTCTTCTGCTGTAGCAGGGCGGATTCCACCTCCTTGATCTGTGTCAGCGTTGCGCTGGTCGAGGCCAGTTTCAGGCAGCTTCCTTGCAGCAGGCGCCTTGCTTCGATGATCTCATCAATATCCAAAGCGCCAAGGCCGACCAGCAGTGTCGCGGCGCCACTGAGTGATTCCGCCAGCTCGGCATGGGTGGGCTGATTGACAAAATTACCACCTGCAGGTCCGCGTTTGGAGCGTACCAGGTTTTGTGCAGCCAGGCGTTTCAGGGCTTCGCGCACTGTAGCGCGAGAGACGCCATAGCGTGTGGCCAACTCGTCCTCTGTAGGCAGGCGCTCTCCTGACTTGAAACGACCGGAGACGATGGCGGCACGCAGCTGCTCAGCAATCTGTTTGGAAATACTGCTTTTTATAATTGCCTGCTCTTGCACGGAGTTGCTCGCATTGGGTGATATAACAGGAGAATTGTTTCAGGATGGGTACTATCCTAACACTAAACAATAAGGTTTGACTTCTATTTGTCAGACAAATAGCATTATACGCCTATTTCATCGGAGAATAATCAATGACTGACACCTTTCCAGCATACTTGATTTCAAAAACAGAAAGTGGCCAAGCTACTGAATTAACTAATATTACTTCTGACGACCTGATGGATGGTGATGTCACAGTGAAGGTGGAATACTCCACTCTCAACTACAAAGACGGTCTTGCTATGACCGGCAAGGCGCCAGTGGTAAGACGATTTCCCCTGGTTCCGGGCATCGATTTTGCGGGTAGTGTCGTCAGTTCCGATCATCCGCGATTCAAGCAGGGAGACCGGGTTGTATTGAACGGTTTTGGTGTGGGCGAGGTGCATTCCGGTGGTTATGCCGGCATGGCCAGGGTGAAGGGCGATTGGTTGGTTGCACTGCCTAAGGGGTTTAGCGCTCGCCAGGCCATGGCGGTGGGTACGGCAGGCTATACCGCCATGTTGTGCGTAATGGCATTGGAACAGCATGGCCTGACGCCTGATAGCGGGGAGCTATTGGTAACCGGCGCTGCAGGTGGAGTCGGCAGCGTGGCTGTCTCCCTGCTCTCCCGGCTGGGTTTTCAGGTGACGGGTTCGAGTGGAAGGGCATCGCAAAGGGATTATCTCATCGGTCTGGGCGCCCATGAGGTGATCGATCGCAGCGAATTCAATGGCAAGGTCAGGCCCCTGGCAAAGGAGCGTTGGGCCGGGGCCGTGGATGTGGCCGGGGGAAACACCCTGGCGAACGTCCTGAGCCAGATACGATATGGTGGCGCCGTCGCTGCCTGTGGATTGGCGGAATCGATGGATCTTCCCGCCTCGGTGGCGCCATTCATTCTCCGGGGTGTTACCCTGTATGGTATAGATTCTGTGATGGCATCCATTGAAAAGCGTCAACAGGCATGGGATAGATTGGCAACGGACCTGGATCTGGATCAGTTGGAGAAGATGATCGTCGAGGTCCCCTTCGAAGAGTTACCGGCTGCGGCGCAAGCGATACTGGAAGGGAAGGTGCGGGGTCGAACCGTTGTGAAGATACCAAGCTGATCTCCTTGCAAACAGGCATGGATGTCGAATTTACGCTGAGTGTGGAGTCCCTTGATATGAAAAAAAAAGACAAAAAGCTGAAGAAAAAGCTCAAAAAAGGAAAACAGAAACAGAAATATTCTGCCACAGGTTCAGACGATACCCTGATTCAGACCTTGACCGATAAAATAAAAGCACTCAAAACCGAGCTGAAGAATAGGGACGACCAGATAGGGGGTTTGCAGAAGCGACTGAAAAAGTCAGAGAGTAAAAACGACAAGAGTGACAAACAAAATCAGAAGCTGAAAAGTAGAGGAGGGGCTGCCAAGCTACTCCGATCGCAACAATCTGCGCGCATCGGTGTTGCACAAAAAACCGCATGGAAAAAGCACGGTTTTCTGCGGGATAGATATGAGCACCACCTGGAGCATGGACAAGCCAAGGAGGCGGCAAGGACATTGGCAGACCAGGACCTGAGAGATGCTTTTGGTGATGAGGCGGGTTACTCCGAGCAGGAATTGGCAGACATTTTGTCCTGAGCTCCCGATAAAGCCTGGCAGCGTAGCTGAATCAAATGTAGACGTTCTTCTATAAACGGCTAAACTGGATAAACGACTAAAATAACGAATCTTGCATAAACCAGTCCAAGCACAATTAAATACAACAACCTGGCCTTAGCGCATGTAATCGACGTATGATCTCATTTCGAGTATTTGCCTGAGCGCCTTCTTTGGAGGAATGAAGATGGAGACCACGGCGTATACACGTAGCACAAGATGGCCCGATCTCGTAGTTAATAAAATCAAACTAACCGAGCCTTTCGAATGGTTAACGAAGGGTTGGAAAGATATGCGGGATGCCGGGCGATATAGTCTGATGTATGGTTTGGGAATTGTCCTGATCAGCGGCCTGCTAACCTTCGCCTTGTTTGCAACAGACAACTTGTTTCTCTTGCCTTTCCTTGTAGCGGCCTTTTTTCTGATTGCCCCATTCCTGGGTATCGGTCTTTATCAAATGAGCGCGCATCTGGAAAGGGGGGAATCGCTCAAAACCTGTAACGCACTGGAAGCTTGGAAGAGTAATCATACCCAGATCAGTATGATCACGGTTGGATTTTTGATCATTGCGCAGCTTTGGATAGCCTTTAATTTCATACTTTTTGCCCTGCTCTATAAGGGTATTTCTCCACCGATACACAACTTTATCAGCAACGTATTTCTCACAGAAAAAGGCATGCTCTTTTCTTTAGCAAGTATTTGTGTCGGTTTTTTCTTTGCCTTTTGCGCCTACTTGATCAGTGTCATTACCGTACCCATATTGATCGACCGCAAGATCGATGGATTCACCGCGATCCGGATCAGCATTAAGTCCGTGTTGAACAATATGCTCCCCATGATGCTGTGGGCATTTCTGATCGTTCTCATCGTTGGTCTTGGGCTGATTACCTACTACATTGGTTTAATTGTTGCCCTACCTATAATTGGGCACGCTAGCTGGCATGCCTATCGTTCTTTGGTGCCATCTACTTAGTAAATGTCAGGAGAGATGTACACTAGGTTCACATGCGAAGCCTGGATTTAGGCTGCTTCGGCAACGGATATACCATCCAATCGGATCGGCCCTGTTTGAACTCGAACCAATCAGCGGCAATGATCGAGCCACCCTTTAGACGGGAGGTATTGCGTGAACCGGCAGGGGCGATCTTTCTATCCGGTCCGCGAAAGTCATCTTGGAAGGTGTCCAATTGGCCGAAGATCAGATTCAGACCGGATGCATCGACAAAAACACGAATACCGGTGGAGTGGCGTTTTCTCGATATCGATCCGCCTACGCTTCGATAGATTACCAGATGCATGTCCTGGCTGGCACGCAGGCGTCTTAACGACAATAAGACCTCTGTCGCCAGGCGCTCAGCATTCAGTTCGCTCATCAGGTAGATGGTGGCTTGTTCCACATCCGATTTGATCTGAATCGAGGCAAACAATTTAGCCAATGAGAGTTCATCCACTCCGTAGACTGGGTGAGCATTGCGTAATTCGTTCTCAGCTGCAACAGAATAAATTTCAGCCAGACTGGAACTGAACAATAGGGCTGCATCTACTCGTACAAAAAATAGAAGTGCGAAGGTCGCTAAAAAAGTCTTTTTTGCCGACATACTGAGATTCAACATAAGCCTTACCCTTTATGCCAATAGATCATAAAGAAAAGGCCGGGGTAAGTCACCCGGCCTGTTAACCCATCAACTCAGAGAAATGTTTTTGTTGTAATACGAGCAAAGAATCCTTTTAGAAGAACATTATCGCGCCGACATTTAAGGCATTGGTGTCATCAGACCCAACAGAGGTCTCACTCTCCATATCGGAATACTCAGCCATCAAGGTCAGGGCGGGAGTCAGGTTATGATAGACACCGAGTGTGATACGGGTATTCTCAACCTCGGTGAGCTTTTCCTGCTCACTTTCACTCCAGTGCAGCCCCAACTTGGTGTTGCCCATCTTATAGGTGCCCTGCAGATAGTAACCACTGGACTCTTCTGCATCACCGGTTGTGGCATCGAAACCGGGGAATACCAGACCGCCGAGGGCCAGAGTTGACATGCCTTCACCATCGTAGATATAGGCGGCCAGGCCAAAATCACCAAGACCAAGCTTGCCGAAAATATCCCAGCCTCTCATGGTGCTATCGTTATCGCCTCCCAGATCCATGTCCTGGTTAATGAAGGTTGCGGAGACCATACCGCTCATGTCTCCATCCCATTTATAGCTGGCCTTACCGTGAAAGCCTGGAGAATCCTGGCCTGCGGCGGAACCGCCGGTGGCATTACCGTTCATGGGATTGAAGATACCGATGGTAGCGGAGAAACCGCCCATATCCGGTGTGGTCCAGTTGATCTGTGCCAGGCGATCAACATAGACATAGCCATAACCGAGTCCACCCAAGGTGGTATGTCCCGGATTGTCGGCGGTGAAGGTAGGACCAATGCCGACCAGGCTGATATCGTTGAGGATGGCATCCAGGCCAAACAGACCGAAGTTACGACCTGCGGTCACGGTACCCATGTCGTCGTTACCGAACGTCAGATAGACCTGACGGGCATCGACCGTGGAGAAGGCCAAAGCATCGCTTCCACTCCCACCCTGTGATGTCAAGCCATAATAGACATTGATGTGCGCGCCTAAATCATAGCCGTTTTGATTGGTTGTTGCGCTGAAGTTGAGTGACGCAGGCAACAGTCCATTGGATACAGTGTGTGCGTCATCATCCGTTGAACCACAGGCGAGTCCGGCCAGGGTGGTACCTCCCGAGTTAAAATCACCGCTGTCACATGATGTTACTGTGTAAAAGGCGTTGATATTGCCGCCTAGGCCTAAAGTCCAGTCTCCGGCCTGCCAGTTGACCGCCTGGGCAGTGCCAGCGCCTGCCAGACAAACTCCTCCCAGCATTGCCAATACGAGTTTGGATTTGTTCATATCGAGTTGGGCTCCTCTCATTGGGTTTTATATAGACGGCCGTCGAAGGCCGTATCTGTCGTTACGACTTGAATCACTTTCTGTTACAAAAAAAATACACAGCTCCTCTGTGTGGCCGAATCTGCAATCACTATGCCACTATGATTATTGATAGAAATAACAATATGATAGGAGGGTTACTGATCAGAGCGACAGTATTGTGATGGGGTGTAGTGTCCCTTTTTTAAGACATTAACCAAGGACCAGTTGTGCTAATGTGGGACAACTGTTGGAGTTATGGTGAGATACCTATTGACCACAATCCGCTTGGATTGTTGCAATATGCTATAAATCTTGTGCCATCAAAAGATACAATCCTTGTTGTGAATTGATACTTTACCGGAGTCAGCAAGATCCGGGACTCTGCATCTCATCTGATCCCTATTGTTGTACTGCTGTTTTTTAAAGGTACTACCATATAGGTAAGTGTGGTATTTACATGGAAGTTGAATTTTTGCGATTAATTCTGTCTGAGCAATAGTATTGTAAATGCTGTTGTGCTGAATTGGTTTTTGGCACAAGTGTAAAACAGAAACACCAGGATGCGGGATTGGCATAAAACAATCGGCAACATATTTAAAATAGACTTTCACTATCTTTGTAAATTGTTTGCTATTGGTTTGTCTGTCTATAGTAGTCTGTTATCCTCTAAACTTACTGCATACGTCGGCATGTTATGAATGTGCCTCCTGCTGACAACAATTCTGAAGTGAAGTCACATGTATAGAATCATCGCTTGTTTACTCTTCTTCGCAACTTGCCTACCTGTTAATGCTATGGAGCAGCTGCGGGTAGGAGTGCTTCAGTTTGGCACAGTGAATTGGGAAATGGATGTCATCATCCGTCATCAACTCGATGTGAAGAATGGTTTCACGATAAAAATCGTGCCATTGAGTTCTAAAAATGCCAACAGCATCGCACTGCAGGGTGGCGCCGTCGATGTGATTGTTAGTGATTGGATCTGGGTGAACAGGCAGCGGGCGGTAGGAAAGGATTACACCTTCTTTCCCTATTCGCTCACTGTTGGTGGTTTATATGTACGCCCCGATTCAGGTATAAATCAGCTGTCTGATTTAAAGCAACTTAAACTGGGTGTGGCCGGTGGCCCTGTCGATAAAAGTTGGCTGTTGCTGCAGACCTATGGACGAAATCAGGGATTGGATATTGCTGCTGCTGTAGAGCCAGCGTTTGCCGCACCACCGCTGCTTAATCAGCTCATGCTCAAAGGCGATCTGCCCGCGGTGCTGAACTTCTGGCACTACGGTGCGCGCCTTGAAGCGGCAGGAATGCGTCCGCTGATCGATGTCAAATCGATGCTTAATGGTCTTGATATAAAAGAGCCTGTTCCCATGTTGGGATGGGTTTTTTCATCCCAGTGGGCAGGTGAACATCAAGCGCTGATCGAGGGATTTATACATGCCTCATATGCAGCGAAACGGATATTGGCTGATAGTGACGAGGAGTGGGAGATAATCGCACCACTGACAAAGGCAAAGAATGCAGCAACCCTGAACAACCTGAAACAGGCCTATCGAACAGGCATACCCTATGGGTTGAAGAAGAATGGAATGAACGTTGCATCCCTGGTATTCGATATGTTAGCCAAGGAGGGGGGTAAAAAGTTGGTGGGTGAGGCGGCGCTGTTGCAAGCCGGTACCTTCTGGCAGGTTTTGGACAGCGGGGAGTTGATTAAAAAAGATGTTGCAGGGCAGTAATTGGGGAAGGTGGCTTTTTCTCTCTGTTTTTATACTTATCTGGCAGATAGCGGCGTATCTGCTGGAGAGCGATCAACTGCCAGGCCCATTGGCGGTCCTGCAATCACTCTGGTATCACTTGATTGAAGGTGATTTGCTGAATAGCATCATTGTCACCTTACGCCGGGTCGTGCTGGCTTTTACCCTGGCTATGCTGGTCGGTATTGTAGTGGGCTTTCTGATGGGGCGTTTCCCCCTGATTGACACCATTCTGGATGGCGTTCTGATCATGGGATTAAATATCCCTGCACTGGTGATTATCATACTTTGCTACGTCTGGTTCGGATTGGTCGAAGCAGCGGCGGTGGCAGCGGTTGCGATCAATAAGATGCCATTGGTGGCGGTGACGGTACGCGAGGGCGTGCGGGCGATCGACCAACAACTGCTGCAGGTTGGCGAGGTGTTCAGGGTGCCGCTTGTCAGATCCCTGTTACATATCTACATGCCTCAGCTCTATCCCTATCTAATCACCGCTGCCCGTTCCGGACTCTCCCTGATCTGGAAGATTGTATTAGTGGTTGAGTTGCTTGGGCGCAGTGATGGGGTGGGTTTTCAGCTCAACACATTTTTCCAGTTCTTTGACATTACCAGTATCCTCGCCTACACCCTGGCATTTGTGCTGGTGATCTACAGTATCGAGTCATTGTTGATGCGGCCCTTGGAGAACTATTTAACCCGGTGGCGCTCGTGAAAGGTTGCCGTGTAAAGATAAGAGAGAAGTCCTTTGGTGAGATCTCGGTCATCCAGAATCTCGAGTTTGAGATTGTAACCGACGCGTTTATCAGTATGGTGGGCCCTTCTGGTGCCGGTAAGAGTACCCTGCTTAACATTCTCAGCGGATTGGATACCGACTTTGATGGCAGCCTGGAGTGGGTGGGTGGGGGTCCAGGTTGTGTCAGTTATGTTTTTCAGGATCCCCGCTTGATGCCCTGGCTGACTGTCAGAGAAAACGTCGAGCTCGTTATGAGCGATGCCAAAAAAGAACGTGCATGGATCGACCACCTGTTGCAAATGGTAGAACTCTATGACAGGTCAGAGGCATTTCCAGGACAACTCTCAGGCGGCATGCAACGGCGTGTGGCATTGGCAAGAGCGATGGCCATAAAGCCGGATATACTATTGCTGGATGAACCCTTATCATCCCTGGATGCCCCAACAGCAGCGTCACTGAGAGAGATGGTGCTTGAGCTCTGGCGGAATCACTCAAGCGCGGTGATGCTGGTGACCCACAATCTGAATGAGGCATTGGAATTGGCCGACCAGGTGCTCTTCCTCTCAAAGGGGCCTGCCAGTATTATCCATGAGGAAGTAGTACAGCCGTCAAGGATCGATCCTGCAGTCGAGCGCGATTCGGATCAGCTGACTAGAGCCCTGCTGCAGCGCCATCCTGAAATACTCTCCGGGATAGCTGCCTTGGATGGAAGAAAATATAAGTCCGCAAATAAAAGCAAATAAACGCAAATATTTTAAAATTCAAACTAGGCTGAGGCTTGCCACACCGATCAGGGTTGGATTTATTTCATAACCCGATTTCCGTATTTCCATACTTCGGTATAGAAACGCAGAATCAATATGCGTTGATTAGCATTTATTTGCGGACTTTTCACTTTCCCCATGCCTGCGCATTCTCAACAGGCATAGAGGTTAGTGTTATCGTTTAAAAAAATCCGAGCGGGTTGATGTCGTAGCTGACCAGCATGTTCTTGGTTTGCTGGTAGTGATCCAGCATCAATTTATGGGTTTCGCGACCGATACCCGATTTCTTGTAACCGCCAAAGGCCGCGTGGGCGGGGTAGAGGTGGTAGCAGTTGGTCCAGACCCGTCCTGCCTCAATGCCTCTACCCATGCGGTAGGCGCGGTTCATGTCCCGGGTCCACAATCCGGCGCCGAGTCCAAACTCGGTGTCGTTGGCAATGGCAAGTGCTTCCGCCTCGTCTTTGAAGGTTGCTACCGATACCACTGGCCCGAAGATCTCTTCCTGAAAGACACGCATCTTGTTATGGCCTTTGAGCAGTGTTGGTTGAATATAATAGCCATCACTATAGTCATCATCCATGGCTTCCGTATCGCCGCCGACGATCACTTCTGCGCCTTCTTCTACGCCGATCTTCATGTAGCTGAGGATTTTGTCATATTGCTCTTGAGATGCCTGGGCGCCCACCATGGTTTCGGTATCGAGTGGATTACCCCGTTTGATCTGCTGTGAGCGCTGGATGACTTTTTCTATGAACTCGTCATAGATCGATTCCTGAATCAGTAAGCGGGAAGGGCAGGTGCATACTTCGCCCTGATTGAAGAAGGCGAGTACCGCACCCTCTACCGCCTTGCTGACGAATTCGTCCTCTTGATCCAGCACATCCTCGAAGTAGATGTTGGGAGACTTGCCGCCCAGCTCCACTGTCGAAGGAATAATGTTCTCGGCGGCACACTTGAGGATGTGGGAGCCGACCGGGGTGGAGCCGGTAAAGGCGATCTTCGCGATACGGGTGCTGGTTGCAAGCGCCTGTCCAGCCTCATTGCCGAAACCGTTGACCACGTTCAAGACACCAGGCGGTAGCAAGTCACCGATCAACTCTATCATCACGAGGATTGAAGCCGGGGTCTGTTCTGCCGGTTTCAGTACGATACAGTTACCTGCGGCAAGCGCCGGCGCCAGTTTCCAGACTGCCATCAGGAGAGGGAAATTCCAGGGTATGATCTGCCCCACCACGCCATAGGGTTCATGATAGTGATAGGCGACGGTTTTTTCATCGATCTCACTCATGCTACCTTCCTGGGCACGCAGACATCCGGCAAAATAACGAAAATGGTCGACAGCGAGCGGTACATCCGCATTCAGTGTTTCACGTACCGCCTTACCATTGTCCCAGGTTTCCGCAACTGCCAGCAGCTCAAGGTTCTGTTCAATCCGATCTGCGATCCTGAGCAGTGTATTGGAGCGCTCGGTTACCGAGGTTTTACCCCAGGTGTCTTTTGCCCGGTGTGCCGCATCGATGGCCAAATCCACATCGAGTGCGGAGGAGCGGGGAATTTTGCAAAAGCTCTTACCGTTGACTGGACTGATATTCTCGAAATAGCGACCTTCCACCGGGGCAACCCATTCGCCACCAATATAGTTTTCGTAGCGGGATTTGAACTCAATCTTACTACCTGGTTGGTTGGGTTCAACATAGATCATGGACTTCTCCTCATAGATTATTGAGTAACATCGTTATGGCTTTATGCTCAAAGATTATTTTTCAAACTTGATCCGTTATGCAGATAGCAGAGAACATGCCAAAGTGATGCTTGAGGATGGATTTAACTTTTATGTTTATATTCAGCGAGATATAAACTGAGATAGAAATAGTGGAATAAAATGAATGCATGGGTACAGATTCGAACTGAGTGAACTGTACGATTACTCAACAACTGTTATGAAATGAAACAGGAAATCACCAGGCATGTCTTGGGACATGCCATGTCTCTGCTTGAAACCGCGGCTGCGAAAGTTTGCCGGGATTTAACGGTTGTCTTGTTTAATGTCGTGTTTTTGGATCTTGCGATAGAGCGTGTTTCTGCTCATATCGAGGGCTTCCGCAGTACGCGATATGTTCCAGTTATAGGTTTTCAGTGCATTCAGAATTACCATATGTTCTGCGGACCTTAGAGGATTGTCTGAGGTTGCTTCAACATGAGTGGGTTCTTCGCTTTGCACGGTCGGTGCAGCCATCTCCTGGGGCTGGCTAAGGGGAGGCTTTATATTCCGTCCAACCAGGGTCGGCAGATTGATATGGGATGCATCGATGACGTCCCCATCACACAGGGCAACAGCGGTTCGTATAACATTCCGCAGTTGACGCAGATTGCCCGGCCAGGGATATTTCAGCAGATGTGAAATGGCTTCCGGGGTGATTTGCAGTTTCTTGCCGGTATCGTTTTCCGCCTCGAGGACCTTGAGGATGATATTGCGCAGATCCTGGCGCTCTCTGAGAGGCGGTAAGTAGAGAGTGATACCGTTGAGTCTATAGTAGAGGTCTTCGCGAAATGCACCCTCATTGATCAGTTGTACAAGGTCGCGATGGGTCGCGGCCACGATGTTGAGATCGACCTTGATCAGCTCCTCCGCGCCAAGGGGGACAACCTCTTCCGTTTCGAGTACGCGTAGCAGTCTGGATTGCATATTCAGCGGCATATCGCCGATCTCATCCAGGAACAGGGTGCCGCCGCTGGACTCTATCAGCTTTCCGCGCCGTCCCTCTTTGCGTGCCCCGGTAAAGGCGCCATGTTTATAACCAAACAGTTCGCTTTCGATGAGTGACTCGGGGATTGAGGCGCAGTTCAAGGCAACAAAGGGTTTATCCTTGCGCTTACTTGCCTTGTGCATTGCCTGAGAGAAGAGGTCCTTGCCGGTTCCCGTTTCTCCCTGCAATAGAATCGGGATACGCTTATCAATCACCCGTAGTGCACGTTTGGCCGCATCCAGCATCTGCGGATCTTCACCGGCAAGTTTATTCAGGTTACAGAGTTCCCCGCGACACTCATCGGGACTTTGGGTGGCGGGTTTGATCGTGAGCCCACGCAAAGGTGCCGGTTCCTTGTACTTGTAGATGAAGCCGAAAAAGCGCGCACCGCTCTCCTGGTGACGGAAAGGTAGCACGGTACCTTCATTTGACTTTGAGGCGAACAATAAACTATCGAGATCATTACCCACAAGTTCAGACAGGCTCTTGCCGATCAGCATACTCCTATCGTGAATCCCAAGCAGTTGTAACGCGATGATGTTGGCAGCGAGAATCCTATTGTCTTCACCTAGCGCAAGCATCGCTTCATTCGGCAATGCGACACACTCCACGCGACTGTGAAAACGCAATACCCGTTGATTGCGGAATTCACGCAGAAAATATCGGCCTTCAATCAGGCGTGCATAACTGACGACCAAGGCACGGGTATGGATCTGCGAGGCACGCGAGTCCTGCGTGCCGCAACAGGATGCGTCCAGCACGGTAAGCAGATTGCCATGCGGGTCGAGTATCGGCGATGCCGAGCATGAGAGGTCGATGTTTTGTCTGAGAAAATGTTCATCACGGTGCACGGTTACCGGGCGCCTTTCCGATATACAGGTGCCTATGCCATTGGTACCGACATGCCCCTCTCCCCAGTCCGCTCCCTGCCACAATCCAGCCTTCTTGAACTCCTCGGTCAGATTATCCTCGACCTGATGATGCAGGATGAGACCTTTGTTATCGGTCAATATGACGGCATAACCGCTACCGGATAGTGCCGATGCCAGATTGGCCAACTCCGGTTCTGAGAGCCTGATAAAGGCATCGAAACGGGATCTGAGTTCATGCAGGGTCTGCGGTTCGAGAACATTCGGGCCGCGGGGCTTGAATGGGTCCAAATGATCATCATTCAAACAGCGTTGCCAGGATCTGACAATCTCACGCTCAATGCCTAGATCCTCAACACCATCACTCAACGCCGCCACTGAAGAGAGGCGCTGAGCATGTTGCCGAAGCTTCTGATTTTGGGTCATTTTCACTCCATCCGGTCATAATGGCAGTCAGTCTGCACTAGTTATTATTTTTTTGTTGTCGTAACAGTTAACTGTAGACGCTATGCAACCAATTTTGTATATAAAGTGTTCATTTTCGACACAATCGATTGTTCAAAAATGGCATAGCCAGTCAAATTGGATTTTGCCTTTTTCCGGCACAACGTGTGTGCCGTCGCAAAATCAAAGATCAAATTGTTAATCACGTCTCACGCTATTACAGTTCGTAATAATGCTTACAATAACAATCGGATACTGTCTATTTATAGTTCTTTATCAGGGCTTGTCGGCGGTGATTCAGCGGCTTGGAATATCCAGGTTTCAAGCCTGTTTCCAGGATCTCCCGGTAAATCGTCACAAGCATAAACCACCAACACTATTCATATAACATCAATTTCTATACCAACATGGTGGCGCGCTTTTTGCGAGGGCTTTAGGCACAATCATTTTCAGGTCGAAATCCTGTGTAAGGTCCGGGATCTATCCCGGTTTTGTGCGGAATTGGGCGGCTGGAATTTTCGGGTAGTTCACACAAAGTTGGGCGGGTAATTGGATGCTGGTGATCCCTCTACATTGGAAGATTACAAACACAGCAGGCGTTGTAACAACGACAGTCCAAGGCTCAGTCAGGAAGAAGTTCGGAGTAGTTGTAAAACACTTACGATCAGCTTTGATCCTTAGGTGTTTTGCTTTCAGGGAGTGGAGATAGAGACTATGCAGCATGTGATCATTGGAGCCGGACCCGCAGGTGTGGTTGCGGCCGAATCGATTAGAAAATTCGATAAATCCAGTACTGTCACATTAATCAGCAATGAATCGGAAAGGCCCTATTCACGACTGGAGATACCTCGGTTTCTGCAAGGCAAGATCGACGAAAAGGATACCTATCTCAGATGTGGCCAAAACTATTTTGCATCCCAGTCCATCGATGTATGCAAAGGCAGTGTTGTCAAGGTAGAGAGCCAGAATAATGCAATCAATCTGGCAGATGGCACCCGCTTGGAATATGACCGTTTATTGATTGCCACCGGGAGCCGGCCAGAAAAACCGAAGATACCCGGTAGTGAACTTCCTGGTGTGGTCAACTGCTGGACCCTCGAGGATGCAAGGAAGATTATCTGCAACCTGGGTATCAACAGCCGCTTGGTCGTTGTTGGCGGTGGCTTTATCGGATTCGTCATCATCGATGCACTGGCACGCACAGGTGCGCAGATAAACCTGATCGAGAAGGGTAAGCATGTCCTTCCGCACATGATGGACGATAACTCCAGCAGTCTCATACAGTCATGGTGCGAGGCGAAAGGAATTACGGTACAAACCTGCGTCGACGTCAAAGCGATTGATAGAAAGAGAAAGACGAATAAAAGCACCGGTTCGGGTTTGAATCAGCTCACCGTGTTACTGAACAGTGGTGAATCAATTACTGCGGACATGGTAATTTTCGCCACTGGCACAAAAATGAATACAACGTTTTTAGAGGGATCAGGGATTGCCTTCGATCATGGTGTGCTTGTGGACGAGCGCCTCAACACAACCCAGCCGAATGTATTTGCCGCCGGTGATGTTTGTCAGGGACTTGGCTTCTCTACGGGTGGACGAAGGGTGCAAGCCGTGCAACTTACCGCCAGTGAGCATGGCCGTATAGCAGCAGCAAACATGTGTGGTCTCAAGGCAAAATTATCAGGCAGTCTCACCATGAATGTGCTTGATACGCTGGGACTTGTCTCAAGCTCTTTTGGCACCTGGAATGGAATTCAGGGTGGTGAGAGTGCTGTCTATTCCTTAACAAGCAGCTACACATATCTGAATCTCCAGTTTGATGAGGAGAGACTGATCGGTGCATCCAGTATCGGTAATGCTGAACATCTACAGCTACTACCTAGATTGATTCATTCAAATTTACCCCTTAAAGGGTGGAAAAAGCGGCTCATGCAGGATCCGTGTCGCGTTGGTGAGGCTTATCATGCGCTCTCCCAGGGTGCCAGACAGTAGTTTGCTGGAACACTGTAAATACAACAATTGTGTTGAGTCTTGAATCACTGTCCCAAAAACATGACAGCACAGACAGGCTAGACACTTCCCGCCAAATATTCTTTTCAGTCCAAGCGTTTTCATTGTTTTTTAAATAAAAATAAGCGCTTAACAATAAACAAAAGCCAACAATTCCGTTTGGCCTGCTTCTTGCTCAAACGTCTAACCAGGAATGGGAGTTATCCAACAAACTGTCACGGGAACAGAACAATCCAATGAACCTGGAGGAGAAGAGATTATGATTTCCCAGCATCGAAACAAGATTTTCCGCAACGCGGTCGTGATAACCGGTCTCAGTGCCGCTATCACTTTTAGCGGAGCGGTAAGCGCACGTACGACTCAGGCTGAAATAGATGGTGATGCAGCAAGTACTGGCGATGTCCTGAGTTGGGGCATGGGCCAGCAGGGTCAGCGCTACAGCCCGCTCAAAAAAATCAATACCGGTAACGTAAAGAAACTGGTACCGGCATGGAGTTTCTCTTTTGGTGGAGAGAAGCAGCGTGGACAGGAGGCACAACCGGTTATCAAGGATGGAAAGATGTTCGTTACCGCCTCATATTCCAGACTCTATGCGATTGACACCAAGACTGGTCAAGAGTTGTGGCAATATGATCATCGCCTGCCTGATGGCATCCTGCCCTGTTGTGACGTGGTCAATCGTGGTGCCGCGTTGTATGACGATCTGGTGATATTCGGCACCCTGGATGCACGCATTATCGCTCTCCATCAAGACACAGGTAAGGTGGTCTGGCGTGCGAAGATTGATGATTACAAGGCGGGTTACTCGTTCACTGCAGCACCGCTGATCGTCAAGGACATGGTAATCACCGGGGTCTCGGGCGGTGAGTTCGGGGTCATTGGACGTGTTGAGGCACGTGATGCGAAGACCGGTAAGTTGCGCTGGATTCGTCCCTCGGTAGAGGGCCATATGGGTTACATATGGAAAGGTGATAAGAAGATGGAAAACGGTCTCACCGGGAACACCAACGCCACCTGGCCTGGTGATTTGTGGAAGACCGGTGGTGCCGCAACCTGGCAAGGAGGCACCTACGATCATGAAACCGATCTGATATTTTACGGTACGGGTAATCCCGCACCCTGGAATGCCCATCTAAGACCGGGTGATAATCTTTACTCAACTTCAACCTTGGCCATCGATCCGGACACCGGCAAGATCGCCTGGCACTATCAATACACACCCAACGATGGCTGGGATTACGATGGCGTGAATGAACTGGTTTCGTTCAACATCGGTGGGGATAAGTTGGCGGGTCATGCCGATCGGAATGGTTTTTTCTATGTCCTCGATCGTACTAACGGCGAGTTGAAAAACGCCTTTCCTTTTGTCAACAAGATCGATTGGGCGAAAGGGGTTGATCTCAAGACCGGTCGTCCTATCGAAACGGGTGTGCGTCCCGGAGATCCCACCAAGAGCAAAGACGGTAAGAAGGGTGACGTGGTATTTGTCGCGCCTTCATTTCTCGGTGCAAAAAACTGGATGCCCATGGCCTACAGTCCAGATACCGAGCTCTTTTATGTTCCCGCCAATGAGTGGGGCATGGATATTTGGAACGAGCCGATTACTTATAAAAAGGGCGCAGCCTATCTTGGCGCCGGTTTTACCATCAAGCCACTCAATGATGACTACATCGGTGCCTTGCGGGCGGTGGATCCAAAGAGCGGAAAGATTGTATGGGAATACAAGAATAATGCGCCGCTCTGGGGTGGTGTCATGACCACTGCCGGTAATCTGGTTTTTACCGGTACTCCGGAAGGCTACCTAAAGGCTTTTGACGCCAAATCTGGAAAAGAGCTGTGGAAGTTCCAGACCGGCTCCGGAGTGGTTGGCTGTCCGGTTACCTGGGAACAGGATGGGGAGCAGTACATCGCTGTACCTTCCGGCTGGGGTGGCGCGGTACCGCTGTGGGGCGGTGATGTGGCGAAGAAGGTCAAGTACCTGAACCAGGGTGGATCGCTCTGGGTCTTCAAGCTGTCCGACGTCTGATCAGTTGGGCCAGGGTCGGATATAGCACGCAATATCCGACCCTGGTTCAGGCCAAGCAACCTTATTACACAAACAACCAACTCAGTATTCGATAGATAAATAGCGAAAAGGGAAATTGTTGGATGATTATCATCTTTCGGTTTTCTGTTTGATTACCTGGAGTATTTCCACATGCAAAGCACAACATCTATTAAAGTCGTACTCGGTATAGTGCTATCGACTATTATTACGGGTAAGGCTTTAGCCCACGGCAATGTATCTCCTCAGGCTGTAGATACCAAGCATCTACCCCAATTGGGTGAGGATTGGCTCGAGGTCAATCCTTACAGAGACAATACAGATGCCGTGGCCACCGGGTCATCCGCCTACAATCAGAACTGCGCGCGTTGCCATGGACTGGGTGCTGTCTCCGGCGGGATCGCCCCCGACCTGCGCATGCTGCCACCTGAAGATGAAGGCGATGAGTGGTATATCTATCGTGTCCGTAACGGCGCTATACGTAACGGAATTACCTATATGCCGAAGTTTGAAGGCATCCTTTCGCAGGAGGCACTGTGGTCGATCCGGGCCTGGCTGGTGACTCTGCCTGTGGAAGAGTAATCACTGAGACATAACAATGAGAGAGTGATATGTATAGGATCAAAGACATCTTAATCTTTGCGGCTGCAATGGCCTCTCTTATGCTGCAGAGTCCGGCAATGGCCGAGGATGAATCCAGTGCCTTGGATCGGATTCGTGAACGGGGCGTCCTGGAAGTGGCTGTTTACAACAATTTTCCACCTTTTTCCTATCGTGATGAAAAAGGCAGGATTGTCGGAATAGATGCCGACATTGCACGAGCGCTGGCGAAAAGCCTTGGAGTCTCTGCGGCAATCAGGGTGGTGGGCGCGGATGAATCCATGGAAGATGACCTGCGCAACAACGTTTGGAAAGGCCACTATCTTGGGGGTGGCGTGGCAGATGTCATGTTGCACGTCCCCTATGATGCTGCATTTGCCGAAGAGAACGATCGGGTCCAGTTTGTTGCACCCTATTATCGGGAACAGGTTGTAGTGGCGGTGGAGAAAGGGGTCGGTACCAATCTTGACCCATTGGACTATTTCAGCCGCGAAAAGGTAGGTGTGGAGCTGGATACCCTGACCGATTTTTATCTTCTCTCCGCCTACAACGGAAAAATCCGCAATCAGGTCGTTCATTTTTCAAATATTGGTCAAGCGGTTGCCGCCTTGAAGAAGGGTGAGATTGCCGCTGTCGCCGGACCTCGCAGCGAGATTGAGTTCGCACTCGGAGAGCATGCTGACAACTATGCGGTTGGACCGATACAGATGCCGGGTTTGCGCACCTCCGGTTGGGATTTGGGGGCTGCGGTAAAACAGGGTAACAGTGTATTGGCTGAGGCGGTGGAGCAGGCGATGACCCAGCTGCGTAAGCAGAGCTCAGTAAGCAAGATATTTGCCCAGTACCGTTCAACTTATCAATTACCCAGCCGAATCAGACTGGTTAGGGTTGAATCGAATGGGCGAATCAGTCAGCGTGACTAACAGACAGGGTTGGCGTAGCTGGTTTGTCATTGCTCTTCTGACTGTGGTGTTGAAAGTGAGTGCTGTGGAAGCAGCAGATGATCTGTATCGCATACTCGGCCAGAATCAGCAGCAAGAATCAGTCGTGCTTGGAAGCTTAAAACTGGTTGATAGCGTGAATGGCAAAAGCTATCGCATCGAATGGGATGAGGGGCAGTTCGAAAACCACTTTCTCTCCATGCGTCCATTCAAGTGTCTTCCCCATCCTGTGCAGTTAATCTGTCACCTGCCTTACCCCTATGAAATCCAACGCCAGATAAGCGAGGATGACCTGACCGACCTGGAGTATGATCTACTGTTTCTGCATAAGACGCCTCAGGAATATGGCATCAATGCCTGGAACGGTCTCTATTTTAAATTTCAACGCAGCACAAACGGATTTATCGGCGAGTTGAGAGAGACCGATTTGAATGTGCTCCAGGCACCCCCGGAGGAGGGAGATCTGCGCCCCATCGATCCCGATGCCCTGTATGAGCCATCCGACAAGCATTGGCTACGACGCATCATTATCGATAAGGTCAGGTCCTAGTGAAGATATCGATTCACATTCTGCTTGTATCATTTGTCCTCGGCTGCCCAACGAATCCACTCCATGCACAACAAAACCTAGTTGACCCATTGAAATCGTCCATGTGGGAGGATATGCGTCTCTCACTCTTGGGTGGTGCCAAGGTTGTATTCGATGACAGGGTTCGGGTCTTGGCCCCCGATGATGCTGAGGACTCGATGAATGTACCTGTGTTGGTGGATGCTTCGGCACTGGGAAAAGTCTCGAGGATAGTTGTATTCGCGGAGCTCAATCCCATCCATAAGGTACTGGAGATGGAACCGCTGCATGCAAAGCCCTTGGTAGGATTTCGCATCAAGGTTCAGCAGGCCACGCCGATTCGTGCAGCGGTGCAGACACAGGATGGTCAATGGCATGTGGGCGGGCGCATAGTGGATGCGGCCGGGGGTGGCTGTACCCTGCCCAGCCTTGGCAGTGAGAACAGTGATTGGGCCAGCCGCATGGGAGAGGTGATCGGCCGCCTCTGGTCGAATAAGGATTCCACCCGTCTGCGACTGCGTATCATGCATCCCATGGATACCGGTTTGGTGCCGGGTATTCCGGCCTTCTATATCAACCGCCTGGAGTTTCTCGACCCAAAAGGGGAGACCCTCTCCCGTCTCTTCCTGTATGAACCGGTCTCTGGAAATCCCGTCATCACACTCGATCTGCCACAGCGGGATTCAGTGACCGTGATCGGGACGGATAACAATGGTAATCCGGTAGAGGCCAGGATTATGACTGGTTTGAATGAGGTAGAGCTATGATGATCCAACTGCGAATAGTTGTCGTCCTACTGCTTATCCTGGTCATCTTGCCCGTGTGGGCTGCCAAGGATTATGGCCTGAAGCCAGTTGAGATAGCACCTGGTACTTATGTATTGCTTGGTGAGAATGCGCATTTTAACTCCCGCAATGGCGGCAATATCGTCAATACCGCCTTTATCGTCACCGACGCGGGGGTGGTGGTTATCGATAGCGGCCCATCCCGGCTGTATGGGGAACAGCTGCGTCAGGTCATTGGCAATGTTACAGAGCTGCCGATTCTCAAACTCTTCAATACCCATCTGCATCCGGATCATATCCTCGGCAATCAGGCGTTTGAGGATATTCCCATTGCCGCCCTGGCGGGGACAATCGAAGGCATTCGTGATCAGGGAGAAAACTTCAACGACAACATGTACCGCTTAGTGGGTCCCTGGATGGTGGGTACCCGAGTGGTTGTGCCTACTGAAACCGTGCAACCGGGTATTCTCGAGATAGGTGGTCATCGTCTGCAATTGATCGAGATGCAGGGTCATTCCCATGCCGACCTGGTGATTCTGGACCAGACGACAGGGGTCCTGTTTGCAGCAGATGTTGTCTTCCATGGGCGTACGCCCACCACTCCCCATGCGGATGTGGCCCATTGGTTGAAGGCATTGGATAAGTTTTCCCATCTTGACTTCAAACTACTTGTGCCGGGACATGGTGGTGTGGTTGCTGACACCCGAGCCGTTGTTCAGACACATGACTATCTGCAATGGTTGGTGACCAGCCTGATTCTTGCCGCCGAGCAGGGAATGACCATGGCCGAAGTGCTGCGACTGGATGCGCCTCCTTCGATTGCCCGACTTGCGGTATTTCCAGAAGAGTATCAACGCTCTGTGGTGCACCTGTTTCCGGAGATAGAAGCGAAGGTGTTGAGTCGGGGCAGGGTTGTACAAGAGTGACCCGGTATGCGAGTGCGATCCATTGTACTGACAATGATCTGCACCATTCCATTGTTGTTACCCTGTGTTGCATCTGCCGCCGATGGCCCGCTCTTTTCACCCCAGGGTTACCGTATTGCCCGCTATCGCGCACCACTTCCAGCTGAACCGCCAGCGGGAAAACGCCTGGACACAGTTCAACTTGTCGAACTCATTCAGCAGGTCGATCCACTGCTGCTGGATGTTCAGGCGGTCACCGTTCGGCCGGAGACGGAGGAGTTCGGTATCGCCTGGCTGCCCAGTAGGCAGAGATGGCATATACCAGGCAGCACCTGGCTACCGAATGTGGGATATGGCCAACTCGACTCACGCATGCGTGCCTATCTGAAAAGCAATCTGGAGCGCCTCACCCGAGGTGATAGGGATCGTGCGCTGGTTCTCTACTGCGTGGTCGATTGCTGGATGTCCTGGAATGCGGTCAAGCGTGTGGCTGCAATGGGTTATCGCAACCTCTACTGGTATGCGGAAGGTAGCGACGGCTGGCAGGAGGCCGGGTTGGAACTGGTTCCCGGTGTTCCGGTTCCTCTGCTATCAAAATAACTCACCTGGTCTTTATGTCAAAGTGATCTGGTTATGTGAAATAGGATTATGCAACTATCTCACTCACGGATGTCGGCACCATGCCATGCCACATACAGTCGATCAGTTCGTCGTATAAATTCGGCAGTGGTTCGTCGATGACCCGGTCCAGTCGCAGGTGAATCAAACGGATGGCACCGCCGAAGATGGCGGAGGCGATGACCCAGGGATGACCCGGGCGGATCTCCCCCGAATCTATCCCCTTCTGCACGATGTCTCGCATCGTCTTAAACGGAGTGGAGCTACAGATCGGGGGTTCGTCGGGTAAAAATTCCTGGTGTTTGGCATGCAGCACATAGGCGACGATATTACGCTTGGTCTCGGTGTATTCAAACAGCAGGTAGATGATGCGGTTGCAACTTTCCCGAAAACTCAGGTCCTCGGCGATGACATCCTCCACCAAATTCTCCATCTCCTTGATCAGGTGGTAGTAGAGGGCCTTGGCGACACCCTCCTTACCGCCAAAATGGTTATAGATCGAGCCGATGCTCACATTGGCCAGCTTCTGGATGTCATGTACCGAGACATTGTGAAAGCCACGTTCGACGAAGAGGTCCAGGGCGGTACTCAGAATGCGACTATCGACAGGGGCATTAGCCGGGGTCATTTTTTTCAGATAAGGCATTATGGTTCCTGGGGCCTGTCCAAAGGCCCTTGTTTATTAGTCGGCAATTATAAACATCATAGTAAAAAATTTGACAAGAATGAATATTCGTTCTAATTTCTTTTTTAGCCGCTTACCTCATCACCAGCTGAAGCGCAGCGGGACTAAGGAGGGTCAAGGCGGTTTCAATCCGATGGATCATCGGTGAATCAGCGTATTGAGTAGTATATCCGGACAGCGCGGAGGAGTGCGGGTCAGGAGAGGCCAACTGCAGGAGGAGGGCTGAGGTAACGCTAAATTGCAGTAAAAAATTAATACCACAGGAGGTTGAAAACCATGAGGCTATTTAAAAATAAGCCCGCCAAGTCGATTGCCGTGGCATCTGCCTTGGCTCTCGGCACCACCCTTTTCGGTGCCGTCTTACCCACACACGCAGATGAGACCTGCCAATCTCCCTACATGGCCAAGATTGTCGGTCAGGAGGATTTCGTCTATGTCTGGACCCTCGGCATAGAGGGATTGGGTGACGGTCAGGACAAGCTGGTGACTATTGATGTCAATCCTAAGTCATCCAACTATGGCAAGGTCGTCGACACTCTTTCGGTAGGTGGACGGAATGAGGCCCACCACTCCGGGTTTACCGATGACCGCCACTACCTATGGGCCGGCGGTCTCGATACCAACAAGCTGTTCATCTTCGATGTCCACAGTGATCCCGCCAAGCCAAAGCTACACAAGGTAGTGACCGATTTCGTGGAGAAAAGCGGCGGCGTTGTCGGTCCCCATACCACCTATGCCCTGCCGGGACGCATCATGATCACCGGGCTCTCAAACAACAAGGATCACGGCGGCCGCACCGCCCTGGTGGAGTACACCAACGAGGGTGAGTATGTGGCAACCCACTGGATGCCCACTGATCAGAATCTGCGTGGCGCGGAGAAGACCGGCAAATATGCAGACGGTTACAACTACGATGTGCGCGTACTGCCGCGGCGCAACATCATGCTCACCTCCTCCTTCACCGGCTGGTCCAACTACATGATGGATTTTGGCAAGATGCTGCAGGACAAGGAGGCGATGAAGCGTTTCGGCAACACCGTGGTGTTGTGGGATCTGCACAGCAAGAAGCCGAAGAAGGTGTTCGACGTCCCCGGTGCCCCGCTGGAGATCCGCTGCGCCTGGCAGCCCAACCACAACTGGTGCGTGACCACCACCGCGCTGACTTCCAAGATCTGGCTGATCTATGAAGACGATCAGGGTGAATGGCAGTCCAAGGCAGTGGCCGATATCGGTGATCCTTCCAAGGTGCCGCTACCGGTGGATATCTCCATCAGCTCAGACGACAGCAGGCTATGGGTCAATACCTTCATGGATGGCAAGACCCGTCTGTTCGATATGCGCGATCCCCATGCGCCGAAGCAGGTCTATGAGAAGGTGATCGGCCGCCAGGTCAACATGGCTTCCTCCAGTTGGGACAGCACCCGTATCTACTACACCTCTTCGCTATTGGCCAACTGGGACAAGAAGGGTGAGGACAATGAGCAGTACTTCAAGGCCTATCATTGGGACGGCGGGAAGCTGGTGGAGAAGTTCGCCATCGACTTCAATAAAGAGAAGCTGGGACGGGCACACCAGATGCGCTTCGGCGCCTATTCCCTTTACGGGGCAGTCAGACCAGAGGATAGGGATGTCTCTGTGGCAAGCCTGGAATCCATTCGTAAGTAATACAGGCAATCCGGGTGTCTGATTGATATCCGGAACCAGGCGATCCCGGTGAGCAGTTGCCCGCTGGGATCGCCGCTGCCTGGGAGTGTCAATGTACAGAGTCCTTGTATCTTCTATTTGCCTTGTTATCGTCCTGATTACATCGGTTTCAGCCGATCCGGTGAGCCAGGTGTCCGATTCGGCACCCGGTTATGGCGAGTTGGGTTACACCTTGCCGGCGATCGGCAGTTACTCTCTGCCACCGCTGGGTGAGGCGGCGAACGGTGTGGTGCTCAATAGCCAGGGGAAACAGCAGGGTCTGTATGATCTCTTCGCGGACAGCTATGTCCTGATGGCGTTTATCTACAGTACCTGCAACGATGTCAATGGTTGTCCGTTATCCTCTCATGTCTTCTATAAGATCAAGTCGGCGATGAAGCGGGATGCAGATTTGGCCAGCCGGTTGAAGTTGATCAGTCTGAGCTTCGATCCTGAAGTCGATACCCCGGCGGTGATGAATCTCTACAGTAACAACTTTCGCTATGCGGGCAGTGCCGGGGAGTGGCAATTCATCACCACCGCTTCACATCAGCAACTGCAACCCATACTGCAATCCTACAATCAGGTGATTCAACGGGAGGTGGACAGCAGCGGCAAGGCCAGTGTGGGATACAGTCATGTGCTACGGGTCTTTCTCATCGATCCTGAAAAGAGGATACGCAATATCTACAGTGTCGATTTTCTCCATCACGATCTGATCATCAACGATGTAAAGACATTACTGCTGCAGGAAACGGAACAGGGGCAGATGTTAAAGGCTGCTGCCAAGATCCCCGGGCCTTCACAACTCTCGAAACCCGGGGACTATAAGCAGGGATACGAACAGGAGGATTATGTCACCCGTTCTCTCGACCTGGAGGCGAGGCGGGGAGAGGTGGCCGATCTACTTGGTATAGCCAACAATCCGCCACTCGGGCTGCCGCCAGTACCAGTGCCGATTTCCAATCCCCTGACCAGTGAGAAGATCGCGCTTGGTAGAAAGCTCTTTTATGACCGCCGCTTATCACTCAACGACACCTTCTCCTGTGCCATGTGTCATGTCCCTGAACAGGGTTTCACCAGCAACGAGCTGGCCATGGCGGTAGGTATAGAGGGGCGCAGCGTGCGGCGTAACTCACCTACCATCTACAATACGGCCTATGCCGATCTGCTGTTTCACGACGGGCGCGAGCAGACCCTGGAACAGCAGGTCTGGGGGCCTCTGCTGGCCAACAACGAGATGGCCAATCCCTCGGTCGGCTATGTATTGCAGAAGATTCGCGGGATTGCTGATTACGACGGTCGTTTCGAGGCCGCCTTCGATGGCCGGGGGGTGAGTATGGAGACCCTCGGCATGGCTATTGCGAGCTATGAGCGCGCCCTTGTTTCAGGTGACTCATCCTTCGATCGTTGGTATTACGCTGGAGATAAAAGTGCCCTATCAACATCGGCACGAAGAGGATTTGAACTCTTCACCGGCAAGGCGGGTTGCTCGGCCTGCCATCGCATCGGCGAGAAGCATGCCCTCTTCAGCGATGATCAACTGCACAACACCGGTCTCGGTTACAGGGAGTCGATGGGTCTGCTACCCGAGACGCAACCAGTGGTGGTGGCGCCAGGGGTGATCCTACAGGTCGATCGTGCGGTCATCGAAAAGGTGGGCGAGCCACCCCCCACCGACGTGGGACTCTACGAGGTGACGCAGAATCCAAGCGATCGCTGGAAATACAAGACTCCCAGCCTGCGTAATGTGGCGCTTACGGCGCCCTACATGCACAACGGCACCTTCAGCACCCTGTTGGAGGTTGTCGATTTTTACGATATGGGTGGTGTCCCGAACGAACTGCTCGATCCCCTGATCCGTCCGCTGGGTCTGACTGACAGGGATAAGCAGGACCTGGTCGCCTTTCTGCAATCCCTCACCGGGAGCAATGTGGATACCCTGGTGGCCGATGCCTTCGCGGCACCTGTGGGTGATGTGCGCAAGGGCGACCCCAGCTGGGTACACGGTAGTGAGGTGGAGGTACGTTGAATGGTAATACCAGGGAAACGATTGCTGCTTCTGCTGTTGTTCAGCACACTCTCGGTCACAGTCACCTGGGCCAGCACCGAGGAGCTTGGTGGCGATTTCAGCCTTACCGATCATAACAACAACCCCTTCGAGCTTCGCCAGCTCCAGGGTAAGCTGGTGCTGCTTTTCTTCGGCTACACCTACTGCCCGGATATCTGTCCCACCGAGCTGGCGAATCTGGCTGCGGTGCTGAATGAGTTGGACGGCCAGGCGGAGCGGGTACAGGGCCTGTTTGTCACCCTTGATCCCACACGCGACACCCCCGAGGTACTGCACGACTATGTCCGCTATTTCGACGAAGGGTTGGTCGGTTTGACCGGTAGCGAGGCTGAGGTGGCGCAGGTGGCGAGACAGTACCGGGTCAACTACCGACGGCATGCAAAGGCGGATGGCAGTTACAGTATCGACCACTCGGCCAACCTCTATCTGATCGACAGCCAGGGAGTACTATCCGCAGTGGTGCCTTATGGGTTGCCGCCGACGCATGTACTCGACATGGTGCGTGGATTATTGAACGAGGATGGCTGAGACTAAGCATCAAGCTTAACCTTGGCGGCAGGATTAGATGACAACAATGGGCCTTCATACAATTCTGCGATCCGGATTCGGCCTATTAGATTGGCCGCTTAAACACGGCGGACAAGTGGTACGGATTATGAAGTCTGTGAGCCGCCTTGGGTGTGGTTTGACCTGGCCGATCCTCTGTTTTGCCGTGTCCATGTCGATTCCATGCACGCTATCGGCTGATGATGGAGTGCTGCCAGAAGTCAGCCCGACCCCTGCGCCTCCCTTCAGCCTGCACGATCCGCAAGGGGGCAGGCATCAGCTCCAGGACTATCGGGGCAGGGTGGTGATTGTCAACTTCTGGGCAAGTTGGTGTGTGCCCTGCCGTCGGGAGTTACCCTCGATGAATCGGGCCTGGGCAGAATTGAGCACCAAGGGGATCACCATGTTGGCGATTAACCTGGGGGATGAGGTTACTGCGGTGAAGGATTTCCTGAGTGACTTCCCCATCGATTTTCCAGTTCTGCTTGATCAGCAGGGGCGTACCAGTCAGGAGTGGCAGGTTAGGGGTTTACCCACTACCTTCGTACTGAATCCCCAAGGGGAAATTGTCTACCGGGTGGTCGGCGAGCGGGAGTGGGACGATGTTGTCCTGCTGCGCAAGGTGAAGGCCTTGTTGCCGGGAACATAAACCAATCTCCGAATACCTTTCCATCTCACCATCATACGCCTAAGGGGCTTCAAGCAACTCCTTGCTCTCGAGAGCCTCCCTTGACAAGGGCGCGCTTCATTAAGATCAAGCGGCTTGGTGATGGTAAAAACCGGTCAATTGTTGTTAAAATCCCTCCGCAGTGATCAACATATGCATTGATATGGAATAGCAGCAAGAGGACAGCATAGTGGCAGCACAGTCGACACAGCAGAGTAACCGCCGGAGTCTGGCAAAACGTTTCAACCTGTCACTTATCCTGATGTATGTCGTTACTGTCCTGGTAACAACACCAGTTGTTTATATTATCACCAAGCAGCAAGTCTATAACCGGGCGGAACAGGAGCTGGTGCTGCTGGTCGATGTGGTGAAATCGATTCAGGACTTTATTGCTAACGATCTTCGACCTCACTTCATGAAGGAGAAGATTTTCTATTCTCCATCCTTCTCCGGGATTGTGGCTACATCCAGAATTGCCAAATATCTTAAGCAGAAGCAGCCTCAATACTACATCAGCAATGTTTCTGACAACCCATTGAATCCAAATAATATAGTTCAAGGTCTTGAGCAGGATCTATTGAGTCGGTTCCGAGATGATCGGAATTTGGCAATAGTGACTACCAGTGGTGAAATCGATGGCCAGAGCTACCTGGTAAGTTCCGCGCCGAAGATCAGTAAAAAAGGCTGCCTGCGCTGTCACGGAAAACCGGAATCGGCACCTGAGGATGTGAAAGTCACCTACGGTACAGAGAGCGGCTTTGGCTATCAATCCGGTGAGGTGGTGGGCATCAGTGTAGTGGGTGTACCCTTGGAGGATGTGCAGTCCCTGACGCTTAAGCGCAGTCTAATTGTGATCGGTGCAATCACATTGCTGTTTGCGGTTCTTTTCATCGTCGTGAATAAACTCGTTAAGCGTCTGATACTGGTGCCGATTACGGAGATTACCACTGTAGCCACGGCTGTGAGCCATGGTGATATCAGCCGCGAGGTGCGTGTAAAAGATCGGAAAGATGAAATCGCAGATCTGGCAAATGCCTTTGAACTCATGCGGCGTAGTCTGGTTGCCGCCATGAAGCGGATGAAACGTAAATCCTGATTGAGTTAGGGCGTGAAAGATCAGCTATGCAGGATTTTGCTTAGGGTCACGTAGGCTTGGTCCTTGAACTGTTCCATCTCGTCAGGGTTATCGATCTCTTCTGATAACTTATTGATCAGATCCTGTGTTAGCTGGGGTGTGGAGCAGAAGTCGCCTACTTCCTCCGCTGTATCATCAAATACAATCTCAGCTATGGGCCCCACATGCTCTGCCAACAGACTTTTCAGTTTTTGGCACAGGATCTCCTTTTTCTCTTCTTCTATCGCTTCGATGTGGGAAGTACTAGTGGATGAAACAGTGGGGCTGGGCTTATTGTTGATCTGTGGGTTGCGTAGCAGATTGAGTATCTCATGCGTGGGTGGCAGGTCGTGGAAAGCCTCGACTAAATCCGATAATTCCAATCGGTAACTGCCACCGGTAATGCTGCTGATCAGGGGGATTGCCTTTCGCCCCCGTCTTGCGCCGAAATAGAGCGCATGAATACGACCCCTGTCCAGTGCGATCGTGATTGCTCGATTGCTTTCTGAATGGACAAACAAAGTACCGGTAGTCTGTTTGTCAACCAGTTCGGTTAGGAAATCCAGTATTTGAGAATAGGGAAGGTTTTTTTGCATTCCAATTGCTGCGAAGAAATGAGGTTTGTTTAAATATATATAATGAGCAATGATTAATCCAGTTATCCATATGAAATTACACTAATATCTAGAATTGATCTGCAACTATGGTTTTTTATAATGAGACCAATTTTTATTACACGATAATTTATTGTATGCCTCGCATTATAAATAAATCACTGTTTAATTGCTCATCTAACCCGGCATTGCAGTAGAACCCAGCTTCCCCCTGACCGGGCATGCTGAGTATCGGCTATAGTGTTTATTAGTGTAGGGCCAGGAGTTGGTATTGATCTGCAGCCACACGAAATAGGTGATGAGGTGCTCCTGTTCAATATTGTAATGACTTCAACTCATAAAGCACTTGACCGCCTGCAAACACATCATTCGACAGGGGCTCCTCCCGTAACAGCTTCACCAGGCCGACACCCGGGGCATACCACTCTGTCGTATTTATCAATATCTCCTCATAACCACTCTTTGCATCGGCGTAGAGGGTGAGGTTTGCCTCGCCTTCAACCCGGATACAGTTATCGAAACGGCCGGCGGTTACAACTACGGTTTCATCCTCCGCCACGATCTGGAAAGTCATCTTGAGATTCATTCCCCGGGTTAGTCGCTCTGTATAGGGATAGATGCGGCGTAGTACGAATGGATATGTGGGATTGCTCCAATGTGTCCCACTCCTAAACGGGTATTTGAGTATCCAGTGGGGGGAACTTTCGATAGTGGGTTTACTCTCGATCAGGGTTTGCTTTGCATTGCGATAGATGCCGTCAATGTTCTCAACGATATAGTAACGGGTGCCGTCGCTGGTAATGCGTACCGCGTGCGGTACACCCATGATCGATTCTGGCTCTCCCATGCGTATAGAAAAATTGGCGTGCCGAATGGTATCGTTAACGTCGGTGGTAACGGAATAGTCCCATTGCATCCCCTCCTGCAATGGGAAGTAGCTCGAACTATCCATTGGCTCGTTGGAGCAGGATGCAAGTATCAACACTGACACAACAAGGAGAGGGATGATGCTCATTTTTCAGGCAATGCAGGATCGGGAAGGGAGTAGATCTCAATCTTCTCCCGTTGTTCTCCAATGCGGGTGAAGTCGAGGGGTTGCCCTGGTTTTTTGGCAACAGCGGTTTTTCTGCCTAGCTGAATTATACCGTTACGCATATTGCGTAACGCATCGTCAAGATTGGAGTGAAGTTCCTTGTTGTATTCCAATTTGTAGGCACGTGGATCATCCGCCGGCTCACCACTGCTGAGGTCGGTTGCCCAGAGGGTGATGGTTCCGGGCGACCCAGTTGTCTTGTCGGGTTCATCAACCACTGATGCGTGCAGAAGAAAGCGTTGCGGAACATCGATCCTTGCGGGCCAGCCCTGGACCGCTTGCCACCCCTGATAACTGATGAAGTAGAGTGCTGTTGCGGATACAACGATAAATGCCCTAATCAGGATCGGGAAACTGCTGGCTATCAATGCCGCGGCTGCCAACACGGCCAAAGCGACATATGCGAGTAGCAACAGTAGCAGGGATTCACTCATATCTTACCTACCTGGACAATCGATTTTTCAAGAGTATTGATATTGTTGACCTGTCCATCGGTACCGATGGTAAAGCGTATCGCTGTCTTCTCCTCGCCAACCCGTTCGAGCCTGTGGGTTGCATAGTGCAGCACTTTCAATGCGGGGTTGACCTCCGCCAGATAGACGGTTACCGCAACAGGCTGCAGTGTCTTGCTGTTGTAATAGTGAATGTTGATGACATATTCTCCCGCCGGACGACCGCGTATGGTCACTATCTCCTGGTTCAGTGGGTTGATCACCGTTTTACCGTCTATCAGCAGGGTATCGTTGGCCATACCGCGATCATCTCTATCCAGATGCATTAGACTTGCCTGGGGGTTCTTGAACCAGATCAACTCACCGCTTGGTCCTTCGACCCAGGTATCGATATCATCGGGACTGTTATCGGCCCAGGTTACCGAGATCAGGAAATCGGCCTTGGGCGTGATGGTGCCGCTCTTTGCGGGTGGATTTAAAAACATCAAGGCGACCAGAAAAAGAAAGGTGAACGCAAGCAGGGCGTTGAACAGCAGGTCGGTGAAAGGGTCCGCATCAAACTGCCGGCTGTTGCGAAACATGGCCATCTGATCACTGTTCCCTGCCAGCAGCTTTGAACAGGCGTGTTTCAGTGAACTCTACTGCTTCTGACACCAGGCGATCCGCGGCGCGATCCAGGATCAGATACTGCAACCCGAGTAACATGCTGCAGCTGAGTCCCATCAGGGTTGTGTTCAGGGCCACTCCCATACCAGTGGTCATTCGTTGCAACAGGCCCTGTATATCGGATAGGTCGAATGATTCCAGCTCAGCCACCGGTGCAAGCATTAATATGAATCCGACCACAGTGCCGAGCAGACCAAGTTTCACAAGCAGCCCGCAGATGAACCAACCAACTTCGTGCTGGCCTCTGGTTCGTTCCGCCATCACCTGTGCCAGCAGCTGGGTATCCTGGCTTCCTTGATTGGATTGAGCCCGGCTGTGGATTGCGGCAACTCCTGCAATCAACTGACCGGAGAGGGAGTCTCTTGCAGGTAGCTGGTTGTCCATCCACCAACGATTGCTGCCTTGACCAGTCGGATTGGCAGAGGTGAATAGCACGATACGATCGAGGGCGCTCTGTTCCTGTGACAAAAAGAGTGTCCGCGCCGCACAATGGCAGGTAGCGATAACAAAGAGTATCAGGATGATCAGCGTGATACGGCTGGGATCAGACAGCAGGGCGGTTTGCAGCAGGCCTTTTTCCCAGAATATCCAGCTGATAAACAGCAGTAATCCGAGCAGAAGGAGCCACTGTAAGAAAAGGCCATATGGGGTTTTTGTGTAGCGCAATTCTGGGCACTCGTTATTATTCGAAATCCTGTGAATAAAAAGCATGCTCCGTGCCATTTACCTGTACCCAGTATCTATCCCTATCTATCATGGAAATCATCTATCGGCGCCTAATATGTGTTCACATATTGAGCATTGTCGGCAGTTTTTGAACAATGCCCGATGCCATCAGCGGGAGACGGGCGGCATTGCTTGCCGTGAGCGTCCAGCCGATGCCTTGCCTGGCAGTGACTAAAGGGGGCAGGCACAGTTGTTGCTATTACTTCACTTATTTCGTGTCGATAAATATCAGTAACCTTTCAGTCAGGGGAGATACAAACAATGGTTAGGTTGAAGTTGTCTTTAACCACTGTGATCGCGGCAGTCGCATTTTTTCTGGTCTCTGTTGTACATGCAAAGGATGAGCAAATGTTGGCCCTGGCCAATGCTTCCGGTTGTTTCATCTGTCATAAGATAGCACCAGAAGCCAATCCCGATGATCTTCCACTCGCACCGAGCTATCAAGAGATCGCGTTACGCTATAGGGGCGAAAACGATGTGTTCAGCCCACTGCTTGACCGGGTCCTGCATGGCACGGTCTATCGGGACCAGGCCTGGAGCGGCAAGGTCGGAATGCGGTTCATGCCGCCGAACGTGAATGTCACTCGAGAGGATGCCTCCTCCCTTCTTCACTGGATACTTAAGTTGGATATAGATCCTGAGGTTGCAGAGCGGCTTATGTATCACGACAGAATGCTGGCCCTCTCTACTGTCAGCGGTTGCACCATCTGTCATCGGGTAGATCCGGTCAAGGAGATGCGTGTCATACCGCTTGCACCGTCATTTAAAGAGGTGGCTGCGCACTACCGGGACAGGCCTGACAGTAAGGATAGATTGCTGGAGTCGGTACTGGAGGGAACCCAGGGTAATCAAAAGGTATGGCAAAACGTCAATATGCAATTCATGCCACCGAATGTGGCCTTGAAAAAGGATGAAGCCGCTGAGTTGGTAAATTGGATCTTATCCCTCGATACCAAGGGGGTAGCTATACCCATGGAACCACCTAAAGGCATGCGCTCTTCCAGTCAGTGATCTAGAGCCTCTCTCGCTATTGCTTCACTGTGTATAAAGATTTCACGGGGTTGTGTTCAGAAACTGCACACCTGGAGCAGTGTCTCCGGATTGGGGGCTGCCGGATAGGATCCATAGGTGATTTTTTTCCCAGTATTTTAGGTATTTATCTCTAATTTACTGATCCAAATGGAGTTGGATGTTGTGCGTACTCTGTTGGTATGTATCTTGAAAGTTAATCCGTGTTACCTCTGTTGGCAGTTGGAGGCGACTTTTCCATAAACCATATACAACAGATAGGAGACAGAATCACGATGCATAAATGGTCTAAACCGAGGTATCAAAACCTGCGTTATGGTTTTGAGATCAATCTGTATGTAAAAGTGCGATAACTTCGGTCTTGCGTAGAAGATGTGGCGGGGGAGCTTTGCTCCCCCGCTTTTTGTTGTGGAGGTCATTTGCCTCGTTCAGTAACAGCATGTGACCAGGTTTCCAGAAGGCTCAATAGACACCCTGATTGTTGAGAAAGTTGCCCAGCTCTTTATCGCTTTTAAAGATATGAATTAGCACCCAGTCAGAGGAGACATCATAATCGGAGCGGAATGTCGGGCTCTTTCCTTGTGTGACACTGGCGACCAAATTACCAAGATGTTGCAGCAAAACATTGTGTTCATGTAGATGCTCTTCATACCCTGGATAGTTATATTGTTTCATCAACGCATCTTCTGTTGCGAAGTGGGTTCGTGTGTGTTCATTCAAATCGATCAATAATTTTTCCAGGACCTCTTTATCCTCACTCCCTTCCACCGCGGTATGCAGATTGTTGACGATATCGAGCATTTCTTGATGTTGGTCGTCTATCACTTTGACGTTGACACTGAATTCGTCGCTCCACGAAACGATTGGCATATTGTTCTCTCAATTATGTGAATTATGTTACCAGGCGAATATCCATGCTCCATTCCTAGAATGGTCCAATAGCATATGCTGCTCATTCGAATTATGCGTCATTTCCAGGATAGGCACCTCATTAGCAGAGAAATTTTTTATTTTAATCTGTTTCAACCAGGACGCATGTGAGGTGTAAAGCTGCTTTCCTATTGGTGGGCGGATTGGTAGAAAACCCTTGATATTCTGTGCAAATAGGCAAAAACAGTGAGTGCTATACATAGAAACTGGAAAGTAACCTTCCAAATTCTATAATAAACGATAAGAAACATTCCATTCTAATTATCCATTACCCGTACTTATCTGGAAAAATAGTATCGAAAACAATGGCTAACCCCAATGGAGGAGGTTGGCGCGTGGTTTGCACATAGTGTTTTCAATTATCCCTGGCCCCAGCCGGAGTCCCATATGCCCGAATTGCCGAATGTACTGATCCTTGGTATTGGAAACCTGCTTTGGGCCGATGAGGGTTTTGGGGTGCGCGCAGTGGAGTCGCTGCAGCGTCAATACCGTTTCCCTGACCATGTGCGTCTTCTGGATGGAGGTACCCAGGGTATCTATCTGGTTCAGCATATCCGCGAGGCGCAGATACTGGTGGTCTTCGATGCGGTTGACTACGGTCTGCCTGGTGGCAGCCTGAAACGAGTTGAGGGTGATGAGGTACCCAAGTTCATGGGTGCCAAAAAGGTAAGTCTGCATCAGACAGGGTTTCAAGAGGTGCTCGCCATGGCGGAGATGCTGGGCGACTATCCCCAACATCTTCTTCTGGTGGGTGTGCAACCCGTTGAGCTGGAGGACTACGGCGGCAGTTTGCGGGAGCCTGTCCGGGCCCAGATAGGGCCAGCGATCCACATGGCTCTGGATTATCTGCAAGGGCTTGGCATAGAGGTCGAGCGGCGTGAAACACCACTCTCACCCGACAGTGGTTTGCAGGGTGCTATCTCCGATATCAGGCGCTATGAGAGTGAGCGACCCTCGGAACAATATGCCTGTCGGGTTGGAGACGCAAGGGTTCTGACGTCGTCACAGTTTGATCTGGCCTACCGTCCGGCTCCCCTTGAGCAGAATGCCCTGTGTGTGGATGTGGATACACATCTCGATAAGTACCGTAACCAGGGGGATCAGTGATGTGTATCGGTCTGCCGATGCAGGTCCTCTCCATTCACCCTGGTTATGCCATGTGTGAAGGGATGGGTGAGCGGCGCAGGGTGGATACACTCCTGGTTGGCGAACAGCCGGTGGGTAATTGGTTATTGGTATTTCTCGATACCGCCCGCGAGGTGCTGAGCGCGGCCAGGGCGAGGGAGATTGAGCAGGCACTGCAGGCCCTCGACCTCGTGATCAAGGGCGAGACTGAAATAGATCATCTTTTCGATGATCTGGTGAATCGCGAACCACAATTACCGGAACATCTTCGGTTGAATAAATAGCAGGAGAGACCTATGTCATCACCGCTGATCAATGACCTCGTCGAGAGCAAAGGGATTGCAACAGTCAGTGAGAACTCGCTTGAGGATTTTACCCGTGCACATAAACATACACTGCTCTTCTTCACCGAGAACCCGGTGCAGTTCCCAGAGAGCAATGATGTGGCGGTGGTGCTGCCACTACTGATGGATGAATTTGCTGGGCGTTTTCAGGTGGCCATAGTCGAGCGTGATTGTGAACACCAGCTGCATGCGCGTTTTCCCTTCGATGGCTGGCCGGCGCTTGTAATGTTGCGGGATGGCACCTATGTGGGGGCGATCTCCCGGATGCAGGATTGGGACGTTTACCTGACAGAGATAGAACGCCTCTTGAATGCCCAACCCCAAGCGACCCCAAGCTTCAAGATTCCTGTGGTTAGTGCCGCCGGGCAGTGCCATTAGGGCCTGTTAACACTAATCCGATAGGCCCTGTTGTGCCTGAAAAAGCGCCAATCAAGGCGCGAGGAGCGAGGTTTGGTTGTTCCAAATGAGCGACGAGCAACGCCGAGTGGCGCTTTTTCAGGCGCAACCCGGAGGGCTGGGGCTGTTTTTCCACCCAGCGGCGTTATCATTCGCTCATGTAGCGCTGCTACACCACGCTCATTCTGCCTTGCTGGACGAAAAAACAGCCCCAGCAGAGCCTATCGGATTAGTGTTAACAGGCCCTAAGAAGGAGTGGTAAAATTATGAATGAAATCGACATACCTATAACTGTCACCGGTCCTGGTTCCCAACCGGTGGAAGAGGATGGTGCGGAGCTCGACATCCTGCAACTTCCCGATGAGATGTCTACCTTCAGCATGCCGCAGATGCCGGAGCCGGATCAGGTGCAGAGTCTCGACAAAGGCATGTTTGCATTAACCGAGTTGGACAGGGTGTTGCAACAACAGGCAAAGGTGAGAGACATAAAACCCGAAGTGGTCGATATATCACACCTGGATGGGGATAACCGCAGCTTGGTCGATCAGGTACTCGGTGAGGGCGAGGTAAGCATGCTCTACCAGGGTACTGATAGCAGTGCCAGAATTCAGGAGTCGGTGATGGCGGGTATCTGGCGTGTCAGATACTTCAATCAGCAACAAGAAACGACTGCCGATACGATCGAGGTGGCGCAGGTGCCCAGATTATGCCGACGTCATGTCTTCAGTCATGCGGCGCATCGTGTCGATAGCCAACTCCAGTCAATACCCGAAGGCGTATTGAATGCCCCGCCTCTGTTCGCGGAGATCAATGACAAGGTCGCCGAATACCGACCCGGCAGAGAGAGCCATGTCATCAATCTCACCCTGTTACCTCAGACAGAGCAGGATCTCTCGTTCCTGATCGATCGCCTGGGTGACGGTCCGCTCACCATACTCTCCCGTGGTTATGGCAACTGCCGTATTACCAGCACCGCTGTGCAAAATGTCTGGTGGGTACAGTATTTCAACTCCCAGGATAAGAATATTCTCAACACCCTCGAGATAGGCGATGTGCCCGCAGTCGCTGCTGCCGCCAAGGAAGATATTCAGGAGAGTGCCCAGCGCTTGAATGAGATCATGGAGGCCTACCGGTGAGCGAGGCCTTCTTTGCCGGTTCCTATGGGGGCAATGATGACAAACTCCGTGATGACAGCCTCCTGGAGTGCAAGATCTGTTGGTATGTCTACAATCCCGCAGATGGCGACGACTATTGGCAAATCCCACCCGGGACGCCTTTTTCAAAATTGCCGTCGAACTGGAGCTGCCCAAATTGTGACGGCAATAAAAGTGACTTCATGGTGGTGAGGGATGCATCGTGATCTGTCCTGACTATCTCATTCAAGGCCTGGAGTGCCAGTTTCGGCATATACAGCAGGAGCGCATGCAGGGACTGCCATTGCTCAATCCCGCCCTACATGTGGAAGCAGTTGGGTTTTGTAAATGGAACGAATACTGTCTTGGTGTTTTGATCACGCCTTGGTTTATGAACCTGATGCTGTTGCCACCGGAAGGGGATAGCTGGGAGACGATGGGGGTCGGCGATAAGCAACTCCATCATATGCCTTCCGGCCCTTATGAGTTCATCCTTTGCGAAGAGGAGGGTATAGGTCGTTATCAGATGTGTTCACTCTTTTCTCCGGTATTCGAGTTTGCCGATCAGGCCACGGCAGTGGCAACTGCAGAGGCGGTGATGGATGCGCTGATGTGTGCTGAACATCGGGATGGGGTCTCGACCCGTGAAAGTGAAATCGAGCGACTTTGGAAGGGAGAATCCGATGAGCAGGCAGTCGATGAGGAGGTGGACTTGGAGGAAGAGGAGAGACCTGCCCTGAGTCAACGCCTTGAGCAACCACTGAGTCGACGTGAGCTGCTGCGCGGAAAGCTCAATCAGAGCCAGGATACAGAGCAGTGAAGGTTGAGGGTGAAATTCTCATTGAGCTCAATTGTCAGCAGGAGCGCGTACAAAGTGTCGCCATCCGTTCAAGTCGCCCACTGCAGTTAACCCATCTGTTTGAGGGTAAACCGGTGAAGGAGCTGCTTGGTTTGGTGCCTATGCTTTACAGTGTATGTGCCACTGCCCAGGCATGTGCAGCGGTACAGGCGTGTCGCCAGGCGATGGAGATAGATGAAAATACCCAGGTCGAGTTGGCCGAGATGATGCTGGTCACAGTGGAGACCGCCCGTGAGCATCTCTGGCGCATCCTCATAGACTGGTCCAAACAAGTTAACGTCCCGGTAAATCGAGCCATGGTTGCTGGGCTATCGAATCTGCTGCCACAAGCTAAACATGCATGCTTTAAGGAGAGTGATCTGTTTACCCTGCAGCCACGACCGAAAGTGGTTCAAGAAAAGTTCTCGTCTGTCATTGAACAGATAGAGAAAACAGCTGATGATTCGATCTTCTCGCTCTCCCCTACGGACTGGTATGCCAAGTCCACTATCGAGGAATTCGATACCTGGCTCGAAGCGACATCGACACCAGCATCCATACTCTTGCAGCGCCTGAGGGACACCCAATCGGCGCGACTGGCGGATGCCGGTTGCCACCCCTTGCCCACTATCGATCCGCCAACAATGTGCCACCGATTGGCGCAGCAGGATGCGGATGGTTTTATCGCTGCTCCCGATTGGAAGGGTGCTGTTTTCGAGACCACGCCATTGACCAGAATGGCCTCTCATCCACTATTACAACAGCTTGCAGAGCGCTATGGCTTCGGTTTGTTGACACGCATGGTGGCCAGACTGTTGGAACTGGCGTCCCTGCCGGGCAGATTGAGCAGCCAATTACAGGCATTGATGGAGAATCCTACCGCTCCTGCAAGCGCATCCACAAGGGTAGGTGCGCAGCAAGGATTGGGTGAGGTGGAGGCGGCGAGGGGGCGTTTGATACACCGTGCCGTGGTGGACAAGGATGTGATTGCCAGTTACCAGATAGTGGCGCCCACGGAGTGGAATTTTCATCCCCGTGGCGTGGTCGCCAGAGGCTTGTTGAGCCTTCCTGCAAAGGAGATCGTCGCCTTAAAGCAGCATGCGGATCTCTTCATCAACGCCGTCGATCCCTGTGTTGGTTATCGGCTCGAGGTCGTTTGATGCATGAGATGTCCCTCTGCGAAGGGGTGCTGAATGTGCTGGAGGAGCAAGCGCTCAGCCAGGGATACAGCCGGGTCAAACAGGTCTGGTTGGAGATCGGTTCCCTGTCAGGCGTGGAGCCGGAGGCGATGCGTTTCAGTTTCGATGCGGTGATGAAAGGGAGTCTCGCCGATGGGGCGCGACTGGAGATCATCCATCTGCCGGGTGAGGCCTGGTGCATGCAGTGCAGTAAACCGGTTCAGGTATCGGCCAGATACCAACCCTGTCCGGTGTGCGGCAGCTATCAGTTGCAGGTAACCGGGGGCGACGAGATGCGGATTAAGGAACTTGAAGTCGAATAGCTGAAGAGTTTTAAGTTTTGAGTTTTGAGTTGGAAGGCACCCAACTCCCAATTTCTTTCTTTAACTCAAAACTTAAAACTCAAAACTCAAAACTCAAAACTTTTTAAAAAGATTCGGGGTGTTTTATGTGTACAGTTTGCGGTTGTGGCGAAGGCGATACCAAGATCGAGGGTCATGACCATCAACATGATCATGATCACCATCATCATGCTCATGCTCATGGCGAGGATGGGCATACCCATGACTATGGTCAGGGCCCGGCTCATGCCCATGCCCCGGGACTGTCGCAATCGAGAATGGTGCAGATCGAGCAGGACATTCTGAGTAAGAACAACCAGTATGCCGCTGCCAACCGCCACTATTTTCATCAGCACGGCATATTGAGTCTGAACCTGGTCTCCAGTCCTGGATCGGGGAAGACGACCCTTTTGACCCGTACCATCGACGATCTGCAGGCGCAGTATGGCATCAGTGTCATCGAGGGCGATCAGCAGACCGCGAACGATGCGGAGCGGATACGCGCCACCGGGGCGAAGGCGTTGCAGATCAATACCGGCAAGGGGTGTCATCTGGATGGCCATATGGTCGGTCATGCCCTGGAATCGTTGAAACCGGAGCAGGGGAGCCTGCTGTTCATCGAGAATGTGGGCAACCTGGTCTGTCCGGCCGCCTTCGATCTGGGGGAGGCGCACAAGGTGGCGATCCTCTCCGTCACCGAGGGTGAGGACAAGCCGATCAAGTATCCGGATATGTTTCACGCCGCCGACCTGATGCTGTTGAACAAGATCGATCTGCTGCCCCATCTCGATTTCGATGTACAGCGCTGTATCGACTATGCGCAGCGGATCAATCCAAAGATCAAGGTGCTGCAACTCTCCGCCAAGACCGGCGAGGGGATGCAGGGCTGGTATCAGTGGATCGCGGCCAGCCGGCAGATGGCGCTGGCCGGCAACCCGGCGGTACCGGCTTAGTTAAATGTTTCACCTCAAATGGATGCGAATATTTTATGGGTGTTGTCGATTCACATCCGATATCGGAAAAAGCGTAGGGTGCGGCTTGCCGCACCGTTCTTAGCATGTTTGACATGAATTGACTTGGGCAGGTAGGCGGCTGACTACAGTGAAAGACATAGGGTGTGGTTTACCGCACCAAACAATACGAGCAGATGAAAGAAAGAGAAGATCTCATTGGCGGCAATTCGCAGTGAAGAGAATGGTGCGGCAAGCCGCACCCTACACAGGAATTTACTTTATTGCATGCTTTCAAAACGACAGAGGAGTGACCGAACATGTGCTTGGCCATACCGGCAAAAGTGGTCGCCATCGACGAGCAGGGCGATAACGCCACCGTGGTGTTGGGTGAGGTGAAGAAGGAGGTCTCCCTGGCGCTGGTGGAGGATGTCTCCGTGGACGACTTCGTGCTGATCCATGTGGGCTATGCCCTGAATAAGGTGAGCGAGGAGGATGCGGAGAAGACCCTCCAACTGTTCGCCCAGGCGGGAGTGGCGCCATGAAATATGTGGACGAATTCCGCCAGCACAAGCTGGCCAGACAGCTGGCCGATGCCATACATCAGGCGGCGGACAAGGGCCGGGAATACCATCTGATGGAGTTCTGTGGCGGCCACACCCACGCCATCTTCCGTTACGGTGTGCAGGATTTGATGCCTGAGAATGTGAGGTTCGTGCATGGCCCGGGCTGTCCGGTGTGTGTGCTGCCAATCGGCCGCATCGATGAAGCCATTCATCTGGTGGAGGCCCACGATGTCATCCTCTGCACCTATGGGGATCTGCTGCGGGTACCGGCCAGCGGTCGCAAGAGCCTGATCCGTGTCAAGGCCGCGGGGGGGGATGTGCGCATGGTCTATTCGACCCAGGATGCACTGCGAATCGCCCGCGAGAATCCCCGCCGGGAGGTGGTCTTCTTCGCCATCGGCTTCGAGACCACCACGCCTCCCAGTGCGGTGGCGCTGCGTCAGGCGAAGGCGGAGGGGCTGAACAACTTCAGTCTCTTCTGCAATCACGTGCTGACTCCTGCGGCGATCCAGAACATTCTGGAATCACCGGAAGTGCGTGAGTTGGGATCGGTCTCCATCCACGGTTTTTTTGGACCCTCTCATGTGAGCTCCATCATCGGCAGCCGGCCCTACGAGTTTTTTGCCCAGGAGTTTCAACGGCCGGTGGTGATCGCAGGTTTCGAGCCCCTGGATGTGATGCAGTCGGCCCTGATGCTGATCCGCCAGCTCAACGAAGGGCGTTTCGTGGTTGAGAACGAGTATACAAGGGTGGTGAGTCGCGAAGGCAATCGCAAGGCCCAGCGACTGGTGGCGGAGACCTTTGAGCTGCGGCGAAGCTTCGAGTGGCGGGGGCTGGGACAGGTACCCTACAGCGCCCTCAAGATCAAACAGGACTACGCATCCCTGGATGCGGAGCAGCGCTTCAGCATACCCGTCTCCCAGGCAAAGGATGTGAAGGGGTGTGAATGTCCGGCAATCCTGCGTGGTGCCAAGCGACCCACCGACTGCAAGCTGTTCGGTACGGTCTGCACGCCGGACAATCCCATGGGCTCCTGCATGGTCTCCTCCGAGGGTGCCTGCGCGGCCTATTGGAGTTATGGGCGTTTCCGGGATCCGGTGCAGCGCAGTGCCTGAGATGAAATGGGTAATGGTCCATACCATTCGGTGCGGCAAGCCGCACCCTACATTTCGATCAAGCGTAGGGTGCGGCTTGCCGCACCGATCAAGGTTGAATTCAATCCAGATTCAGATAGGTATTTTGTTATGAACGCGGTGGTAAAACGTTTTCCCCTACGTCTCGATACCCGAGGTGCCCGGGTCGATATGACCCATGGCAGCGGCGGTCGGGCCATGGCGCAGCTGATAGAGGAGCTGTTTCTCAAGCACTTCGATAACGAGTTGCTGAGGCAGGGTAACGACCAGGCGGCCTTCGATGTCTCAACGGGACGCATGGTGATGAGTGTGGATGGCCATGTCATCTCGCCGCTCTTCTTTCCCGGCGGCGACATCGGTTCGCTGGCGGTACACGGGACCTTGAACGATGTGGCCATGTCCGGTGCGCGGCCGCTCTATCTCTCGGCCGGGTTCATCCTCGAAGAGGGTTTCCCCCTGGCGGATCTCGATCGCATCGTCGCCAGTATGGGGCGTGCGGCTGCCGAGGCGGGTGTGCCGGTGGTAACCGGCGATACCAAGGTGGTGGAGAAGGGTAAGGGTGACGGTGTCTTTATCACCACCACCGGTATCGGGCTGGTGCCCGATGGGATCAGCATATCCGGGGATCGCGCCCAGCCTGGAGACAAGATCATCGTCAGTGGCAGCATTGGTGATCATGGGGTGGCGATCATGTCGAGTCGGGAGAATCTGGAGTTCGAGACAACAATCGAATCTGACTCTGCGGCACTCCACGGTCTGGTGAAAAGGATGGTCGAGACAGCTCCCGATATCCACTGCCTGCGGGATCCAACCCGTGGCGGACTGGCCACCACCCTCAATGAGCTGGCCATGCAGTCCGGCGTCGGCATGCGTCTGCAGGAGTCGGAGATCCCCATGAAAGCGGCCGTGACCTCCGCCTGTGAACTGCTGGGCCTCGATCCCCTCTATGTGGCCAACGAGGGCAAGCTCATCTGTATCTGTGCGGCCGGGGATGCAGAGCGGTTGTTGTCGGTGATGCAGGATGATCCCCTGGGTCGGGATAGCCGGATCATCGGCGATGTGGTTGAGGATCAACACCATTTTGTCCAGATGGAGACACTCTTCGGTGGCAGCCGGGTGGTCGATTGGCTCTCCGGCGAACAGCTGCCGAGGATCTGTTGAGACCGATTAACGATGCAAGGCATTTAGAAAGAGTCCGCAAATGAGCGCAAATGAACGCAAATGAACGCAAATCCAGGCATCTTTCGGTGCGGCAAGCCGCACCCTACCAGGTGTTCTGTGTAGGGTGCGGCTTGCCGCACCGTGGACCAAATGCAATGAATGGATTTATCTAAAATGCGCATCCTGTTTCTCACCCACGCCTTCAACAGCCTCACCCAGCGGCTTTATGTGGAGTTGCGTGCCCTGGGTCATGAGGTGTCGGTAGAGTTCGACATCAACGATGCGGTGGCGCTGGAGGCGGTGGATCTGCATCGGCCCGACCTGATCATCGCCCCTTTTCTCAAACGGGCGATCCCCGAATCGATCTGGCGTCATCATGTCTGCCTGGTAGTCCATCCCGGAATAGAGGGCGACCGTGGTCCCTCATCCCTCGACTGGGCTATCCTCAAGGGTGAGCGGCGTTGGGGGGTCACGGTGCTCCAGGCCAATGGCGAAATGGATGCGGGTGATATCTGGGCCAGTGTGGCCTTCGAGATGCGTGATACGAGCAAGGGGAGTCTCTATCGCAACCAGGTTACCGAGGCCGCCGTGGCGGCTGTCAGCTTGGCTGTGGAGCGATTTCAGACGGGTGACTATCGACCCCAACCCCAAAATCAGGTCGATGCCACACACCCTGGTGGCTGGCAACCCCTGGTCAAACAGACAGACAGGGCTATCGATTGGCAAGCTGATACTACTGCTATGGTGTTGCGCAAGATTCGCAGTGGCGATGGTGTGCCTGGTGTCCTGGATGAACTCTTTGGACGGCAGTTCTACCTCTACGATGCCTGGCCGGAATCGCATCTGAAGGGCAGGCCAGGCGAATCAGTCGCCCGCTGCGGTGCGGCAATCTGTCGTGCAACGGTGGATGGCGCGGTCTGGATCGGGCATCTGCGCGAGAGAGAGGGTGAGCACCCCTTCAAACTGCCCGCCACCCAGTTGTTGACACAGGAGCTCGCCGACCTTCCGCAGATCGAGGCTGATGCGGCGTCAGGTTACCGGGAGATCTGGTATGAGGAGGTGGAGGGTGTGGGCCTGCTCCACTTTCCCTTCTATAACGGCGCTATGGGCAGTGATCAATGCGAAGCCCTGTTGTCGGCCTTGCGTGACGCGAAGCGCCGGGATACCCAGGCGATCTTGTTGATGGGTGGCCCAGATTACTGGTCCAACGGCATGCATCTGAATATGATCGAAGCGGCCTCCAGTGCAGCCGATGAATCCTGGCGCAACATCAATGCCATGGATGATTTGGCCCGGGAGATCATCCAAACCGAGAGCCATCTGACAGTGGCTGTACTCCAGGGCAATGCCGGTGCCGGTGGGGTGTTCCTGGCCAGGGCCGCGGATGAGGTGTGGGCTCGGCGTGGTGTGATACTCAATCCCCACTACAAGGATATGGGTAATCTATTCGGCTCAGAGTACTGGACCTACCTTTTACCCCGCTACAGCGGAGATGAGCGTGCAGCGCGGATTGTCGAGAACCGTTTGCCCATGGGCGTCGATGAAGCGCAGGCACTGAATCTGGTTGACAGGGTGATCGATGCATCGGGTGCGGATGTGGTGCACCAGGCTCGTCAACTGGCAACCAGTATGATTCGTACCCCGGCGTTTGCTGAACGTCTACATTATAAGAATGCACGAAGGCAGGCTGATGAAGCGGTTAAACCGTTGGCCAGCTATCGTGAGGAGGAATTGGAACAGATGAAACGTAATTTCTACGGATTCGACCCAAGTTATCATGTGGCCCGTTATAATTTTGTCTACAAGGTAGCGAAGTCGCGAACCCCACTGACCCTTGCCAACCACCGTTGGAGCAAAGCCATCAGGAGAGTCTCATGAGCAGTCTGCCCACTGTCCTGATCGTGGATGATGAGGTACGCAGCCTGGAGACGCTGCAGCGCATCCTGGAGGACGAGTTCGATGTAAAGACAGCGGAGAATGTCAATGAGGCGCGAAAAATCCTCGAAACCGATTGGGTGCAGATTATCCTCTGCGACCAGCGAATGCCGGAGACCACCGGTGTCGAGTTTCTCAAGCAGGTGCGGGAGCAGTGGCCCGAGGTGATCCGCATGATCATCTCCGGTTATACCGATTCCGAGGATATCATCAGTGCCGTCAACGAGGCGGGCATCTATCAGTTTGTAACCAAGCCATGGCACCCGGATAGTCTGATCCTGTTATTGAAGAATGCCGCCCAGCTGTTCGAGCTGCAGCGTAAGAATGAGATCCTTTCGGTGGAACTGAAGATGTCACCAAGCCGTCTGCAGTCCACCATGGATCATAAACGTAAGTGTCTACGGGACGAATACCGCTGTGACGATCAGATCGTGCGAAGTCCGGAAAGCTGTATGAACGATGTGTGCGAGAAGATCCGCAGGGTCTCGCCCTATGATGTATCGGTACTGCTCACTGGCGAGTCGGGTACGGGCAAGGAGCTTGCGGCAAGGGCATTGCACTACAACAGCACCCGTTGGGACCAACCCTTCGTGGTGGAGAACTGTGGCGCTCTGCCAGATGAGTTGTTGGAGAGTGAACTCTTTGGCTACAAGAAGGGGGCCTTTACCGGTGCAGTGGAAGATCGGGCGGGACTCTTCGAACGGGCCAGTGGTGGTACTGTCTTCCTGGATGAGATCGGTGAGGTGTCAGCTGCTTTTCAGGTAAAACTGTTGCGGGTATTGCAGGAGGGTGAAATCCGCCCCCTGGGTAGCAGTCAGACCCGGCAGGTGGATGTGCGTATCATCGCCGCCACCAATCGGGATCTGGAGCTGGAGGTGCGTGAAGGACGTTTTCGCGAGGATCTCTACTACCGGCTCGCCACCGTCACGATTCAATTGCCTGCATTGCGTGAGCGCAGGATGGACATACCGTTGATTGCAAAGTCGATTTTGGAGGCTTCGATGGGCCAGTTGGGTAAACGTGTCGAAGGGTTCACAAAGGAGACCTTGGCTTGTATGCAGGCCTACCATTGGCCAGGTAATGTACGCGAGCTGCAGAATGAAATCCGGCATATGTTGGTCATGAGTGACACTGATCAGCTGAGTGCCGACATGCTCTCCCCGCGGGTGCTGCAGGCGGCACCGGTAGAGGATGAGGCCGACCTGAAGGTGATGAACGGTTTGGAGGGTACACTCAAGGAGCGGGTCGAATCCCTGGAGGCGCGGATCCTCAAGGAGTGCCTGATCCGCAATCGCTGGAACAAGAGTCAGGCAGCGAAAGAGCTTGGTCTCTCCCGGGTGGGTCTGCGCAGTAAACTGGAGCGATACGGACTTGAAAAGATCGAGCAGCTGCACGAAGGCCAGGATATGGCAGGGTAGTTTTATTTGCTGATCCAGATAAAAGGGAGCAGTCATGGCTGAAACCAAATCGCGTCTCAAAAACAGTTTGATCGATAAGGTTGTAATGGATGGACCACTACAGCTGAATGAGACCACCGAGAACGCGTGGATCGATGTCATCCAGAAGATGGATAAGGTGTATGCGGATCTGGTGCACTACCAGGTGGAGCTGGAGCAGAAGAATGCCGAGCTGGAAGAGGCGCAGCAGTTTATTCGCAGCGTGCTCGAATCGATGCGGGAGGTATTGATCGTCTGCGATAACAGCGGCCGGATCCTGCAGGTGAACCAGGCGCTGGAGGACCTGACCGGTAAATTGGAGAGCGAGCTGCTACATCGTCCCTTCAATGAGCTGTTCGGCTTAGAGTCGCAACCCCTGGTTGAGCAGTTTTCGGAAAAACTCGGCAATGATGCCATCGTCGATTGCGAGGTCAATCTGCTTACCCAGGAGGGTAGCAGCATGCCGTTGGCCATGAACTGCTCCTCCCGTTATGACGTCAAGGGAAAGCTCTTGGGCATGGTACTGATCGGTCGTCCTGTGGGGGAGTTGCGCCGGGCCTACGAGGCCTTGAACAAGGCCCATATCGATCTGAAGCAGACCCAGGAGCATCTGGTGCACTCCGAAAAGATGGCCTCCCTTGGTCGCTTGGTGGCCGGGGTGGCGCATGAGCTGAACAATCCAATCAGTGTGGTTTTCGGCAACATGCATGCCCTGAAGCGTTACGGCGTAGGCATCAACGACTATATCACCGATGTAGGTAAGCATCTTGAGACGGATCTGCATCAGGAGCTAAGAGAGAAATACCGTATCGACAAGATCGAGTCCGATATGGGGCCGTTGATCGCCGGTACCATGGAGGGTGCGGAACGTATCAGCAACATCGTCCTCGATCTGCGTCGCTATTCCGGGATACAGAAGGAACAGCCGGAACCCTTCGAACTGAAACATGTGGTGATGACAGCAACAGAATGGGTGATCAAGGCATCAAGGGAGAAACCGGAAGTGCATTACGATCTCCCTGAGAGCTGCGTGGTCCGAGGACGTCAGGGTCAGGTTCATCAGATCCTGATCAATCTGATTCAGAATGCAATCGATGTAATGGAGGGTCAGAAAAAGAAACAGATCACCATCAGCTGCAACCGCAATGACAAGGATGTGTGGATTCGTGTTCACGACAATGGGCCAGGCATCGCGGAAGATGAAATGAACAAGCTCTTCGATCCCTTCTACACCACCAAGGAGGTGGGTAAGGGCACGGGTCTGGGGCTCTATATCAGTTACGGTTTGGCGCGGGATATGGGCGGTGATCTGTCCGCTGAAAACAGTGCTGAGGGTGGTGCCGCTTTCACCTTGACTATGCCGCTGAGGGTGGCAGCCGATGGGTGAGCATGAGCGTCAACCGTTGAATCTGCTGTGGCTGCAATCGGGGGGGTGTGGTGGCTGCACACTCTCCCTGCTCTGTGCGGAGGGCCCCGACCTATTCACCACCCTGGAGAGTGCCGGCATTCACATCCTCTGGCATCCCTCCATCAGTGAGGCATCGGGATCCGAGTTCATCGAACTGCTGCAGAGCATTATCCAGGGTGAGCTGCGTCTCGATCTGCTGTGTCTTGAAGGGTCAGTGGTTTGCGGGCCTAACGGCAGTGGCAAGTTTCACCGTCTTGCGGGCACTGGCGAGCCGATGATGAAGTGGGTGGAACAACTTGCCGCCGTGGCCGGTCATGTCATCGCGGTGGGAAGCTGTGCTGCCTATGGCGGTATCACCGCCGCGGGTGGCAATCCCAGTGAATCCTGCGGCCTGCAGTATGATGAAACGGTCGAGGGCGGGCTGCTGGGTAAGGGGTTTGCCGATAAACAGGGGCTACCGGTGATCAACATCGCCGGTTGCCCGGTTCATCCCAACTGGGTGACCGAGTCTTTCATTCAGATTGTTTCGGGTGAGATGGGACAGGAGCATCTTGATGAGTGGGGCCGGCCGCGCAGTTATGCCGACCATCTTGTACATCACGGCTGCCCCCGGAATGAGTTTTACGAGTATAAGGCGAGTGCGGAAAAGCCCTCCGACCTGGGTTGCATGATGGAGCATATGGGCTGCCTCGGGACTCAGGCCCATGCGGATTGCAACACCCGGCTTTGGAATGGCGAGGGTTCCTGTCTACGTGGCGGTTATGCCTGTATCAACTGTACCGCGCCTGGCTTTGAAGAGCCCGGACATGCCTTTACCGAAACACCTAAGATCGCCGGTATCCCGGTGGGTCTGCCCACGGATATGCCCAAGGCCTGGTTTGTGGCGCTGGCGTCCCTCGCCAAGGCGGCGACCCCCACTCGTTTGAAAGAGAACGCGGTTGCTGATCACATCCGGGTACCACCCAGGCGGCGACCGGGCGGTAAGTCATGAGTCGTCGTATCGTTGGGCCCTTCAACCGGGTGGAGGGCGATCTGGAGGTGGAACTGGAGATCGAGCAGGAGAGGGTCAGGTCAGCCCAGGTCTCATCATCCCTGTATCGCGGTTTCGAACAGATGCTCCAGGGTAAGGAGCCGGGGGATGCCCTGGTCTATACACCGCGGATCTGCGGTATCTGTTCCGTCTCCCAATCGGTGGCGGCGGCCCAGGCATTGGCCGATCTGCAGGGAGTAACCCCGCCCCCTAACGGCGACCTGGCCATCAATCTGATCCTGGCGAATGAAAACCTGGCCGATCATCTGACCCATTTCTATCTCTTCTTCATGCCCGATTTCGCCCGTGAGACCTATCGTGACGAACCCTGGTACCCCATGATCGAGGCGCGCTTCAGGGCGCAAACAGGCAGTGCAGTCAGAGAGATGTTAGCGGCCCGGGCGCAATTCATGCACCTGATGGGGCTGCTGGCGGGTAAGTGGCCCCATAGTCTGGCGATACAGCCGGGGGGCACCACCCGCGCTGTCGAAATACAGGAGCGGGCGCGATTGCAGGCCATCCTGTTTGGCTTTAGACGTTACCTGGAAAGCACCCTGTATGGTGATACGCTGGAGAATATCTCAGCCCTGGATTCGATTGCTGCTCTCGACGCATGGATCGATGCTCACCCTCCCGAGAGCAGCGATTTGAGACGTTTCCTCGAGGTTGCAATGGCCCTCGACCTGCATCTGCTGGGGCGTGGCAACGACCGCTTTATGAGTTACGGTGCCTATGGTTTACAGGGTGAACTGACATTCCGCCAAGGTCTTTGGGATGCGGCAGAACAAGCATTGGATAGCGCCCTCATTACCGAAGATGTCAGTCATAGCTGGATGATGAATCAGAAGCATCCCAGGCATCCCTTCGAAGGCATTACCCTGCCCGACGCGGATGCGGAACAGGCCTACACCTGGTGCAAGGCGCCAAGAGTGGATGGCCGGGTGGTCGAGGTGGGTGCCCTGGCGCGCCAGCAGGTGGATGGTCAGCCCCTGATCAGGGCCCTGGTCGCCGAGAGTGGCGGTAATGTACGCAACCGTGTCATCGCGCGCCTGTTGGAGATCGCCAGGGTTGTGATGCATATGGAGGCCTGGGTCAGGCAGATCAAACCGGGCGAGGCCATCTGCAACCATAAGCCTTTCCCTCAGGAGGCCCAGGGCATCGGCCTGGTGGAAGCGGCCCGGGGCAGTCTGGGCCATTGGATAAAGATCAAAAAGGGCCGCATCCTCAACTATCAGATCATCGCCCCCACGACCTGGAACTTCTCACCCCGGGATCGAGAGGGTCAACCGGGTGCCCTTGAGCTCGCGCTGGTTAATGCGCCACTAAGGCCGGGGGAGAAGGATCCGGTTTCGGTACAGCATATCGTCAGGTCATTCGATCCCTGTATGGTGTGTACAGTGCATTAATATATGGCCTGCCACTGCTTTTCTACTGCTACTTGATTTCAATAGGAATCTATTCGCCAACTTCGCTGACTTTGTTTCTTCCGGACCCCTTGGCAAGGTAGAGTGCGCTATCTGCCCTGTCCATCAACTGATCAGAATTCTCAATTGCATTAGAGATAGATGCAACACCAATACTCACAGTCAAATTCGTTGGCCCACTGGATTCATTTAGGGTGATAGGCGTGGATTCAATCGTTGCGCGTAACTGCTCTGCCCAGCGCATGGCACCCGACAGTGGCGTCTCGGTCAACACGACTACAAACTCTTCTCCGCCATAACGCCCAGCCAGGTCGGCGCTGCGTGTTTTCTGATCAAGTACCTGACCAAAGCTCTTTAGTGCCTCATCACCGGCTCTATGACCAAAGGTGTCATTGATCTGTTTAAAGTGGTCAATGTCTATCATGCACACAGAAAGATCACGGCCATATCGCATGGCTTGACTGAATGCGTGATCCAGCAGATTCTCTATTTCTCTTCTGTTGAGCAATCCGGTCAATGCATCATGAGTGGCCTGGTGCACTAACTCTTCCTTGAGTTTTTTGCGTTCAGAGATATCTTCGAACGCAACGATAACACCGCTGGCTTCATCTTCCACGATATAGGGACTGGCTGTGTAGGCTACTGGCAGATCCGTTCCATCTGAGCGACGAAAGACGTCTTCTTCAACATGATAGATTCTTTCTTCCTTTATTACATTTAGAATCGGGCATTCATGTTCGCTTTTACCGCTTGCATTCTTGTGTATCCAGTCATGAATTCTTTGTCCGGAGAGCATGGCGTATGACCAGCCAAGCAGGCGCTCTGCCTCAGGATTCATATTGATTAACTTGCCCTCTTTGTCCAACACCATGAGGCCTTCTGCAAGCTTTGAGGTAATCGCCCTTTGCCGGTGCTCGCTTACTTTTAACGCGCTTATGGAGAGTAGCTCTTTTTCTCTGGAGCGGCCAATTAAATATGCGGCGATAAAAGCCAGCAGTATCAGTAGTGACAGCAGTACCAATGCCATTTTTATACGTCTGTTTTGTAGTCCTTCAATTGTCTCCTGTGGAATATGTGTAACCACCTTCCAGAAGTAATCATCTCGGTCGATGTATGTTGCGCTCGCTCCTGATGCATCAGTTGATCCCGTGCTTGAGACTGAATTGACCGCTAGTGGATAGACCGTTCTCCAGGTAAACAATCCAGATGCCGTCATGATCTGGCCCGCTTCAGATGTGGACATCTCACGCCAAGATTCCGGGTGTTTGTTTTCAATCCTCTTCTCGTTTTTGAACATGAAACCCCATTCATCCCTACTATCCGCCCCTAGCAACCAGTAACCATTGCGATTCAGCAGCATGGGGATTCCATCTGATCCTGACATTTCTGTTGTTAGATCAGAAATCAACTCCTTGCCGAAATAATTGACCAAAATGATGCCGAATTTCTGACCTTTTTCATTGAATACCGGTGTTCCTATACGAATCATCGGTTTCAAAGGACGTTCGATCACGCCATGCTCGATATTGAGATCAAGGGGAGAGATAAAGATCTGTTGCCGGCCAAGTTTGAAGGTATCGTTGAAGTAGTAACGTGTTTTTTTGTTCTGTAAATCCTTTTCTGCCACCAGCTGACAATCCCCCTCACGGTAATTGACACGAACCCGCTCTCTCCCTGACTCATCGAGAAAACGCACTTGATCGTAGCTTCCCTTCAGGCAGGATGTGTTACGGAATTCCCGACCAAGATCGTGTATGGCTTCCTGTACCCCATAGTCACCATACCGGCTGAGGCTGACTGACTTCGCCAATAGCAGCACATCTCTCGCCACACTGTCGAGTCTTCGCTCGATCAGTTTGGCGCCAAGCATTGTCTGGCTGCGTTCACGCTCGGTGATGATCTGCAGTTCGGATTGAAAATCGGTGTAGAAGAAGCCGCCTACTATCAATAACAGCAGCATGGACATAGAGAGTGAAGCAATCACAAATGGCTTCACGAAAACTGATTTTAAACCAACCATAATGGTCAGGAAAATGGCGATATTGCTTAAAGTCCTTCTATCATTCTAGACATTCCACTTGGATATCCATTGATAATGATCAATGAACCGCTTGCTTTCTGATATCCCGGCGATGTAAAACGTGGATTATCAATGCAGGCGTTGCAGCAGCTGGTCAAAGCTGATCGCTACGATGAGCAAGAGCCCCGCCGCCTGGCGGATGACTACGGCCATGCACTGGCTGACCTGACCTTGCTGGGGGTTGAGCTGATGTCACAATTTCGCGAGACTTTGACAGAGAGCCAACGCAAGCTTATCGAATAAGCTATGGATAGACGGAAATCCCATCCGGATGCTGGTAGCAATGGTACGAGTACTGGGATCAGAATAAATTTCTCTGATCCCGCCGAACAAGGAATTGTTAAATAAAAGGGTACTAGTCTGATACCGATCAAACCATAATGTCGATATTGCTGCCCACGGCACCGGTGCTGGTCGGTTTCGGTGCGCTCTGCTCTATGGAAGCGATCAGCTTCTCTGCAGTCTGTTTTTCCATCTCCATCGCTTTTTTGTGTACAGCGACGCTGGTTTCGGTCTTGGTCGCTACAGTTGCGATCATGCTGGCAGATGGTGAGCTGGCTCCAGAAACGTCCATAGGGTGACTCCTGGTCAAAGTGTGTTCTCTTACCTTTAGCGGCTGGTCAGGCGGAAACTGCATCGTTGTTTGGGAAGGGGCTTCTCGAGTCCTCCCCATTTTGATGGCCAATCTGGATGTTGGCGCCTCAACAATTGTCCCTGTCGAGGCGGTCGCCGTGCATCTGCTCATACACATCGAAGATTGCAATCGCCATGGCTGCAATGACCGGGCCGAACAGCATTCCTATGATGCCGAACTGGATCAAACCCGCCAGGGTGGAGAGCACGGTCAGCAGGGTATGATCCAGGGCACCAAGGTTGCCGCCGTCAGGCAAGCCCTTGGAGATCTTCTGAATCATCACCGGTCGCAGAATATTGTCGATCACAAATCCCATCACCACCGCTCCCCATACCGCTACCAGGACGGCCTGCCATGCCTCGCCTTGAATGTAGAGGTAGGCAGCTACCGGTATCCAGATAAGGGCGGAGCCCACAACCGGGATAAATGAGGTAACGGCAATACCAATGCCAAGAAACAACGCCGGCAGTCCCATGAAGCTCATCAGAATACCGAAACTCAATCCCTGCAACACCGCCACGATCACCACGCTGATGGTCAACACCGTCGCCAGGCTGCTGAAACGTACCATCAACATTTCGTCGTAGCGATTCGGTAACGGCGAGAGCACCTTGATTTGCCGCGCCACATCATCGCCGTCGCGGTAGAAGAAGAACAGGGCGAAAACCGAAAGAAACACGAAGGTAAGAAAACCCGCTGTGTTGCCTAGGACGCTGCGCAACAGAAAAATAACTGTATTCTTCCCAACGGAAATCAGCTTATTGAGGTTTTCACCGATCTGAGCAATGAGGGCCGTCTGATCGCCCAGATTAAAGGGGAGCTTCTTGGCTGTATCGGTATAGATCTTTTTCAAACTCTCCGTGTCCTGCGCATCCACCCAGCCTTGCACTGATCCGTAGAGCTCGCCGGCGCGCAATGAAATCTCCACCAGCAGATAGGTGATGGGGGCAATGACAGTGAAGAAAATCAAAATACTCATCAGGGTGGCGGCATGGGTATCCGTGAGCTTCCAACGATCTTGAAGCTTCAGAAACAGTTGATAGGTGGCGGTGGCGACGATGAGGGAAAAGAAGAGTGCCGGCAGAAAGGGTAGAAACAGCCAAATCAGCCCGGCGGTGGCCAGAACTATCAGGGCGACCAGGAAACCTTCCTGGTAGGGTGGCGTATTTGATTTATCGTTCACTATATTTCTACATCTGCTATTGCCTGAAATTCTCGTGCTTCAGGAAATGGATGATCTGCTGGGCAACACTTGCTTAATAGCGTAGAGCCGAATGATCAGTATCGACCAGGATATAATTGTCCGTCTCTTCAATCAAGGTTGATGGTTTCCAGATCCAGTTCAACGATTGAGGCTGACTCAATCCAGTCATTCTGCTGGAGTAGATATGCAGAAGTTGCTTCCAGATCTAGACGCCTATTGATCCCTATCCAGGGAAACAGGCCATGCAATGCGAAAACCAGCACGCTGGCGCCCAAGCGAAACGCAATACCCAGGGCAAAATCTGCATGCTGGAAATAACTGATGCCTTGATCATGGAGGTGTTGGGTAAAATATTTCATGAATTTCTCCTTATGAATAGAGTAAGGTTATAGCCTTAACTGTGGGCACGTCCCTGTGCTATAAAATCCCGGATTTTACCAACGGGTAATCATGAACTTTGTAGTTCGTGTACCATGGCGGCGGTCATCGCATTACCTCCGATACCCCATTGGCCCTCGGGCACTTCCTCTATTTTTACCCAGGTCACCGAACGCATATTTTCACCTTCAATTTCAACCATGGCATTGGTCAGCTTTTCGATCATTTCAGCCTTTTCTTCTGGTGAAAATACGTTTTCGATCAGGTTTACTGTAATAAGTGGCATAGCTGCTCTCCTGTAAATTGTTAAGGTTTCTGTTGTCTCAGGTGTTACTGTTTCCTGGTGATTACAGGTTAGGCCTGCAGGCTGGATCGCACTACTTGCGTTGTTGTAGTATCCAACTACATTTTGTGTAGTAAGCAGCTACAGATAATGAATAATTGGTTTGCAAGGGAGGTAAGATGGAATACGGTCAGTTCTGCCCGGTTGCCAAAGCGATGGAGATTCTCGGTGAGAAATGGACCGTTCTGATCTTGCGCGAACTACATATGGGTGCCAGCCGTTTCAGTGAGCTGCAGCGAGGTCTGTGCCTGATCTCACCCACCATCCTCACCAAGCGCCTGAATGATCTTGCGGATGCGGAACTGATCCTTCGCAAACGCATACCCGGGCAGAGAGGGTATGAATATTTTCTTACCCAGGCCGGTAAAGAGACGCTGCCAATAATAAAGATCGTAGGCGAATGGGGCATGTGCTGGGCCCGTGGCGACCTGCGCGAAACCGATCTCGATGTGGAACTGTTGATGCTCTATCTGCAACGCAGCGTTCAACCTGACAAGCTGCCTGGCAATCAGACTATAATTCAATTCCACTTCACCAATCTGAAGAAACTGGCCACATGGTGGTTGATTGTCAAGGACGAGAGTGTGGATATCTGCCTTGAGGATCCGGGTCAGGAGGTCGATGTCTATTTCACCTCCAATCTGCGCACCATGATCGACTGCTGGATGGGCGATGAAAAATACCAGTCTGCAATTGCGGATGGCCGGCTCAACCTGGTTGGACCATCAGCCCTGACGCGCAATGTTAAGAGCTGGCTTGCAGACAGCATCTTTGCCGGTATTCGTCCTGCCCATGAAATCTGAGTCTTAAGATAAGACAATCAACCATCCTCTTGATCTGTACAGAGATGGTTCTGTTTAAGCCAAGGGCACTACAGAGGCCACGAAGCGGCTGCTACCAGGGATCGCTGATACTATCCGTTATTCAATGGCTGTGTATAAACGAGAAGAGAGAGCTGATTTAATGCAATACCACTATGAACTGATCGAGACAGACCCGGTATATCGGGGTTTCCTGAAGATCAATCGTTACCGCCTGCAACACGATCTCTATCTGGGGGGCAAAAGCGAGCAACTGATACGCGAGCGGCTTGAGCAACTGCGGGCAGTATCGGTTTTGCTCTACGATCCTCAACTTGACCAGGTGGTGCTCGTCGAACAGTTCAGAATCGGTGCCGTGGGAAAGGAATCTGTACCCTGGGTGCTGGAGACAGTGGGTGGCTTTACTCCGGATGGGGAGGGTGATGAGTCGGTGGCCAGGCGCGAGGCGATGGAGGAGGCCAACTGCGAAATAGGCCGTATCGAGCACATCTGTGAATTCATGGTCAGCCCCGGCATATCGGTGGATCGCATTTCACTCTATTGCGCCGAGGTCGATGCCTCCAATGCGGAGGGGGTGCATGGACTCGATCACGAGGGGGAGGATATCCGGGTGGTGGTGATGGATGCCGAGGCGGCAATCGCGGAGCTCTATACAGGGCGTGCCAACTCCACCAGCATCATCATTGCCTTGCAGTGGTTGGTGATCAATCGGGATGAGATAAGGCAAAGGTGGAAGACGTAAAATACAAATTGTATTTCTAATCAGCACTAATAATTACACTCTGCTTGAGGGCGTCGTCACTTGCTGGGACTCTTTCGCACCAACTTAGTTCATGTTGAGCATTAACAGTACCGGGTGCGTTAGTTTTTAGTGCGCTCAGACTGCTTGCAATACCATTATGGTTATAGTGAATTGTTTTCTCAGCGCTTGATGAGATGCAAATATTTCTTAAGTTATTTCTCTTTATAACAGTGGGTTACGAAAAACCTGAAAAGTATCTGAGTTATAAATCAGAACGCTTGGCATAGGGTTTGCAGAACTGTTACTAACTTTGATCGCGGCCTAATGGCGGGCAGAAGCGATCACCAACAATCGGTGACAGTCCGGTCAACCTGGACAGGCAATGGATAAAGGCGTCCATCTCCACACGATCTTCGATCGTGGTTGGGGGTGGGCGTTTTTTTTTCACCGATGGATAGAAGATTTTTTACATTACCAGAGGTATTCAATCCATGAGTGCAAGAAGTTTAATCAGGAATCGCAGCCGCAGAAGGTTTATCAAGTGGGCGGCGCTGGCCGTGGGATTGGCTGCCGGAATCGGTTTGAGTACCGCTTCCGTGGCCAAGATCGGTTATCCGGAGAAGGAGGATCTGAAGTTCGGTTTTATCAAGCTCACCGACATGGCGCCCTTAGCCATCGCCTACGAAAAGGGGTATTTCGAAGATGAAGGTCTCTATGTCACCCTGGAGGCCCAGGCCAACTGGAAGGTGTTGCTCGATGGGGTCATAGATGGTCAGCTCGATGGCGCACACATGTTAGCCGGGCAGCCCCTCGCGGCGACTATCGGTTTCGGCACCAAGGCACATATCATCACCCCCTTCAGCATGGATCTGAATGGTAACGGTATCACTGTTTCCAACGAGATCTGGGAGTTGATGAAGCCCCATGTGGAGAAACAGGCTGACGGTAAACCGGCTCATCCGATCAAGGCCGATGCCCTAAAGCCGGTTGTCGAAAAGTATAAACAGGAGGGCAAACCCTTCAAGATGGGGATGGTGTTCCCTGTCTCCACCCATAACTATGAGTTGCGCTACTGGTTGGCGGCAGGCGGTATACACCCTGGTTATTATGCCCCGCACAAAGGGGATATCACCGGCCAGCTGAAGGCCGATGCGCTGCTATCGGTGACGCCTCCGCCACAGATGCCGGCCACCCTGGAGGCGGGCACGATATACGGTTACTGTGTGGGTGAGCCATGGAATCAGCAGGCCGTATTCAAAGGCATAGGTGTACCGGTCATCACTGATTATGAGATTTGGAAGGACAATCCGGAGAAGGTCTTTGGCTTGACCAAGGCGTTCACCGAGAAGTATCCGAACACCACGATACGCTTGGTCAAGGCGCTGATCAGGGCCGGCAAGTGGTTGGACGAGAATGATAATGCCAATCGACCGGAAGCGGTAAAGATACTCTCCCAGTCCAACTACGTGGGCGCCGATTACGAGGTCATCGCCAACTCCATGACCGGCACTTTCGAGTATGAGAAGGGTGATAAAAGGGCGGTTCCCGATTTCAATGTCTTCTTCCGTTACAACGCCACCTATCCCTACTATTCCGATGCCGTCTGGTATCTGACCCAGATGCGTCGCTGGGGCCAGATTTCGGAGCAGAAACCCGACAGTTGGTACCAAAAGATTGCCAAGTCGGTCTACCGTCCCGATATCTATCGTAAAGCGGCAGAGGAGTTGATTGCAGAGGGCAGGATCGCGGCCAACGAGTTTCCCGATTTCGAGAAGGAGACAGGCTACCGCCCACCGCAGACAGAGTTTATCGATGCTGTGACATTCGACGGCAGCAAGCCTAATGCCTATATCGATAGCTTCTCTATCGGCCTCAAGGGCGGCGAAAAACCCTGACCAGTGATGGCAGGCGTCCTCCTGTTGTGAGGTGGACGTCTGTGATCTGCAAACGGTCCCGACTCCCAGAGTGGTGTCGGGTTGTCAATGATTAACCTGATCGATCTGCCCATTGGCAGACCAGGATACGAGAGATGGCTTCACCAATCACATCCACCACATTCAATCTGCCCAGGCTGGATGGCCTGCTGCAACGGCTGGCAACCGACCAGGTTGGCAGTTCCATTACTCAATTTATCAAGCAGCTGTTGGTACCGATTGTTGCGTTGATGATCTTTCTAGCGCTTTGGAGTGTAGGCGCCAAAAGTGTTGAGACTTCTCTCGGGATCTTACCGGGCCCGGCCAAAGTCTGGGAGCAGACACAGTCCCTCTATACGGAGCATACCGAAGAGCGTGCCAAGGCGGTTGCCTTCTATGAACGCATGCAAACCCGGGTCGAGAAAGCCCTTGCCGATGGTCAGCCCCAGGAACGAATCGACAAGATGAGGTCACGCAAGTACACCGGCAAGGAGACCTTTTTCGATCAGATTTTCACCAGCCTGTTAACTGTCATGGCCGGATTTATCGTGGCCTCCCTGATTGCCATTCCCATCGGTATTGTCTGCGGCATGAGCGCTACCCTGTATACGGCGATCAACCCGTTGATACAGATATTCAAGCCGGTCTCGCCGCTCGCCTGGTTGCCGTTGGTGACAATGGTGGTTTCGGCCCTGTATGTGACCGACGACCCGACCTTCTCCAAGTCATTTCTCAATTCGGCGATTACCGTCACCCTCTGTTGTCTCTGGCCTACCATCATCAATACCACGGTGGGGGTTTCGGGTGTCGACAAGGATCTGATCAATGTCAGCCGGGTGTTGCGTCTGAATGCTTTTACCAAGACCTTAAAGATCATTCTGCCTTCGGCAATACCGATGATCTTCACCGGACTGCGTCTATCCCTGGGTATCGGCTGGATGGTGCTGATCGCTGCTGAGATGCTGGCGCAGAACCCCGGCCTGGGTAAGTTCGTCTGGGACGAGTTTCAAAACGGCAGTTCCAATTCACTGGCACGCATCATGGTGGCGGTACTGGTGATCGGCTTCATCGGCTTTCTCCTGGACCGTGGCATGTTGATGTTGCAACGCATGTTCAGCTGGGACAAGAACGCAATACTTCGGTAACGCGAGGCGTTACCAGTTTTGAGTTTTTAGTTGTGAGTATTGAATTCATGAGTGCGCTTTACGCACAACCTTTTTAAAAAGACGTGAACGCAGTGAACACATCAACTCAAAACTCAAAACTTAAAACTCAAAGCTTTTTAAAAAGGTAGAGCTAGGTGAACATCATGAATAATTATTTAAATATCGACCATGTCAGCATTACCTTTCCCACCGACAACGGTCCGCTGAACGTGCTAAAGGATGTGCATTTGAAGGTTACACAGGGTGAATTCATCTCCCTGATCGGCCACTCGGGTTGTGGAAAGTCGACGGTCTTGAATATCGTTGCCGGTCTGCTCAATGCAACTGAAGGAGGTGTGATACTGGAAGAGAAAGAGGTCACCGAGCCGGGGCCGGATCGGGCGGTTGTATTTCAGAATCACTCGCTGCTGCCCTGGTTGACGGTCTATGACAATGTACGTCTGGCCGTGGATCAGGTGTTCAAGAAGAGTAAGACAAAACAGGAGCGGCACAGCTGGACACTGCATAATCTGGAGCTGGTCCATATGTCCCATGCCCTGGATCTTAAGCCTGGCGAGATATCCGGTGGTATGAAGCAGCGTGTCGGTATTGCCCGCGCCCTCGCCATGGAGCCGAAGGTGCTGTTGATGGACGAACCCTTCGGTGCCCTCGATTCGCTAACCCGTACTCACATGCAGGACTCCCTGATGGAGATTCAGGGGCGTCTCAACAACACGGTGGTGATGATCACTCACGATGTGGATGAGGCGGTACTGCTCTCCGACCGTATCGTCATGATGAGTAATGGTCCTTCGGCAAGCATCGGTGAAATATTGCATATCGATTTGCCAAAACCACGCAACAGGTTGGCCCTGGCGGAGAATCCTACCTATAACCACTATCGAGCGGAGGTGGTCAGGTTTCTCCATGAGCGTCACCATCGAGCGGAGGACGAGCAGCCCCAAGCTGCAGCGGCATCTGAGAAGACGGATAGCGTCGTAAATCTTCTGGACCAGCTGCCTTTAACCGCTTCTGCCTCTGATCCGAGTGGCCTGAAAAAGGTCAATCCAGTGTCATTGCCGGTTCAGTCCACGCTCCACGAGAAGCATCAGCTGACCGAAGAGGCGAGCCAATCATGAAACAGACGCTGAATTTGATTGGTATTTGAAAACATGGGTGAAACGGTCAAAACCACTTGTCCCTACTGTGGTGTCGGTTGTGGTCTGGTGGTGAAGAAAGATGGGCAGGGAGATTGGATCGTCAAGGGTGATTCGGAGCATCCCTCCAACTATGGTCGGCTCTGTTCCAAGGGAAGTGCCCTGGATGAGACCATCGAGTCTGACAACCCTGTAACGGGGCCGAACATTGATGGAAAACCTGCAGATTGGGATCGCGCACTGGAGCTGGTCGCACGACGTTTCAGGGAAACCATCGATCGCTATGGTCCCGATGCCGTGGCCTTTTATGTCTCCGGACAGTTGTTGACAGAGGATTACTATGTTGCCAATAAGTTGATGAAGGGCTTTATCGGTTCGGGCAATATCGATACCAACTCCCGCCTCTGCATGGCCTCTTCGGTGGCTGGTCACAAGCGGGCCTTTGGCACCGATACGGTGCCGGGTTGTTACCAGGATTTCGAACAGGCGGAGTTGATTGTCCTGACCGGTTCCAATACCGCCTGGTGTCATCCAGTACTCTATCGGCGCATCGTTCAGGCCAAGGAGAATAATCCAGCACTCAAGATCGTCGTGATCGACCCACGAGAGACGGCGACCTGTGAGGTTGCCGATCTGCATCTGCGAATAAAGCCAGGCTGCGACAGCCTGCTCTTCTCGGGACTGTTGAGCTTTCTTGACACCAATGGCGCCAAGCATCACTCCTTTGTCGAGGAGCATACGGAAGGCATGGCCGATGCCCTGCAGCAGGCCCGTTGGTATGCCCCATCCGTCACTGCCTGTGCCGATCTCTGTGGCCTGGCCATCGATGATCTGCTGACCTTTTATCGATGGTTTTTGCTCAGGGAGCGGGTGGTGACCCTCTACTCCCAGGGTATCAATCAGAGCAGCAGCGGTACTGATAAGGTGAATGCCATCATCAACTGTCACCTCTATACAGGTCGTATCGGACGTCCAGGTATGGGGCCTTTCTCCATTACCGGTCAACCCAACGCCATGGGGGGGCGTGAGGTGGGTGCACTCTCCAATCAGCTCGCCTGTCATATGGAGATCGATAATGCCTCACATCGGGAGCTGCTGGGCAGTTTCTGGCAGACAGAGAATATAACCGAGACTGCGGGGCTGAAAGCGGTGGACCTGTTTCGTGCGGTCGAGGATGGTAGCGTCAAGGCGCTCTGGATCATGGCTACCAACCCGGCGGTGAGTCTGCCTGATGGGCAACAGGTCAGACGGGCGCTGGAGAAGTGTGAATTTCTTGTGGTATCCGACTGTGTTAAGGATACCGATACTACTGCCTACGCGGATGTGTTGTTGCCTGCCCAGGGCTGGGGGGATAAGGATGGAACGGTGACCAATTCCGAACGCACCATCTCCAGGCAGCGCCGCTTTCTCCCAATGAATGGCAATGCCCGTCCGGATTGGTGGATGTTGAGCCAGGTGGCACAGCGGATGAATTATCCCGGTTTCGACTATCGCTCTTCCTCTGAGATCTTCAATGAGTATGCGCGCCTGTCCGGTTATCGGAATAGGGGTGATCGGGATTTCGATATCTCAGGGCTGGCGGATCTGAATCAACAGCAGTATGACTCGCTGGCACCAATACAGTGGCCTGTACCTTTGCCTGGTGAAAAGGGCACATCACGTCTTTTTGGTGACGGTCGTTTCTTTACAGCTACGGGTAAAGGCCGGTTCATTCCTGTTATACCAACTGCCCCCAGTGAGGCGCTGAGTAGTGCTTATCCGATAGTTCTCAATACCGGTCGGGTCAGGGATCAGTGGCATACCATGACCCGTACCGGCAGATCGGCACGACTCTTTGGACATGATCATGAACCCTTCGCTGAAATCCATCCTGACGACGGGCAGGCCGGTGATATTGCCGAGGGTGAGCTGGTCATGGTGAGTAGTCGATTGGCGCAGGTGGTGGTAAGGGCGCGCTTGACTGAGCGTCAATCAAAGGGAGAGCTTTTTCTACCCATGCACTGGAATGATCAGTTTGCCAGTAATGCCTGTGTCGACCGCCTGGTCAATCCTGCACTCGATCCTGTCTCCGGTCAGCCGGAGTTCAAACATACACCGGTATCCATCAAACCCTATCGACCGGCATGGCACGGATTTCTTTTGACCAGAGAAAAGGTCATGCTTGAACATGCAACCTATTGGGCCAAGGCAAAAAGACAAGGGCTCTGGCACTATGAACTTGCCGGTGATGAGACAGACGAGAACTGGTCAGCGGTTGCCAGGGATCTGTTGTTGTCGGCAAAGAATCTGATCCAGTGGGCAGAGATGATGGATAGTGCAGGCGGATACTATCGTGGCGTCAGTGTTGTCAATGGCCGGTTACAAAGCTGCCTCTTTATCGGTCCTGACCATCTGTTGCCAAAACGGGATTGGTTGGTGCAGCTTTTCAGTCGGCCGCAACTGACACGTGAGGAGCGTCTGCATCTCCTGGCGGGTGTGCCGGGTAATGCCCAGGAGGATGCGGGAAAAACCGTTTGTGCCTGTTTTGGGGTCGGTCGCAATACCCTCATTCATGGCATTCGAGCGCAGGGGCTGAATACGACTCAGGCGATCGGTGAACAGCTCAAGGCGGGAACCAACTGTGGTTCCTGCCTATGCGAAATCAAGGCATTGATTGAGGAGCAGGTGCACGAACCTGTCTGTAAAGCGAATTAACCATTGTTTCTAATAATTTTGTCAAACCAGGAGTCATAGTATGTCCCCCGATGAGATTATGACGGTCAAACAGAGCTGGGCAAAAGTCGTCCCCATCTCCGAGCAGGCCGCCGATCTGTTCTATATGCGGCTGTTTGAGGTCTATCCGGAAGTAAAGCCCTACTTCAAGGGCGACATGCAGGCACAGGGAAGGAAGCTGATGAATATGATCGATATGGCAGTCAACAGTCTGGACGATCTTGAACCTATGCTTGAGGCGATTCGGGACTCCGGCAAACGTCATGCAGGTTATGGTGTAAAGACGGAAGATTATGACAAGGTCGCAGATGCATTGCTTTGGACTTTGGAGCAAGGACTTGGCGAGGCCTTTACAGACGATGTGAGACAGGCCTGGGTAACGACATATACTGCGTTGTCTTCGGTGATGAAGTTGGGGGCTGCGGATATCCGTTAGCAGGTAATCCCATCCACCCGCCAATCAAGGCTGAATGGCGCGGTCTTGATTCACGCCTGAGTGGGTATGCCGCCACAGTCCTAAAATTGGAAGTAGATAAATACTTGAGGGGTGAGCGGCGGAAAGATAATCAACATAAAGATGAAGTAGCTGTAAATTACTGCCTGTACCAACCAGTGGGTTTTCAAAACATAGAGCATGTCCCCGGATCGCTCGATGATCAATTCCAGGATGATTATAGGTAGTACGAAAAAAACCAGCATGCCGAGTGAATAGAGAGAAAATTCGGTCATGGAGAAACTATGGAACAGCTGGCCGAACATGGATACCGCCTGCGACAGATTTTCAGCGCGGAACAGCAGCCAGGTGATGCATACCAGGTGGAAGAAGATGATTGCGGCGATGACTTTACCGGCAATGCCGGGGATATGAAGTTTTTTGGTCGCATCTTCCAGTGCATGGTAAACGACCAGGATGAAGCCGTGCGCCAGACCCCATACGGCAAAAGTCCAGTTGGCGCCATGCCACAAACCACCCAGAAACATGGTCAATACAAGATTTTTAAAAGTGTTGAAGACCCCGTGACGGTTACCTCCCAGTGGTATGTAGAGATAGTCTCTCAGCCAGGAGGATAGGGTAATATGCCAGCGCCGCCAGAATTCACTGGGTGTCCTGGCGAAATAGGGCATGCGAAAGTTCCACGACAGATTGATTCCCAGCCACTTTGCTATACCTTGGGCAATAGATGAATAGCCGGAAAAATCACCATATATCTGAAATGCAAACGCATATACGCCAATCAGGATTTCAGTTCCATTCAAGTCGCTGACCGGGGTGGCGAACACCTGATTGACAATGGGTGCCATGTTGTCGGCAATCACCACTTTTTTGAACATACCAATCAGGATGTGATAGAGGCCCTCTGAAAAATCACCTTTTGTAAAGGTTCGACGGTTTACTATTTGTGGTAACAGGTCTTTGGAACGCTCAATCGGCCCGGCAACCAATTGGGGAAAGAATGAGACGTATACAGAGAAATCCAGGAGATTGCTGGTGGGTTTTGTTTTACCCCGGTAGACATCGATCGTGTAGGCCAATGTCTGGAAGGTATAGAAGGATATGCCGACAGGAAGAATGATGTTGAGTGTCGGCATTGATACATAGAACCCCAGCGATTCGAGCAATACGGCAAATTCCTTTGAAAAGAATCCGAAATATTTAAAGAAGCCCAATAGGCCCAAATTGCTGCAAAGCGAGAGTAGAAGCCAGCGTTGTCGTATCGGTTGTCGCGTCTCCTTGACCAGATTCTGCGCAACTATGAAATCAACAATTGTCGAGAAAGCTATCAGACTTAAGAAGCGCCAATCCCAGTAACCGTAAAAAACATAACTTGCGACCAGAAGTAAAAAGTTCTGTCCGCGATGGCCGAGACGCCAATAGATCAAAATGACAGTAGCGAAGAAGGCCCAAAAAATATAACTATTGAATAACATGCATTAAAGCCTTATACACAGCTAGTGCGGAGTTGAGCGAATCTTTGCCAAATCATCAACCAGTCTGGCTGTCAACAAGGCACTGCCAGCTTTAGTCAAATGCATTTCGTCGGTAAAGAGATCATCTGTAATAAAATCAAGGTTCCGATAATCCAGCAAGGTAATATCTTTGTTTTTGACGGTATTGAGCAGTTCCGGATCTAAACTGTAGGGATTATTGCGGATTGGCATGGCCATCAAGACAATATCCTTGCCGTATGATTTCAACTGTTCGATGGTCAGGCTTAATTCACGGTAAGTTGTATCAGAAGCGCTTGCTGCACTATTTGTGCCGCGCAACCTGCGATTGATTTCCTGGGTTGACGTCATGTAGTGGGGAATCAGAATGCTTAGAATTTTATTGCGGATTGCTTCACGATGAGTAAATAAACGGAAAGTGGAGGCAGTTACAAATTCTCCTATTTGCGCGCTGTTCATTGTCGCTTGCTCGGTGATATGTATCAGGTCTTTGTATGAGCAGAAAAAGCCACCAAGGCTGGTGGGCAGTAGTCGTGATTGATCGGCAAGCTGACCCCAGGCAAATCCAATCAACACTGTGTCAGGTTTGTTTTTCAATTCATAGATGCGATTGCGCAGGATGCAGGTCCATGACCAGATGGTTGTTCCATCTGGAACGATCTTCTCGATTGTTGAATCGGCCTGGCCCTGCATGTTCAAGCCGGATTGTAGCCGGGATGCGTCGATTCCATCATTGGTCAGTGAGTTTCCCAGAATGAGTAGGCCAGGCTTGTTGCTTTTGTTTAAATTATCGGCGAGTTCAGGTATCTCCACGATATGTGCAACATTACCGGATAGCGTGCCTTCAACTGAGCGTAACAGGGTTTCGGCAGCTAACAGAATCACGAGCAATGCTATGAGGGCTTTTGCTACCGGCGGTAAATTTTTCATTGTTATAAACATACAAGCCTAACTGGAATGCAAGTCCTGGAGAAACGAAGATAAACGGCACGAAATCTAGGATGCCGCAATTTTAAACACGGACAAATTGCCTGGTGATATCTTGAGTTTGATCTATATCTCGATGACAGTTGCTATTCTAACCTTTTGTTGATCTGCTCTGTGTTAAAAAATACCGGGGAAATCGATACTAGTATACATGAGCGAAATATTGGTTTTTCAGGAGTTTACCCAAGATATTGAAACACTAATAATATCAAATCATCTGGATCAATAATCTCAGAGGTGGAGTCTCGCCAGCTCACGATCCGGTGTGCCGAATTCCCATGCTTCATTGAAAATGGTTTGCATTCTATTGGCCCTGTATCGATCGTTGTAACAGGCTGTGCCGATCAGGTTTACAGCCTGTTTTCTATGCAGATAACCCAATTCATCGACCAACATGAAATTTTCTTCATAATCCATATATTCGTCGCCAGGTATACGAATTTCAATGGCGGTTGACAGGCGTTGCGCCAATTCGACCAGTTGATGTCCCTGCTGTACCACCAGGGTGTTGTCCTGTAATAGGATGCGGATGCGACTGAAACGCGAGCGTGTCGCCAACTGTTGGACGGCATCGACGAAGGGAGGCGTGTCAAAGATCTGCGGATCGAGTGTTCGAGTAAAGATCGACAGGTGGCGCTTTGCCTGCCTTACCATGCATGTGGCATGTGCCTGGTGATCTTCAACGGTATGCAGATGGAAGAGTTCAGGGGTCTTGCCAAGCTGAGCCAGAAACAGCTCTTCAGCCATGTCCTGGTTGAATGAGAGCACCATCTTCTGATGTTCTATACCGGCCTCCATGAAGTGATCCCCGTCAGCGGTGAAACCTGCTTTGGCATAGAAGGGCTCTGCACTGGTCTGGGCATGCAGGAAGAGGCTCTGCAAGCCGATTGAGTCGGCATGTTGAATCAGGGTTAACAACAACGCCGTACCAATCCCCTGATTGCGCCATTCCGGGAGTACTGCCATGCGCCCGATCTGTCCATTACCCAGCAGGCGTGCGGTTGCTATGGGGCGTTGCGCTTGATCCAATGCGAGCAGATGATAGGCCATCATATCGTCGTCATCCCACTCCATGGCCTGTGGGACACCCTGTTCCTCTACGAAAACTGGCTCCCTGACCTGGCGCAGTAACTCCCGCTCCTCGGGCCATTTCGCCTTTCTTATAGTGTAGTCACTCTGTGTCATCGCCAAATTGCAGATGTCCGTCGTTGTAGAGTCGGCACAGCAGGGAGAGATAGACCGGTTGTTCCAACCACTCCTGCAGATAGCCGAAATGGAGTACACGATAGTGGCTAAGGACCGGCAGAAAATCACCGGTGTCACTGGGTAGAGTATAGTCTTGGCCATTCACATACAAGGTGTCGTAGCCGTCATGTTCATTGCGACTGAAGGCCATGCGGGCGTAGTGGTGACGGTGGATAACAGCCTGCTCACGAAAGCGATTATGAAAGGCCTTTTCATTCAGTGGCTTCGTGCGTGGGTAGATCTGCAGATGCTCCTTCGCTTCGGTTACGAAGCGGCCAAACCAACGATCGTTTTGCCGGCCTCTATGCAGACACTCTTCAAGCAGTGCCTTGAATTCATCCAGGGAGGAGGGGAGTATCTCGCCAGGGGCGGTCTGAGGTTTCAGGGGTGGATCCCGATAGCGCTGTGGTGGCATGCGATCATCAAGCGCGGCCTCGAACCAGGCAGTCGCCATCTCATGCATCGAGGGTGCGCGAAAACCCACCGAACAGGTCATGCACTCGCCCTCGGCTATCCCCCAATGGGCCACATTGGGTGGTAGGTAGAGCATGTCCCCTGGCTCAAGCAGCCACTCCTGTTCCGCTTCGAACTCCGGCAGGATACGCAGTTCGAGGTCGGGAATGAACTCCTCCTCGGATACATCCCGGGTGTGGATTTTCCAGCGACGTCTGCCTTTGGTTTGGTAGAGAAATACATCGTAGTCATCGATGTGGGGTCCGACCGAGCCTTGGTCGGTGGCGTAACTCACCATGACATCATCGAGCCGCCAGTCGGGGATAAAGTGGAAATAGTCCAGCAGCCCCGCAATCTCCGGCAGATGTTTATCCACATCCTGCACCAGCAAGGTCCAGTGGCTCTCCGGCAGATCGGCGAAGATGGCTTCATCGAATGGTCCGTAGCGGGCCTCCCAGGGTGTGGCGCCATCCTTTTCAAGTACCAGGCGGGACTCGATGTTTTCATCGCACGCCATACCGGCCAGTTCATCCGCTTCGAGACCGCATTCAAAGCCGGGTAGCGGATTGTGTAGCAGCAGAGGTTTGCGTTGCCAATATTCGGCAAGAAATTGTTGTGCCGATATACCCTCGGGAAATTGCAAGTTCTGCATTAGTGCTCAATCCGTTCTGTTGTAGTTTCAGTGGCTGAAGATTGCTATATATCGGCGGTTTGCTCCTTGGCATTACCGGTATAGTTCATCGGGGTCAGGCGCTTCAGCGCTGCCTTTGCATGCTCAGGGATATCCAGTTGATCGACAAACTGCTGCAGCTGTTCAGGTGTTATGCGTTGACCGCGTGTCAATTCTTTCAGCTTTTCGTAGGGCTTTTCGATGTCGTAACGCCGCATTACCGTCTGAATCGGTTCCGCAAGCACTTCCCAGTTCTGTGCCAGGTCGTCGAGCATGGTCTGGCCATCGGCTTCGAGCTTGTCCAGGCCCCGCTGTATCGATTGCAGGGCGATGCTGGTATGAGCCATGCCCACCCCGAGATTGCGCAATACTGTGGAATCGGTCAGGTCCCGTTGCCAGCGGGAGATGGGAAGTTTGGCGGCAAGGTGGTCGAAGATCGCGTTCGCAATACCCAGGTTGCCTTCACCATTCTCAAAATCGATGGGGTTGACCTTGTGCGGCATGGTGGATGAACCGATCTCGCCGGCGACGGTTTTTTGTTTGAAATACCCCAGGGATATGTAACTCCAGGTATCACGGCAGAAATCGATCAGTATGGTATTCATGCGCGCGACGGCATCGAACAGCTCAGCTATGTAGTCATGGGGTTCGATCTGGATTGTATAGGGATTCCAGGCGATGCCCAGACTCTCGACGAACTGTTTGGCGAAGCCCTGCCAGTCGACTTCAGGGTAGGCGGCCAGGTGGGCGTTGTAGTTGCCGACAGCGCCGTTGATCTTGCCCAGCAGCTGTGTGGATGCGATCTGTTCCCGTTGACGACGCAGTCGGTAGACCACATTTGCCAGCTCCTTTCCCATGGTGGTCGGGGATGCCGGCTGTCCATGGGTGCGACTGAGCATGGGTTGATCAGCCAGTTGGTGAGCCAATTGCCTGATGCTGCTGATCAAATCGTCGATCAGTGGCAGCAGAACCTGACCACGTCCTTCACGCAGCATCAGTGCGTGGGAGAGATTATTGATATCTTCCGAGGTGCAGGCAAAGTGGAAGAATTCACTGATGCCTTCCAGTTCCTCATTCCCGGCAATCTTCTCCTTGAGAAAATACTCAACCGCCTTGACGTCGTGATTGGTGGTGCGCTCGATATTCTTTACCCTTCGGGCATCCTCTTCACTGAAGTTGTCGACGATAGCATCGAGGATGTTGATGGCATGCTCACTGAGGGTGGATACCTCCAGCAGGTCATTATGTGTTGCCAACGCCTGCAGCCAACGTACTTCCACCAAGACCCGATGACGGATCAATCCGAATTCACTGAAAATAGGTCTTAGGTCGGCACTTTTGCTGCCATATCGGCCGTCGATGGGGGATACCGCTGTAAGCGAGGAGAGTTCCATAGGAGTCTGTCCACCAGGTTGTTGAAAAAAGCGTGGATTATACCCGATAGAGGTCTAAAACCCAGCATGCAGCATCTGCAGCCGGGCTCGCTACTGGCTCTCCTGGATCATTTTTCTCAACACATAGGGGAGTATGCCGCCGTGTTTGAAGTAGTTGACCTCATTCGGCGTATCGATACGCACCTTGACGGAGAATTGTCGCTCGCTGCCACTGTCTGACCTGGCGGTGAGCTGAATTTCATGCCCAGTCTGATCTCCCGGGGAGGGGATCTCAAAGCTCTCATCGCCCGTCAGGCCAAGGGATTCCGCACTCTCCCCGGGAAGAAACTGGAGTGGCAGAATTCCCATACAGACTAGGTTGGTGCGGTGGATGCGCTCATAACTCTCTGCGATCACCGCACGCACACCCTGGAGGGCCGGTCCCTTTGCTGCCCAGTCCCGGGAGGAACCCGATCCATACTCCTTGCCGGCAATGATGATCACAGGTACGGATTCCTCACGATAGCGCATGGCGGCGTCATAGATACTCATCTCCTCCTCAGAAGGGAGATGGCGGGTAACCCCGCCCTCGGAGCCGGGGAACAGCTTGTTGCGCAGGCGGATGTTGGCGAAGGTACCGCGCATCATGACTTCGTGATTGCCACGGCGGGAGCCGTAGGAGTTGAACTCTTCCGGTTTGACCCCCTTCTCGGTCAAGTAGAGCCCGGCAGGACTGTCGGCCTTGATCGCGCCCGCAGGAGAGATATGATCCGTGGTGACGGAGTCCCCCAGCCAGGCCAGGCAGCGGGCAGCGCTGATATCCTCAAGTGGCTTGATTACCAGGGACATTTCCTCGAAATAGGGAGGGTGGCGAATATAGGTGGAGTCTTCATCCCACTCGAAGCTATCACCTGTGGGTGCTTCCAATGTTTGCCAGCGCTCGTCACCGTCGAACAGTGACGAGTAACTGCAGTAGAAGGCCTCGCGATTCAGATTGGCGGCGATGCAATCGGCTATCTCCTTACTGGATGGCCAGATATCCTTGAGAAACACAGGTTTGCCATCGGTGCTTGTGCCCAAAGGCTCGCTATAGAGGTCTACATTCATGGTGCCGGCAATGGCATAGGCGACCACCAGAGGTGGGGATGCCAGATAGTTCATACGCACTTCCGCATGTACACGACCTTCAAAATTCCGGTTACCCGATAGCACTGATGCCACTGTCAGGTCGCCATCGCTGATCGCCTTGGAGACCGCCTCCGGCAGGGGGCCGGAGTTTCCGATACAGGTGGTGCATCCATAGCCCACCAGGTCAAATCCCAGGTTCTCCAGAGGCTTGTTCAGCTCCGCCTGCTCCAGATACTGCATCACCACCCGGGAACCAGGGCCGAGAGAGGTCTTGACCCAGGGTTTGACGGTGAGGCCATGAGCGATTGCCTTCTGAGCCAGCAGACCCGCGCCGATCATAACCGTGGGATTGGAGGTATTGGTACAGGATGTGATCGCTGCGATCACCACGGCACCATCGCCGATATCGGCGGATGCACCATGGATATTGGTGGAGACCGATTGATATTCACCACCGTTGAAGACCTTTACCGCTTCGACGAAATCCGCTTTGGCGTCTTTCAGTGAGATCCGGTCCTGGGGGCGTTTGGGGCCGGCAAGGCTGGGTTCTATCTGTGACAGATCGATCTCCAGGGTCTCACTGTACTCTGCCTCTGGCGAGTCTGGGGTGTGAAACATCCCCTGCGCCTTGGCATAGGCCTCCACCAAAGCGACCTGGTCATCACTGCGGTTGGTCAATCGCAGATAGTCAAGGGTCTCCTGATCGATGGGAAAAAGGCCGCAGGTGGCACCGTACTCCGGTCCCATGTTGGCGATGGTTGCTCTATCACCCATTGGCATGGATGCAATCGCGGGTCCGTAGAACTCCACGAACTTACCTACCACACCATGTTCACGCAGGCGCTCCACGATGGTTAAGACGAGATCGGTTGCCAGGCAGCCCTCGGGCAATACTCCCGTGAGTTTGACCCCCACCACCTTGGGAACGAGCATCGAGATCGGTTGACCCAACATGGAGGCCTCGGCCTCGATGCCACCCACGCCCCATCCCAACACACCGATACCATTTATCATGGTGGTGTGGGAATCGGTTCCGACCAGGGTATCGGGGAAGGCCTGGAGTACGCCATTTTTCTCTTCCCCATAGATGACCCGGGCCAGATACTCCAGGTTCACCTGATGCACGATACCGGTATCGGGAGGGACGACCTTGAGGCTCGAGAAGGCCCCCTGACCCCATTTCAGGAACTGGTAACGCTCCTTGTTGCGTTGAAATTCCAATTTGGCGTTGAGTTCGAAGGCACTGGCATCGCCGAAATGGTCAACCTGCACAGAGTGATCGATGACCAGTTCCGCTGCCTGCAGTGGATTGATCATGGAGGCGTCACCGCCCAGGCCCACCATGGCATCGCGCATGGCAGCAAGATCAACCACCGCAGGAACCCCGGTAAAGTCCTGCATGAGCACGCGAGCCGGGCGGTACTGAATCTCCCTGTTCGGCTCAGCCTGAGGATCCCAATTTGCAACAGCCTGGATGTCGTCGGCGGTCACGGTCACGCCATCCTCATGCCTGAGAAGGTTTTCCAGCAGAATGCGAATCGAAAAGGGCAGGCGATGTGTGTTTTTCAGGCTATCCAGACGAAATATCTGATAGCTGTTGCCATTGACCGAAAGTTCACTTTCCGCACCAAAGCTGCTACTCATTAGGCTCTCCTACGGTTTGAAAATCAGAAGGTTGTTATTCATTTTTCATGTTATCCATAACTTCCGCACTCTTCTCTTTGGTGGCGTCCACCACCTCGCCTGTCTTGGTTTTTGCTGCATCATAAACCTCAGCACTCTTTTCACCAACTGCTGAAACGACCTCTTTTGTCTCCTCTTTTACCGCGCTGCCCATCTCGCTGGCGGCCTGCTTGGTGTTTTCATAGACCTCCTTGCTGGTATCAACAACCGCATCCGCCGCGTCTTTACTGACCTCTTTGGTTTTTTCCCATGTCTCTTTACCGGCTTCGGCGACCTTGTCTGTGATATTGGTTGCAGAGTATTTCATCTCTTGGGTAGTGGAGGAGGATTCCGGATCACTGGATTGGCTGCAAGCTGTCAGGGCGAACAGGCCACTTAATGCTAGTACAAGTTTGGTGTTGCTCATAATCATATTCCCTCAATGTTCAAATATGTAATCAATTCCACAGTGGTTACTACCGCGGTTCCTATTTATACATTGAAATGCTGCTTATAATCTGTCACTTAGTGTGATGAGTTAACCTTTTTTCACATTGATCGCATGGATCTACGCAACCACGCGCGACTATTTTTCCCTTTTGGATGAGCTGTTTGCTTGTAAGTCCAGTTGGAGGTTGTCAAGGAGTTGTTTGCAAGCATTGGTGTAGCGTCTGCGCACAAATAAAAGCTGCCTGCGTTTACCACCGGTCTGTCGCCACAGGGTGGCTGCCCTGATGCCGGACAGCAGCAAGGCGCGGATTTTATTTACATTGTCGCTGTTCTGCAGGTAAACAGGCTCTCCACTCACCATGATTCTGGGAGAGAGCTGGCTGATATTGTCAGCATAGATCTCCGCCAGGGCGCCAAGAATATTACTGTGTGTGGCTGGGAAGTGGACCAGCCTTTGGGCGATGGTTGTAAGACCGTGCTTTATCTGTTCCAGGCGATCCAGATGGCGACTGAGTTTACGTTCCAGTTGGATAATCCCGAGCAGATAGCGGGTCAGTTCATCATCCCGTGTCTCTTCACCACTCAATTGACGATAGGTTAGCCGAAGACCAGGCTCGATCCCCTTCAGGCCACCATACACATCCACCACACTGTCTGCATCGATCTGGAACAGGCTATGGATGTTTGCTGCAATACTGTCAGCGTTAACCAATCCGCGACGTGCCACTTGTTGAACCAGGCTTGATGCCTGGTATATGCCTGAAAGGGCGATTGCACGATCACTGTCGCTGTATTTCATCTGTTTGTTCACTACTGGAAATTGAATTCCTGGTTCTTAGTTAGTATTTGCCACACTTGGCACGGTTTCGGTCTCCTCAATGATACCTCCTCCAAGGCAGCTGTTGTTGTGATAGAACACAATCGACTGTCCTGGCGTCGCCGCCCGCTGGGGTGAATCGAACTCCACCTGATAGCGTTGATCATCCCCAGCCGAGACTCGGCAGGACTGGAGCGGCTGACGGTGTCGAATTCTTGCCAGGCAGTTCAGGGGATCATCGGTTGGTGGTTGACCCGCTACCCAATGCATCTGATTGGCGGTGAGGAGATCGCACATCAGCAAGGGGTGATCATGACCCTGTACCGCAATCAGGACATTTCTTCCAATATCCTTTGCTGCCACGAACCAGGGGGCCTCGACTGAGTCTCGCCGGCCGCCTATGCCCAATCCCTGCCGTTGCCCGAGGGTATAGTAGATCAAACCCTGGTGGCGACCGATGATATTGCCTTCGGGATCCTCGATATCGCCGGGCTGCGCCGCCAGAAAACGTTGCAGGAAATCCCTGAACTTACGTTCACCAATGAAGCAGATGCCGGTGCTGTCCTTCTTTTTATGATTGGGAAACCCCGCCTTTTGTGCAATCTCCCTGACCTGATGTTTACTCAACCGGGCGAGGGGAAAAAGGCTGTGACTCAAGGCTCTTTGGCCCAGCATATAGAGAAAGTAGGTTTGATCCTTATCCTCATCCGCGGCCCTCTGCAGTTGATAGCCCGCCCCATCCCTGGCTACTGCGGCATAGTGCCCGGTTGCGATAGTGGACGCCTGTAAATGATCCATAGCGTGGTCGAGAAAGGCCTTGAACTTGATTTCACGGTTGCATAGCACATCCGGGTTGGGGGTTCGGCCGGCGCCATACTCAGCAAGAAAATAGGCAAAAACCCGGTCCCAATACTCGGTGGAAAAGTTGACTGTATGCAGTTGTATCTTCAGACAATCGGCCACCGCCTGAGCGTCAGCCAGGTCTTCCGTCGCGGAACAGTAATCAGCACTGTCATCCTCCTCCCAGTTCTTCATGAACAGACCTTCGACCTGGTAGCCCTGCTGTTGCAACAGTAAGGCGGCGACGGATGAGTCCACACCACCGGAGAGACCGACTATGACTCTGCCTTTATCTGGCATGGTTCTGCCTATTTCTGGCTTGATCCGATTTCTCTTCGCTGTCACCGATGATGATCCACTCACCAGGTTGGAGGTTCTTCAGGCGCCAGCGGTCAACTGCGACACGAATCAGGCGCAGGGTAGGGTATCCGACTGCCGCCGTCATACGGCGGATTTGGCGATTTCGTCCCTCACAAAGCTGAATCTCCAGCCAGGAGGTGGGGATTGATGCCCGGTGGCGTATAGGCGGGTTCCTCGGCCAAAGGTTGGGTTCATCCATCCGTTTGACCTTTGCCGGCAGGGTTGGACCATCTTTCAGGTTGACGCCCTGTTGCAGTCGAGTGATGGCCGTGGGATCCGCCACACCCTCAACCTGAACCCAGTAGCGCTTCCAACGCTTACGACTGGGGGCAGTCAGGCGGTGTTGTAATCTGCCGTCATCGGTGAGCAGCAGCAGACCTTCGCTGTCCCGGTCGAGTCGCCCGGCAGCGTAGATCCCCTTTACGGAGATGTAGTCGGCAAGGGTCTCACGTCCCTCGGTGTCGGAAAACTGTGTCAGGACCCCATAGGGTTTATTGAAAAGAATCAGCATTCTAGGGTAACCGCGGTAGATCCCGATTTGCCTGGATAAAAGGCGTTATGATAGTACCGCAGTGGTGAAACTGGAACCTGTCATTCTCCCATGTGCCTCACGCGTCGGACAGCTGACCCTGAGTGGTGATTGGCGCCGCGGATCAAGCGGTCTTGGGCCGAGTCAGAATTGGGGAATGAAAAAAGCCGGATCGGGATCACCGAACCGGCTTCGTCTTTTACTGATCAGGCGATCAGCTATTGTCAGGTCTATTCGCTTGCTGCAACCCGTTGGATATTGGTTGCATGAAGTCCTTTGGGTCCTTGACTGATCTCAAATTGGACCTTCTGACCCTCCTTCAAGGTTTTGTATCCATCCATCTCAATTGATGAAAAGTGGACGAAAACGTCCTGTTCTCCATCTTCCGGGGTTACAAAACCGTAGCCCTTGGCGTTGTTAAACCACTTTACGACTCCAGTCGCCATAGCTATTACTCCTCACTATCGAAGACCCGGGAGGGTGGAGTGGTAGTAGCTTCGCGGTTGAGATTTAGAGCGCATGCGGCAGGGAGAGATATTAAAAAAAACCGGTTAGAAGAGATTTCTATTGGATTGTTTAAGTGTCTCTACAAAGCCTCAATGTAAAAAAATCCCAACAGTAACCCGCTACCTGTTATTTTGCAGAGAGGCTCGAAACTGCTCTGTCCACCTGCCCAAGTACCAGCCATTAGTTAAAAACAGTGGGCGTCAATATAACAGCCCTAATTAAAGTGTTGCTGATCCTTCTAAAATGGGAACTATTATCAACACTGTAGGGAGAAGTATAGTGTTCTCTCGTCATCGGTCAACAAATATGTAAATTTTCTAAAAGTTATTAGGTTGTTATTGGTGTTTTCCCTAATATATCGGGTCTATCCATACGAAGAATCCCTAGGCAGCATATACCCAATAAGTGGTAATGAGAGGATACTGGCCTGAAGAGAGAGGACTACGCTCATTAAGCAGGAATGCAACTTTCAAACAGCTTGGCATTCGAATCTTATTCTCGATTTCGCTAAGATATTGTTTCGCTAACTGCATCCACCATATCTTCTGAGTTGAACCAAATATCCCGAATATAATTCCGCTTTTCAGGCCATATTGGCCTGCTAGAATCAGCCATTATGAGTAATCGAGAACAAACATCACACGAAGACGGTCTAGCATTACAGGAGGCAGTACCGAAACTCAAAAAACCTCCATTGTTTAAGGTTATTATCCTGAATGATGACTTTACACCCATGGAATTCGTGGTTTTGGTTTTGGAAACCTTCTTTAACATGGACCGGGAGAAGGCGACCCGAGTGATGCTTCATGTGCATACCCGCGGTGTTGGGGTGTGTGGCGTATTTACGAAAGACGTGGCTGAAACAAAGGTGTCACAAGTCAATGATTACTCTCGCAGCAACCAGCATCCGCTGATGTGCACCATGGAGGAGACCTGAGCGGAGCTATATGGAGTTTCTGAGATGTTAAACAAAGAGTTGGAATTTACCCTGAATCAAGCATTCAAGAATGCCAAAGAAAGGCATCATGAATTCATGACGGTGGATCATCTATTGCTTGCCCTGTTGGACAATCCCACCGCTGTCGCGGTGCTGCGTGCCTGTGGAGCGGATATTGAGAGCATGCGAAAAAACATCAGCAGTTTTGTCGACGAGACGACACCGCTCATACCCGATGGGGATGACAGGGAGATTCAACCCACCCTGGGATTTCAGCGAGTGCTGCAGAGGGCTGTATTCCATGTCCAATCATCCGGTAAAAATGAGGTCACGGGCGCCAATGTGCTAGTCGCCATATTCAATGAGCAGGACTCACAGGCGGTGTTTTTTCTGAATGAACAACATGTGAGTCGACTGGATGTTGTTAACTATATATCCCATGGCATATCCAAGGTCGACGGCGCAAGCCAGGAAGAGACACCAGCCGATCTATCCAGTGAGTCCAAGGGTGATGGTCAGACGAGCCCATTGGAGAGTTATGCCTCCAATCTGAATCAACTTGCGGAACAGGGCAAGATCGATCCCTTGATCGGTCGTCTGCAGGAGGTCGAGCGCACCATCCAGATACTCTGCCGGCGGCGCAAAAACAACCCGTTACTGGTGGGAGAGGCAGGTGTAGGTAAAACCGCAATTGCAGAGGGTCTGGCGAAGAAGATCGTAGATAGTGAGGTGCCCGACGTACTTGCCAATGCCACCATCTACGCCCTCGATCTTGGGACCCTGGTTGCGGGTACAAAATACCGCGGTGATTTTGAGAAACGCCTGAAGGCGGTGCTTGCGGAACTGAAACGGGAAAAGGATGTGGTGCTGTTTATCGATGAGATACATACCATCATCGGCGCAGGGGCTGCATCCGGTGGGGTTATGGATGCCTCGAACCTGATCAAACCGGTGCTGGCCTCCGGGGAGTTGCGTTGTATCGGTTCCACGACCTACCAGGAGTTCAGGGGGATCTTTGAGAAAGATCGCGCCCTGGCCCGGCGTTTCCAGAAGATCGATGTGGAAGAGCCCACTGTGGCTGAGACGGTGGAGATCCTGAAGGGGCTGAAAACCCGTTTCGAGGAACATCACCATATCGAGTATACCCAGGATGCCTTGAACAGCGCCGCGGAACTCTCGGATAAATATATCAACGACCGTCATCTGCCCGATAAGGCGATCGATGTCATCGATGAGGCTGGCGCGAATGTACAGCTGCAACCGGAAGAGGAGCGGAAAAAGGTCATTGATGTGGATGAGGTTGAGGCCATTGTGGCGAAGATTGCGCGGATTCCGCCGAAGAAGGTCTCCACATCCGATACCGAGGCCCTGCGCAATCTTACCCGGGATCTCAAGCTGGTCGTATTTGGACAGGATCCGGCCATCGATGCCCTGACGGCTGCCATCCGCATGAATCGCTCCGGCCTGGTCAATGAGGGTAAGCCGGTTGGTTCCTTTCTCTTCACCGGTCCTACCGGTGTCGGTAAGACCGAGATCAGTCGCCAGCTGGCGAGGATCCTCTCTATGGAACTGATCCGCTTCGATATGTCCGAGTATATGGAGCGCCACACCGTTTCCAGGCTGATCGGTGCACCGCCAGGGTATGTCGGGTTCGACCAGGGTGGACTGTTGACAGAGGAGATTGCCAAGCATCCTCACTGTGTATTGTTGCTCGATGAGATCGAGAAGGCTCACCCTGATGTCTTCAATCTTTTACTCCAGGTGATGGATCACGGTACCCTAACCGACAACAATGGTCGCAAGGCCGACTTCCGCAATGTGGTGATCATCATGACCACCAATGCCGGTGCCCAGGAGATGAGCCGCTCGTCCATCGGTTTCACCAAGCAGGATCATAGTAGCGACGGCATGGAAGCGATCAAAAAGATGTTCACCCCCGAGTTCAGAAACCGTCTGGATGCAATCATCCAGTTCGCCGGCCTCACACCTGAGCATATCGCCAAGGTGGTGGATAAATTCATCTTCGAGCTGGAGGGGCAGCTACAGGAGAAACATGTCAGTCTGGTGATCGAAGCGGAAGCCAGGGTATGGCTAGCGGAACATGGCTATGATCCGAAGATGGGCGCCCGCCCGATGGCAAGGTTGATTCAGGATGAGATCAAGAAACCCCTGGCGGAGGAGCTGTTGTTCGGTAAGCTGGCCGGTGGAGGAGTGGTCAAGGTCGATGTGGCGGATGATAAGCTGCAGTTTGATATTATCGGGGAGCAGGTGCCCGATACCACATTGGATGATAACTGATCGTTATCAGCGTGCGCGATAGGTGATACGTCCCTTGGACAGATCGTAAGGAGTCAACTGCACTGTGACCTTATCTCCAGTGAGTATGCGGATGTAGTGCTTACGCATCTTGCCGGAAATATGGGCCGTCACCACGTGACCGTTCTCCAGTTCCACACGGAACATGGTGTTTGGCAAGGTCTCAATGACCGTGCCTTCCATCTCGATAAAATCTTCTTTCGCCATACGATAAATGCTCAACCTGTTAACAAAACCGGGCGGATTATAGCACAAGGCCCGGCTGGGAAACCCGCCATTATCAGTATATTTCCGCATATGGCAAGTGATTCCGTCCATTATTCTCACTACCTGGCTGTCGATCACTCCACCCTGAAGAGGATATTCCGCTGCCGGCTCCCGGCTTAACCCTGTGTCGCAACACAGACGAATCGCGACATGGTCATGGCTAATCGAACATTAGCTGCAAATATCTCTCAAAAAAACATGGGTTTAACCAAATAACATTAGGATTGGATGGAATTTGCACTGCCAATGTTTTGTAGACTGAGAGTGTATTGGATAGTTGGTAAACGAAAGTGAATTCTTTGCCTGCATAGAGGATCGGATTTATACGAAACATGAGGTTGTGACTGCAGATCTCATAACAACAGGGCAATCTGTTTACAGTTGGAGAGAGAAGATGAAACGCAACTACAATCGCCGCGAGTTGCTCCTCAACACAGCTTCGCTCGCCTCCCTCTCGTTGCTCCCCGGAGCCTCCCTCAGCGCAGCTTTGATTGAGACCCCCCGTCAGACTTCGGGACCTTTCTACCCAACCCGGATACCCTTGGACAGTGATAACAACCTGGTCGATGTGGAGGGCAGTGAGAGTCCCGCCGAGGGTCAGGTAACCCACATTTTCGGACGCCTGCTGGATACCAGTGGTCGCCCGATTAGAAATGCACAGATTGAGATATGGCAGTGTGATGCCTTTGGCTTCTACCACCACCCGAGGGATCGCGGCGGTGTTGCCGATGCCAATTTCCAGGGATTCGGTCGTACCCTTGTGGACAGCAGCGGTGGCTACAGATTTCGCACTATCCGACCCGTCGCCTATCCCGGTCGTACGCCGCATATCCACGTTCGTGTGCTAGGTATAGGATTCGAGAGCTTCACCACTCAGATGTACGTGGCAGGGGAGGCGGAAAACGATAACGACTTTATTCTCAACAGAGTGCGTAATCGAAAAGCCAGGGATTCGATAATCGTACCTCTTGAGGCGGCGCCTGAGATCGAGTCGGGGGCATTGGCCGGCAACTTCGATATCGTGCTTGGGCTCAGTCCCACCATGTAGTGGGATGAAGGAAATATTCACCGCAAATGGACGCGAATTACCGCGAATGGCCACAAAACCATTCCGACAACGCCGTCAACAAGATGTTATCAAGGGAGGCTTGACGATTAGTCTGCCAGGGGATTCTCTCCCTGCTGCCAACTTGCCAGATATTTTTCAAACAGATGGAAATCCTCTCCCTTGTGTTCGGTGAAGGTGACATAGATATGCTCCTGGGGTATCGCCAGGGTTCTGTTGATGATCGCCATAAAGCCCAATGCCAGGTCCCTGCGCTGCTGCAGGGTGCGACCGCTTCGAATGTCCGCATTAATAAGTGCAACGCCTTGTTCCGGCTCTTCCACGCGGCCGATTGAAAGATTGTAGGTGCCGAATTCACGAATCGAAACCGCAATGTGATCCATGCCGGTCTCCATCACCTCTGCAAACAGGGTGCGTACCTCAGAAGCAATTATCTGTTTTTCTATATCCGATGCTGTTTTGTTGATATCGAATTGTAGATGGGGCATTGGTCCTCCTCTTATTAACAGCAGTATTGGGTGATGGTTTTTTTAATTCTGAATGAATGAGTTCACTTCGTTCACGGGTTGTTGGTTCCCCCTCTCCCTGGCCCTCTCCCGCGAGGGGAGAGGGGACGTTCTTATTAGAGTGTATCCAAAGCTTCATGTCAGTTGGTAGACACGCTTTCTGTACAAGAGCAGCCTTGATCCGTGCATTCCCTCTCCCCTCGCGGGAGAGGGCCAGAGAGAGGGGACGTTCTTATAGAGTGTATCCAAAGTTTCATGTCAGTTGGTAGACACGCTTTCTGTTCAAGAACAGCCTTGATCCGTGCATTCCCTCTCCCCTCGCGGGAGAGGGCCAGGGAGAGGGGGATATTAAATCTTTGAGCGCAGCGAACACCGCAACTTAATAGCTTTTCAAGCCACTACTCAATTCTCGCAGCTACCACCGCATGACTGATCATGGTGGATGATCAAGTATGATTTTGAGTCTAGTCGCATTCAATTGCGACTTGGTTTTTATATCACCCTCCCTTAGGGGGAGGGTGTGTTGATGGCTACAGCTTTCTGATCTTTTCCAACTGCAGTTGCAGGGTTTCAAGGGCGCCTTTGCTATCCGCCAGTTTTTCACGCTCCTTGTCCACAACAGCCTGAGGCGCCTTGTCGACGAAGTTGGGATTGGCCAGTTTCTTTTCGATGCGCTCCACATCGTTCTGCATACGCCCGATCTCCTTCTCCAGACGCTTGCTCTCCGCCTCCTTGTCGATCAACCCGGCAAGGGGAATCAGTACCTTCATGTCGCCGACCAGTGCCGTGGACGACTCCGGCTCATCCTCACCTTTGGCCAGGACTTGGATCGACTCGGTGCGGGCGAGGAAGTCGAGGAAATGGCGATGTTGTTCTGCCAGTGCCTTGTCACGCCCACTGGCATTGGCCAGGATCACAGGCACCGGTTTGCCGGGGGCGATGTTCATCTCGCCCTTGATCTTGCGAATGCCGAGAATGAACTGCATCACCCAGGCCATCTCTCTCTCAGCCTCCTCGTTGATGAGCGATTCGCGCTGGGTGGGGAAGGGCTGGTGCATGATGGTTGCGCCATCCTGCCCTGCATCGATTACACCGGCGATGGGGGCAACCCGCTGCCAGATCTCTTCGGTGATAAAAGGCATGATCGGATGGGTCAGACGCAACAGGTTTTCCAATACCCTGACCAGGGTGCGACGGGTGCCGCGCTTGGCCGCATCCGAGGCGTTGTCGTCGTTGAGTACCGGCTTGCTCAGCTCCAGGTACCAGTCGCAATACTCATTCCAGGTGAACTCATAGATCGCCTGGGCGGCATGATCGAAGCGGTAGCCTTCGATGGCCTCCGCCACGGCCAGCTTGGTCTTTTGCAGGCGTGACATGATCCAGCGGTCTGCGGCGGACCGCTCCAGGGCGGCGGCAGGTTCGGAGTGCCCGGTTTTCACCCCTTGCACACCACAATCCTGCCCCTCCACATTCATCATGACATAGCGGGTGGCGTTCCACAGTTTGTTGCAGAAGTTGCGATAGCCCTCGATGCGCCCCAGGTCGAATTTGATATCCCGGCCTGTTGCCGCAAGGGCGGCAAAGGTAAAACGCAGGGCATCGGTGCCGAAGCTGGGGATGCCCTCGGGAAACTCCTTGCGGGTCAGTTTTTCGATCTTTTTCGCCAGCTGTGGCTGCATCATGCCGCTGGTGCGCTTCTGCACCAGTTTTTCCAGCTCGATGCCGTCGATGAGATCGATAGGATCGAGCACGTTTCCCTTCGATTTGGACATCTTGTCGCCATGGGAGTCACGTACCAGGCCATGCACATAGACCTCCTTGAAGGGTACCTCATCCATGAACTTGATCCCCATCATGATCATCCGCGCGACCCAGAAGAAGATGATATCGAAGCCGGTCACCAGTACGCTGGTGGGGTAGAAGTTCTTCAGCCGATCGGTCTGCTCCGGCCAGCCCAGGGTGGAGAAGGGCCAGAGGGCGGAACTGAACCAGGTATCGAGCACATCCTCGTCCTGTTGCAGGGGATAGTTCTCATCCAGGTTGTGCCGGGCACGGACTTCCGCTTCCGAGCGGCCCACATAGACATTGCCCTGGTCATCGTACCAGGCGGGGATACGATGGCCCCACCAGATCTGACGGCTGATACACCAGTCCTGGATATTGCGCATCCACTCGTAATAGGTGTTCTTCCAGTTATCAGGGACAAAGCGGATTTTTCCGCTCTCCACCGCTTCGATGGCGGGTTTGGCCAGGGGGGCGATCTTGACGTACCACTGATCGGTGAGAAAGGGTTCGATGACTGCGCCGGAGCGGTCGCCTCTGGGGACCATCAGTTTGTGGTCGTCGATCTTCTCCAGCAGCCCCTGTTGCTCGAGATCAGCGACGATCTGCTTACGCGCGTCATAACGGTCCATACCGATGTATTGCTGCGGGATCAGGCTGCCTTCCCCCTCGTCGTTTTTCCGTATCCCGGCATCCGCGGTGAATATATTGATCAACCCGCCATGGATCTGCTCGCTGATGGTGATCTCATCCCGATGACGCTGCCAGACCGCATAGTCGTTGAAGTCATGGGCAGGGGTAATCTTCACGCAACCTGTGCCGAACTCCGGATCCACATGCTCTTCGTCGGCAATGATCGGGATGCGGCGTCCGGTCAGGGGCAACTCAAGCAGTTCACCGATCAGGTGTTTATAGCGTTCATCGCTGGGATTTACCGCCACCGCACAGTCGCCGAGCATGGTCTCGGGACGGGTTGTGGCCACGCTCAGGTGACCCTGGCCGTTGGTCAGGGGATAGCGCATATGCCACATGTGGCCATACTCCTCCTCCGACAGGACCTCCAGGTCTGAGACAGCGGTGTGCAGCTTGGGATCCCAGTTGACCAGACGTTTTCCTCGGTAGATCAATCCCTCTTCGTAGAGACGGATGAAGACCTCCTTGACCGCTTGTGAGAGCCCCTCATCCATGGTGAAGCGTTCGTTTTGCCAATCCAGCGAGGAGCCAAGGCGGCGCAATTGACGGGAGATATTGCCACCGGACTCTTTCCGCCACTCCCAGATCCGTTCGATGAATCGATCCCTTCCCAGGTCATGGCGTTCCTTGTCCTCCGCTTCGAGCTGGCGCTCCACCACCATCTGGGTGGCGATACCTGCATGATCGGAGCCAGCTTGCCACAGGGTGTTGTCGCCCTGCATGCGGTGGTAGCGGATCAGGGTATCCATGATGGTGTTGTTGAAACCATGTCCCATGTGCAGGCTGCCGGTGACATTGGGTGGCGGAATCATGATGCAGTAGCTGCCATTGCCGGTCTGGCTTGGGGCGAAGTAACCGCGCGTTTCCCAGGTCTGGTACCAGCGCTGCTCAATGGCGTGGGGGTCGTAGGTTTTTTCCATGGATCTCGTTAATTGTTCAGCAACAAAAAGGGAGTATTATAACCTGCTTGATATGAAAAGCGTGCGCTTATCTATCGCCTGAAGTTAAGTAGCTGACAGGGTGGTCGGTAAATGGTATGAGCTGGTCCAGGCCAGCTCAGATAATAAAAGAGGGGAAAAGATAAAATGAGTCAAAAACGACATGTCTATGCATTTCACGAAGGAGATGGCAAGGACAAGAAATTGTTGGGTGGAAAAGGGGCGAACCTTTGTGAAATGACCCAGTTCGGTCTGAATGTACCACCTGGGTTCGTGATCAGCACAGAGGCGTGTCTCGATTACCTGGCCAATGAATCCAAGACCCTGCCGGATAATCTGATGGACGCTGTGCGCGTCCACATGCAACAGGTGGAGGCCGCCACCGGCAAGGGTTTTGGCGATGCAGGGAATCCGCTCCTGGTTTCTGTGCGTTCCGGTTCTGCGATGTCGATGCCCGGGATGATGGACACCATCCTCAATCTCGGTCTGAACAGCAACACCCTGCAGGGGGTCATCGAACAGACCGGTGATCACCGTTTCGGTTATGACGCCTATCGCCGCTTTATTCAACTGTTTGGCAAGGTTGCCCTGGGTGTGCCGGACGAGGCCTTTGACGAGGAGTTCGAGGCGGTCAAGCAGAACGCCCATGTCACCGAGGATGTGGGTCTCTCCGCGGATGACCTGGAGGAGATCTGCGAGCGCTTTCTCAAGGTGTTCGAAACGCATACCGGTAGGCCGTTTCCGGAGGATCCCTACGATCAGCTGGAGATCGCCATCAAGGCGGTATTCGGCTCCTGGATGGGCAAGCGTGCGGTGGACTATCGGCAGCAATTCAACATCACCCCGGAGATGGCCAATGGCACAGCGGTGAATGTCTGTACCATGGTGTTCGGCAATCGGGGTAACGACTCCGCCACCGGGGTCGCCTTCACGCGAAATCCCGGCACCGGGGAGAACAAGCTGTTTGGCGAGTATCTGGTGAATGCCCAGGGGGAGGATGTTGTTGCCGGTATCCGCACCCCGAAACCGATCGCCCGGTTGGCGGACGAGATGCCGGAGATGGCGGAGCAGCTCGAGGAGTTGCGCCAGAAACTGGAGAATCACTACAAAGAGGTACAGGACTTCGAGTTCACCATCGAGCGTGGCACCCTCTATTGCCTGCAAACCCGTAACGGCAAGATGAATGCCACGGCCATGGTGCGCACCTCCGTGGAGATGGTGGAGGAGGCGTTGATCGACCGGGAACAGGCGCTGCTGCGCATAGATCCCGCCTATCTGGAACAGATGCTCTATCCCAGACTGAACAATGAAAACAAGGCCGAACCGATCGCCCAGGGACTGCCGGCCTCCCCTGGCGCCGCCAGCGGCCTGGCGGTGTTCGATGCCGACCGGGCGGAGCTGATGGGCAAGGAGCAGGGGCAGAAGGTGATCCTGTTGCGGGAAGAGACCAAGCCGGAGGATATCCATGGCTTCTTCGCCTCGGAGGGCATACTCACCAGCCGCGGCGGCAAGACCTCCCATGCGGCCGTGGTGGCGCGGGGGATGGGCAAGCCCTGTGTGGCCGGGGCCGAGGGCATCAGTGTCGATGTCCAGCGCCGGGAGGCGGTGGCCCATGCTACCGTGATCCGCGAGGGCGACATGATCACCATCGACGGCAGCAGCGGCAATGTCTTTCTGGGGCAGATTCCCATGGTGGAACCAGATTTCACCGAGGAGTTGAACCGCTTGCTGAGATGGGCCGATGAAGCCGCCTATCTGCGGGTCATGGCGAATGCGGATACCGCCACCGATGCCACCCGGGCGCTGAAGTATGGCGCCATGGGGATCGGCCTGTGCCGCACCGAGCGCATGTTCAACGCGGTGGACCGTCTGCCGGTGGTGATCGAGATGATCGTCGCCGAAACCCCGGAGCAACGCCAGGCCGCCCTGGATAAGCTGCTGCCCATGCAGCGCAGCGACTTCAAGGAGATCCTCGAGGTGATGGCCCCCAGGCCGGTGACCATTCGACTCCTTGATCCTCCCATCCATGAGTTTTTACCCACTGAGCAGCAGTTGCTGAGCGATCTGGATGAGCTGCATCATCTGCGCAATTCGGTACGCGGCATGAATGTGCTTGCCGGCAGCATGATGTTGTTGCAGGACCCTGAGCACGCCAAGCAGGAGGCCGATTCTCTCCGCCATATGGTGGATGAGAGCCTGGTGGAACAGGCGATCGAGAAGAAACAGACCATGCTGCGCAAGGTTCGGGTGCTGACCGAGACCAATCCCATGCTGGGCCATCGTGGTGTACGCCTTGGCATCACGTTCCCGGAGATCTACAGCATGCAGATCCGCGCCATCCTGGAAGCGGCTGCGGAATGTGCCGCCAAGGATCTTGAGGTGCATCCGCAGATGATGGTGCCCCAGGTCTGCACGGCCGAGGAGTTGAAGCGGGTCAAGGTGATGGTGGATGAGATTCGCGCCGATGTGGAGAAAAACTATGGTCACAAGATCAACTTCCGCTTCGGTACCATGATTGAGGTGGTGCGGGCCTGTATGCGGGCCGATTCCCTGGTGGAGGAGGCGGAGTTCTTCTCCTTCGGCACCAATGATCTGACCCAGGCCACATTCTCCTTCTCCCGGGAGGATGCCGAGAACAAATTCTTACCCATGTATAACCAGAACGATATCCTCAAAGACAATCCCTTTGAGGTGCTGGATGAGAAAGGCGTCGGCAAACTCATGCAGCTGGCAGTGGATTGGGGGCGCCAGAAAAACCAGGATTTGAGCGTCGGGATCTGTGGTGAACATGGCGGTCATCCCAGTTCGATCGCATTCTGCCATCGTGCCGGGCTCAATTATGTCTCCTGCTCAGCGCCTCGTGTGCCGGTCGCCAGGTTGGCGGCGGCCCATGCCAGCCTGCTGACCCAGGCTTAGAGATCTGGATGCCAATAAGCAACATACCTCGAGAGGGCGTTGCTTATTGGCACCAAGGCCCTTCCACAGCATCAAGATATCGATCGGACAGTCGACATATTCCTATGGAAGCTATGGAAGTACTGGAGTGTGCCAGAATGAGTCTCTGCGGCATCCTTGTTGCGATTCAGAATTAAAATCGCGGCGAGCCTACCTTCGAAATATCCAGTTATTCGCAAGTCTTCCCAAGGACCTGTTAACAGGCCCTAAATCCCGGGATCTCCTGGGACCATCTTACAGCCAACCGCTGGAATTCGAGTGTATTGGTGACGGGTTATTTGCGCTTAAAGGAACATAGACAACGATCCATTCCAGCCTTGCTGATCTCTGCGATACTCTGGCTGGGTGTGGCGATTGCCTTTGCTGAAAGCATCGATCTGACGGATGAGGTAATCGCTTGGGCGAAACAGAATTTTGGTGATCAGGCAGGGGATCGGGTTGCATCCTGGCGTCGTTTGATGGTCGAGAATCATCAGGCCGATGATATCGAGAAGTTAAGACGGGTCAACGATTTCTTTAATCAAATTCCCTATCAATCCGATGCCGACCTGTGGGGTAAGGAGGACTATTGGGCAACCCCCTTGGAACTGCTGGTGCATGAGGGCGGTGACTGCGAGGACTACTCAATCGCCAAATACTTCACCTTGAAGGAGATGGGGGTGGCGGAAGATAAGTTGCGCATCATGTATGTTAAATCGGTTAAGTTGAATCAGTCCCACATGGTCTTGACCTACTATCCTCAACCATCCTCGATACCCAAGGTGTTGGATAATCTCAATCCCCAGCTGCTGTCTGCCAGCAACCGCCTGGACCTTACCCCAGTGTATAGCTTCAATGCCGACGGTCTATGGTTGGCGAAAAGTTTGGGTAAAGGGAAAAAGGTGGGTCCTTCAACCCGGCTCAGTCTATGGCAGGAGTTAAAGAAAAGAATGGAGCAGGAGGCAAAACGGTGAAAGAAAAATACTCAATGGACGGAGATGGATTTGATAATTTGTTTTCAATAGAACATCGATGCTGTCATCATCGATCGGTATAGGATGGAAAGCTCATGACATTGTCACGACAATTGATAATTTTGATCACTGTGTTGTTGATTCTGGTGTTTACCGGTACCTTCTTCATCAGTGTGCAAAATACGCGTGCCTATCTCGAGTCACAATTGGAATCCCATGCCCAGGACACGGCGACCTCACTGGGACTGTCGATTTCGAAGCACATGGCTGAGGGGGATCTTGCCACAGTCACATCCATGACCGACGCTATCTTCGATCGGGGATACTACCGTCTTGTGGTGATTCAGGATATGCAGGGAGAGCCACTGGTGGAACGTAAACTGGCGCTCACCCTTGAGGGAGTTCCCCCATGGTTTATCGAACAGTTTCCACTCAGCACGCCGATCGGCGAAGCCATCGTGATGTCAGGTTGGGTGCAGGCCGGTAAGGTGGTGGTACAGAGCCATCCAGGTTTTGCCCATCGTCAGCTGTGGGAGAACAGTGTGGAGATCTTCCGCTGGTTTCTGATCAGTGCATTGGTGGTGCTGTTACTGGGCGTATTCACCCTACAGCTGGTACTTAAACCCCTCAGGCAGGTGGAGCGACAGGCGAATGCCATTGTTAATCGGGAATTTCCCACCATCGAGAAACTGCCCAAAACCTTGGATCTGAGGCGCATCGTCCTGGCGATGAACCGGATGTCCACCAAGGTCAAGCAGATGATTGAAAGATTGGAGCGGTTGACCGAAGGTTTGCAGCGCCAGGCATCCCGTCATCCGGTGACGGGTCTTACCAATAAGCGCTTCTTCCTCAATACCGTCAACAACCTTTTACTTTCACCGGAGGAGTGTTCCACCGGCGTATTGGCGCTGATCCAAGTCGAAAAGCTCAAGGAGATTAATGATACTCACGGCTATCAGGCCGGGGATGACCTGCTGAAGCGGACCGCTGGCGCCTTGCAGGCGATCAATGAATCCATAGCCAAGGGCCATCTGGCGCATCTGACTGGAGGAGACTTCGCACTGTTTGTCGAGGATATGCATTTGGCGGATGCATCCAAGCTGGGTGAAACCCTCTCATCCGGATTGTCCGGTCTTGCCGATCCCAACCATGGGGAGAGCCAGGATCTGTGGCATATAGGTTTGGCCTCCTATGACGGTGCACAGAATGTCTCAGAGTTGTTGTCACAAGCGGATATGTCACTGCGTACGGCACAAAGCGAGGGTGCTAATTCATGGCATCTCTACATGCCGGGTGAGCTCGAGATATCCAAGGTTAGAGGGGGATCGGATTGGAAGTCGACGATCCTGCACGCATTGCGGGATGACAGATTCGTACTCCAGTTCCAACCGGTGTTTGCCTGCCGTGACAAATCTGTGCTGCATCATGAGGTCTATGTTCGTATCAGGGAGGAGGATGAGCAAGGCGGGACTCGGCTGCTATCCGCGGGCCTGTTTATCCCCCATGCGGATAGATTGGGTTTGACCCCTGAGATCGACCGGATGGTGATCGGTAAAGTGATTCAGCGTCTGCGCGGCGAGGCCAAGGAGAATACTCGATACACCATCAATATTTCACCTATCTGTATGAAAAATAATAGAATATTGGGTTGGTTAAAGCAGCAGTTGGCAGATAATAGGGATGTTGCCCGGCGCCTGATCTTTGAGATGCCGGAGTATGGCGCTGTTTCACAGCTCGAAGAGGTCAGAGCCTTTATCCAAGTGATCAGACGCTATGGCGCGGCCTTCTCCCTTGACCATTTTGGACGTAGCCAGAGTGCATTCGGCTACTTGAAAACCATCAAAGTCGACTATCTGAAGATCGATGGCAGTTACCTCAGGGAGCTACAGGCGAGTGCGGAAAACCAGTTTTTTATCCAGGCATTGGTCTATATCGCACACGGACTGGAGATCAAGGTGGTGGGAGAGGCCGTGGAGACGGAACAGGTCTGGGCGACTCTGCAACAGCTCAACCTGGACGGCGGGCAGGGTTACTTCTTGGCCAAACCTGAGTAATCGTTGCTTCTCGGCATGTCACTTGCGGTTTGCTTGTATTGATCTGCAACTGCACGATAATTAAAGAATTTAGTTCGTGTGACGCTAATCAATCAAAGGAGTTCGTCATCGTCGACGAGGAGTGGATCGCCAGGTTGGAATACTGAGCGAATCTGATTGCGCATCAAGATCTTTTGCTGCGCGGCATTAGGCAGATCGGTGAACATGATCAGATTCTTTTGGATGAGCAGTTCAATCAGATCCTCGACGATACGTATCATCCCTGAATCGGTCTCTGAGAGTATTTTTTTTGAAAGGGTTGTGGAGCTGTTGTTGAAGATAAACCCGATAACCTCATCATCGGTGGCATTGACTACTTCATCCGCATCTGCAGTGGGCGTATCGGACAGGTTGATGATATTGCCATCGGTATCGCGTTTAGCATACAGCATAGAGATTCCTAACAAGTGTCACAAAACAATCCATGTCAGATATTAAAGCACAACAACAGCAACAGGATGTAACGGAGGAGTGGAAACATCCCACTGATGGATCTGCATTTGATGATCCGCTATTGGATTGTCTGGTTTTTTTAACCCGCTATTATGGGCGTGTCCACTCCCATGATGCGTTACGCGCCGGGCTGCCCCTGGAGAATCATCGCCTGACACCCGAGCTTTTTCTGCGTGCTGCAGAGCGGGCTCAACTCAGTGCCAGGGTAGTCCAAAGACCAATAGAGAAAATAAGCTCCCTGGTGCTGCCGGCGGTGTTATTGCTCAACAACAGGCAGAGCTGTGTCTTGATGGAACGCAGTGAAGATGCCGAGCAGTTGACCGTTATGCAGCCTGAGAGTGGTGAAGGCACGCATCAGATAGCCTTGGATGAACTCGAGCAGCAATACTCGGGATATGCGATCTTTATCCGTTCTGAGCACCGCTTCGATGACCGTTCTCCCGAGGTTTTGAGACTACACTCACGCCATTGGTTTTGGGGGACACTGGTAAAATCATGGCGCATCTATCGAGATGTGCTGGTCTCGTCATTTCTTATCAACGTGTTCGCTTTGGCGAGTCCGCTGTTTATTATGAACGTCTATGATCGGGTAGTGCCGAACAATGCCATCGAGACCCTTTGGGTGCTGGCGATTGGCATAGCCATCGTCTATTCATTTGATGTGATTATGCGGAGCCTGCGCGGGTACTTCATCGATGTCGCTGGGAAAAAGTCGGATATCTTGCTTTCCGCGATGCTGTTCGAGCGTGTTCTCGGTATCAAGATGGCGGCGCGTCCGCCCTCGGTAGGCGCTTTTGCCAACAATCTGCGCGAGTTCGAAAGTATCCGGGATTTTATTACCTCGGCCACTGTTGTAACCCTGGTCGATCTACCCTTTGTTCTGCTGTTTCTCCTGGTCATTTGGTTTATCGGCGGGCCATTGGTGTATGTACCCCTGGTCTGCATACCCATTGTGATTGTGTATGGGATATTGATCCAATCGCCACTCCGGCGTTCGGTCGAAGCGACCTATCGCGCATCGGCGCAAAAGGGGGCGACACTGATTGAGTCCCTTACCGCTGTTGAGACAATAAAACATCTGGGTGCCGAGAGTGAGGTGCAGCGAAAGTGGGAGCAACTGACTGGTCATATCGCCCACTGGGGTGTTCGGTCCCGTCTGCTGTCAGCTTCGGTTTCCAATGTAGCAACCTTTTTCCAACAGATGTCTCAAGTTGGAATTGTTGTTCTCGGGGTCTATCTGATAGCTGAAGGAGAGCTCAGCATGGGGGCCTTGATCGCCGGTGTGATTTTGGTGGGGCGTGCCTTGGCTCCAATGGCCCAGGTGGCGAATCTGGCTGTTCGCTATTATCAGGCGAAGACCGCACTGGGTAGCCTCAACAATGTGATGGAACTGCCTATCGAACGACCGGAAGACAAATCCTTCCTCAGCCGGGAGCAGTTCCAAGGTGATATTGAACTGGATGATGTCAGCTTCAGCTATCCGGGTGAAGAGAAGGTGGCATTAAGAAATATCTCCTTGACGATATCCGCCGGTGAGAAGGTCGCAATCATCGGCAAGGTGGGATCGGGCAAGACCACAATCGAGAAGCTCATGCTGGGTCTCTATGATCCCGACTCCGGTGCTGTACGCATCGATGGTGCAGACCTGCGCCAGGTAGATCCCGCAGATCTTCGGCGCAGTATCGGTTATGTGCCGCAGGACATCATGCTCTTTTATGGCAGTGTCAGGGAGAATATTGTTCTCGGTGCCCCCTATGCGGATGACAACGAGATACTGGAGGTGGCAAAGATTGCCGGGGTGATGGATTTCGTCAATCAACACCCACATGGCTTCGATATGCAGGTGGGAGAGCGGGGTGAACAGCTTTCTGGTGGGCAGCGTCAGGCCATCGCCATCGCCCGTGCACTGCTGCTCGACCCTCCTGTGCTCATGTTGGATGAGCCCAGCAACTCCATGGACAACAGTACCGAGGCGCTCCTGAAGCGACAGCTTTCTGTGTATGCGAAGGATAAAACCTTGATCCTGGTAACCCATCGTTCGTCGCTGCTAGACCTGGTCGATCGCCTGATCGTTATCGATGCCGGCCGGGTCATTGCCGATGGTTCGAAGGAGCAAGTTCTTGAAGCCCTGAAACAGAGCCGTGGTGGTATCGCTGCCAAGTGAACGAAATAGAGAGTAGATTGGATCAAAGGGTGAATACTCAGTCTCAAAAAATAGAAGCAGGCATGCAGGCGGAACAACTGTCCTTCAAACCTGAAATGGCAGGTAACGGGGATAAGGATTTCATGGACGATAAAACTGTAGCGCTGCTGGTGCAGACACCCCGGGGTGGGCGCACCATACTATGGATGGTGTTTTTTATCTTCATTCTGGCCATCGTTTGGGCCAGCTGGGCTGAGCTGGATGAGGTGACAAGGGGGGTCGGTAAGGTAATCCCCTCCAGCCAGATCCAGGTCATTCAGAATCTAGAAGGGGGGATTCTTTCTGCTCTATATGTGCAGGCTGGCGACACCGTAGAGCAGGGACAGGTATTGATGCAGCTGGATGACACGCGTTTCTCCTCTTCCTTGAGGGAGACCCGGTTACAGTTCTGGGCACTGAAGGCAAAAGCCGCCAGGCTGCAGGCTGAGACCCATAATCAGGCATTCGAGGCACCTCCTGGTCTGGCTGGCAAATATCCAGCCCTGATAAACCAGGAACAGGGCCTGTTTAATTCACGCCAAAAAGAGTTACAGACCAATCGATCGATTCTGTCCAAGCAGGTTGAACAGATACGTCAGGAAATCAATGAACTCAATGTGAAAAGCGCAAGAGTGAAACGCAATCTGTCACTAGTCAATAAAGAGCTGAATCTATCCAAGCCATTATTGAAGGCTGGGGCAATATCTGAAGTCGAAATCCTACGCCTTGAAAAGGAGGTCAGTGAGCTGGAGGGGGAACTCGAGACAGCCAGTTTGACTATCCCGCGCATGAAATCCCGTCTTGAAGAGGCAGAGCAAAAGGTCTCTGAGATTTTAATTCGTTTTCAGAACGAGGCCCATGTGGAACTGAATGAGGTGCTTGCAGAACTCTCTCAGCTGCAGGAGACAAGCATAGCACTGGAAGATCGGGTAACCCGTACCGCGGTGCGTTCACCAGTCAAGGGTAAGGTCAAGCAGGTCATGATCAACACCCTGGGCGGTGTTATACAACCAGGTATGGAGTTGCTGGAAATAGTGCCTTTGGATGATTCCCTGCTGATTGAGGCGAAGGTCGGTCCAAAAGACATTGCGTTTCTCCACCCGGGTCAGAAGGCAATCGTAAAACTGACCGCCTATGACTTTGCCATCTATGGCGCTCTGACGGGTAAAGTTGAGCATATCAGTGCCGATACCATCAAGGAGGAGCACGAACAGGATAGTTACTATCTTGTACGGGTAAGAACGGACAAAACAGATCTGGGCACCCAGGAGAAGGCATTGCCGATCATTTCCGGTATGCAGGCAGAGGTCGATATTCTTACCGGGAAAAAGAGTGTCCTCGAGTATCTCTTCAAACCGTTATTGCGCGCTAAAGGCAGGGCATTGAGAGAACGATAAGGTGATGCAGTTATCGATCAATCCCAAAACCGATCAGTTGTCGAGTGATCGTACCAAGGGGAATGAAAGTCCCAATGCCGATGCTAAACGGCAGGTCATCCCCATGGCCAAAAAAATCTTACTGTGTAGTTCTGATGAGATAGTTGCAAGACGCTGGCATGAAGCACTGAATGGTGTGGAAAACCCATCGTCTGTCGCGACACCCGAGGCGCTGATAAGTAGCTTGAAAAAGGGCCAGACCGAGATTGTACTTGTTGATCTTGATCTATTTGGCGAGGATTACCAACAAATACCACAGCTACTCTGCCAACAGTTTCCGAAGGTTGCCTTCATAGTTCTTTCCGCAGCACCAAATGATGTCGAAGGGCTCTATTTGATCACTAATGGCGTCAAGGGCTACTGCAATCGGTATATTTCCCATGCACTTCTGCTCAAGGCCGTTGAACTGGTACGGATGGGTGAAGTGTGGGTGGGTCGAAGTCTGTTGTTCAAGCTGATGAGCAGACTGAGCCCGTCTAAACTGACGGATGATGGCAAGAAAGCGGACATCGAAGCGAAATTGGCTAAGCTTACCGATCGTGAAAGTGAAATTGCCCGTCTTGTGGGTGCCGGTGACAGTAATAAAGTCATTGCGAAAAAACTCGACATAACCGAGAGAACTGTCAAGGCTCACCTAAGCTCCATTTTTAGGAAGACAACGACTAAAGACCGCCTCCAGCTCGGCCTGTTGATCAATACTTGACCGCTGCTCCCGTCAGAATCATAAATATCCAATATATTCAATAAGATATGCATTGTACCAAGGTACAATAGGCAGGCCGATCTTAATCGACGAAAATTAGTGATAATAGGGTGATCAGGCACATCTGCCGGATCCTCGAAGCAAACAAAATTGATCTGAATCGTAGAGGCAAAGATGGCTAATCAAGCAACCCAGGCATCAGGACAGGTTATTGGCTTTGTACGTCAAGTGATTGGTGAAGTAACTGCAACCGGTAGTGATGGTGTCACCAGAACCTTGCAGGTTGGCGATCTTGTGTTTGCCGATGAACAGATAGTGACAGGTGACCTTGGGAGCATTGAAATAGTTTTCAATGACGGTGGCAATCTTACACTGGGGCGTAACTCGCAGGGCATGCTCGATGCCGATGTCTACCAGACCACCACCCCGGAGGATGGCTCAGAATATGCCGCTTCAATTGATGCGATTCAAGAGGCAATCCTGTTGGGCGAAGATCCAACAGCCATCCAGGAAGCTCCGGCTGCAGGCCCTGGTGAAGCTGCGGCAGACAATGAAGGTACAAGTTTTGTCACCGTCGAGAGAACGGGTGCTCAAACCACACCTGACAGCGGACATGAAACTGAAGGATTGGTTATCAGTTTCGCTCAATCCGATGAGACATCATCGATCATTAATCTCCTGCCCACCATTGATCTGGATGGCGATGATAATTCACAGGTAGGCGTCGGGTATCTCAGTCACTTTGTGGAGAATGGCGGGCCATTGCCCATAGCCGATGCGGATATCCAGGTTTCCAATCCTGATGGCACGATACTGGAAAGCGCAAGAATCGTGCTGACCAATGCGCAGCTTGGTGATCAGTTGGATGTTTCGACGATTAGCGGTTTGAATGTTGTCGTGGATACCAGTGTGCCTGGCGTCATTACAGTGTTGTTAAGTGGATCTGCGACACCGCAAGTCTACGCACAAGCTATCCGTGATATTGGATTTGTAAACACCACGGATAATCCTGATGAAACCCCCCGTATTATAGAAGTAACAGTCAATGACGGTGAGTTCGACAGTAATACTGCAATCACAACTGTTACAGTTCAGGCAGTCAATGATCCCCCCGTGGTTGATCTTGATGCTAATGATTCTAGCGATACGGGTTATGACTTCCTGACAACCTTTACTGAAGGCGATGCGGCAATTTCAATTGCCGATATTGATACTTCAGTATCGGATGTCGATAGTGAGACATTACAGAGTGCAACAGTAACTCTGACCAATCCCCAGGCAGATGATGTGTTGGCTTTTGGTGATATGCCAGCAGGACTTTCCGCGGCGATCAATGGCAATAGCATCACAATCAGTGGTGAAGGCACTCTGGCTGATTACCAGAACGCCATCCGCGCCATCACCTTTGAGAATACAAGCCAAAATCCATCTACCGAGACTCGTATTATCCAAGTCACGGTAAATGACGGAGAGCTCGATAGCGAGATCGCTGTAACCCGTATAGAAGTCAATGGTGTAAACGATCTTGCTGAAATTGATCTGGATGGTGATGACAGCAGTGCAACTGGTACTGGTTATGAAACCACTTTTATTGAAGACGGATCGGCAGTTTCTGTTGTGGATGATGATGTTGTCATTACAGATGTCGACGATACAAATATAGAAAGTGCAACTGTCGTTTTGACCAACCATCAGTCATTCGATCATTTAATCGTTCGTGGATTGCCACTTGGTATTACAGCATCTGTTGTCGATGACTCAACGGTGACATTGACAGGTACAGCAACTCTTGCTGAATACGAACAAGCCCTTCAGGCTGTTCATTTTGTTAATACTAGTGACTTTCCGCAAACAGTTGATCGTATTCTTAACATTACTCTGAACGATGGTGATGGTAACAGTAATAGCGCAGTCTCAATAATTCATGTTGTTCCAGTCAATGATCCGCCAGAAGCTGATAATGACATAGTTGCAACTCAGGAAAATACTCCAGTCGGTATCTTTGTGCTTGGAAATGACTCAGACCCTGAGGGAGATAGGCTCTCAGTTACCAGTAATACCCAACCATCCAATGGCACACTGGTGCAAAATTCAAACGGGTCATATCAATACACACCTAATGCCGGTTTTACAGGCACTGATTCATTTACCTATACAGTCAGTGATGGGAATGGGGGCTATGATTCGGCCACAGTAATGATCACAGTGGCTGGTGGCGTCAATGATGGGCCTGTTGCCAATAGTGATAGTGCGAGTACAAGTGAAGACACCCCGGTCACTATAGCTGTATTGACGAATGATACCGATCCGGAAGGTGATACCTTGAGTGTGACCTCGTTCACCCAGGGAGCCAACGGTTCAGTATCTATCGATCCAGTCACTGGTAATCCGATCTATACTCCGAATCCAGCATTCAACGGCACCGATACCTTTACCTACACCATCGATGATGGCAATGGTGGTACGGATACCGCAACAGTCACGGTTACTGTAGGTGGTATTAACGATGCGCCATTAGCTACTGACGATACAGTAGGCACCAATGAAGATGTTCCTGTTACTGTTGATGTCCTACCCAACGACAGTGATCCAGACGGCGACACCCTAACGGTTACCTCTGTGACCCAGGGAACCAACGGAACTGTTGCTATTGATCCGGTTAGTGGCAATCCAGTCTACACGCCAAATGCCGATTTCAATGGCACCGATACCTTCACCTATACCGTCGATGATGGCAATGGTGGCACCGATACGGCTACCGTCACGGTTACTGTGGGTGGTGTAAATGATGCACCGGTGGCGACTGATGATGCGACTGGCACTAACGAAGATACACCTGTTACAGTTGCGGTCCTGCCGAATGATAGCGATCCGGATGGCGACGCGCTGACAGTGACAGCTGTCACTCAAGGTGCCAATGGTAGTGTCACAATTGATCCTGTGACAGGTAACCCTGTCTATACCCCAAACACGAACTTCACCGGTACAGATAGCTTCACCTATACCATCACCGATGGTAATGGTGGCACAGATACGGCGACAGTCACAGTTACTGTCGGGGGTGTAAACGATGCGCCGGTCGCGACCGATGATGCGATAGGCACCAACGAAGATACCCCTGTCACGGTTGATGTTTTACCAAATGACAGCGATCCAGACGGCGACACCCTGACGGTTACCTCAGTAACTCAAGGTACGAACGGCACCGTGGCCATTGATCCTATATCAGGCAATCCTGTCTATACGCCGAACCCAGACTTCAACGGTACGGATACTTTCACCTACACCATCGACGATGGCAACGGCGGTACGGATACCGCAACAGTCACGGTTACTGTAGGTGCGGTGAATGACGCACCAATAGCCACCGATGATGCTATTGGCACTAACGAAGATACCCCGGTCACGGTTGCAGTCCTACCGAACGATAGCGATCCTGACGGCGACACTCTGACGGTTACCTCAGTGACCCAGGGAACCAACGGAACTGTTGCTATTGATCCGGTCAGTGGCAATCCAGTCTACACGCCCAACGCTGACTTCAATGGCACCGACACCTTTACCTATACCATCGATGATGGCAATGGTGGTACGGATACAGCGACAGTCACGATTACTGTGGGTGGTGTCAACGATGCGCCTTTGGCTACCGACGATGCAGTGGGCACCAATGAAGATACCCCTGTCACGGTTGACGTACTGCCGAATGACAGCGATCCAGATGGTGACACCCTGACCGTTACCTCAGTAACCCAGGGTACCAACGGATCGGTAGCAATAGATCCGGTTAGCGGCAACCCAGTCTACACGCCAAATGCCGATTTCAATGGCACCGATACCTTTACCTACACCATCGACGATGGCAACGGTGGTACGGATACGGCTACCGTCACGGTTACTGTGGGTGCAGTGAATGATGCACCAGTGGCTACCGATGATGCCATCGGCACCAACGAGGACACGCCAGTTACTGTAGATGTATTACCGAATGATAGTGATCCAGATGGTGACGCACTGACCGTGACTGCTGTCACTCAAGGGACCAATGGATCGGTAGCAATAGATCCTGTGACAGGTAATCCTGTCTATACCCCGAACCCGGATTTCAACGGAACCGATACCTTTACCTACACCATCGACGATGGCAATGGTGGCACAGATACGGCCACTGTGACTGTGACCGTAGGTGCAGTGAATGACGCGCCTCTTGCTACTGACGATGCAGTAGGCACCAATGAAGATGTTCCTGTCACGGTTGACGTTTTACCAAATGACAGTGATCCAGACGGCGACACCCTGACGGTTACCTCTGTAACCCAGGGAACCAACGGAACTGTTGCTATTGATCCGGTTAGTGGTAACCCAGTCTACACACCAAATGCCGATTTCAACGGCACAGATACCTTCACCTACACCATCGATGATGGCAATGGTGGCACAGATACGGCCACTGTAACGGTTACTGTAGGTGCGGTGAACGACGCACCTATAGCCACCGATGATGCTATTGGCACTAACGAAGATACCCCTGTCACGGTTGACGTTTTACCAAATGACAGTGATCCAGATGGTGACGCACTGACAGTGACTGCTGTCACTCAAGGCACGAACGGTAGTGTCACAATCGACCCAGTGACCGGTAATCCTGTCTATACGCCGAACCCGGATTTCAACGGCACCGATACCTTTACCTACACCATCGACGATGGCAACGGCGGCACAGATACGGCTACCGTCACGGTTACTGTGGGTGCAGTGAATGATGCACCGGTGGCGACCGATGACGCCATCGGCACTAACGAAGACACGCCAGTTACCGTGGATGTACTGCCGAATGATAGTGATCCGGACGGCGACACGCTGACTGTCACTTCAGTAACTCAAGGGACCAATGGATCGGTAGCAATAGATCCTGTGACAGGTAATCCTGTCTATACACCTAACCCAGACTTCAATGGTACTGACACTTTTACCTATACCATCGATGATGGCAACGGTGGTACGGATACAGCGACAGTCACGGTTACTGTGGGTGCAGTGAATGATGCACCGGTTGCTACTGACGATGCAGTAGGCACCAATGAAGACACACCGGTTACCGTGGATGTACTGCCGAATGACAGCGATCCAGACGGTGACACCCTGACCGTTACCTTAGTAACCCAGGGAACCAATGGTTCCGTTACCATTGATCCAGTCAGCGGTAATCCTGTTTACACACCTAATCCGGACTTTAACGGCACCGACACCTTCACCTACACTATCGACGATGGCAACGGTGGTACGGATACAGCGACAGTAACTATCACTGTGGGTGCAGTGAATGACGCGCCTCTTGCTACAGACGATGCAGTAGGCACCAATGAAGATACCCCTGTCACGGTTGCAGTCCTGCCGAATGACAGTGATCCGGATGGTGATACCCTAACGGTTACCTCAGTGACCCAGGGAGCTAATGGTAGCGTTGCCATTGATCCTATATCAGGTAACCCTGTCTATACGCCGAACCCGGATTTCAACGGCACCGATACCTTTACCTACACCATCGACGATGGCAACGGTGGTACGGATACAGCGACAGTCACGGTTACTGTGGGTGCTGTTAACGATGCTCCGGTCGCTACTGATGATGCGATAGGTACCAGTGAAGATACACCTGTTACAGTTGACGTACTGCCGAATGATAGTGATCCAGACGGTGACACCCTGACGGTTACCTCTGTGACCCAGGGAACCAACGGAACTGTTGCTATTGATCCGGTTAGTGGCAACCCAGTCTACACACCGAATCCGGACTTCAATGGTACTGACACTTTTACCTATACCATCGATGATGGCAACGGCGGTACCGATACGGCTACCGTCACGGTTACTGTGGGTGCGGTGAACGACGCACCTGTGGCCACCGATGATACGGTTGGCACCAATGAAGATGTTCCTGTTACTGTTGATGTCCTACCCAACGATAGCGACCCAGACGGTGACACCCTGACCGTTACCTCAGTGACCCAAGGTACGAACGGCACCGTGGCCATTGATCCTATATCAGGTAATCCTGTCTATACCCCGAACCCGGATTTCAACGGAACCGATACCTTTACCTACACCATCGACGATGGCAATGGTGGCACAGATACGGCCACTGTGACTGTGACCGTCGATGCAGTGAACGATACTCCATTGGCTGTGGATGACAGTATAGGCACGGATGAGGATATGCCGGTTACTGTCAATGTGTTGCCAAATGACAGTGATCCAGACGGCGACACGCTGACTGTCACTTCAGTAACTCAAGGGACCAATGGATCGGTAGCAATAGATCCTGTGACAGGTAATCCTGTCTATACACCTAACCCGGATTTCAACGGCACAGATACCTTCACCTACACCATCGATGATGGCAATGGTGGCACAGATACGGCCACAGTGACTGTGACTGTAGGTGCAGTGAATGATGCACCGGTTGCGACTGACGATGCAGTAGGCACCAATGAAGATGTTCCTGTTACTGTTGATGTCCTACCCAACGACAGCGATACAGACGGCGATGCATTAACAGTGACCGCTGTCACTCAAGGCACGAACGGTAGTGTCACAATCGACCCAGTGACCGGTAATCCTGTCTATACGCCGAACCCGGATTTCAACGGCACCGATACCTTTACCTATACCGTCGATGATGGCAATGGTGGCACAGATACGGCCACAGTGACTGTGACTGTGGGTGCAGTGAATGATGCACCGGTGGCGACCGATGACGCCATCGGCACCAACGAGGACACGCCAGTTACCGTGGATGTACTGCCGAATGATAGTGATCCAGACGGTGACACCCTGACGGTTACCTCAGTAAGCCAAGGGGCCAATGGTACCGTCTCGATTGATCCGGTATCAGGGAATCCTGTCTATACGCCGAACCCGGATTTCAACGGAACCGATACCTTTACCTACACCATCGACGATGGCAACGGCGGTACGGATACAGCGACAGTAACTGTCACTGTGGGTGCAGTGAATGATGCACCGGTGGCGACCGATGACGCCATCGGCACTAACGAAGACACGCCAGTTACCGTAGATGTATTACCGAATGATAGTGATCCGGACGGCGACACGCTGACTGTCACTTCAGTAACTCAAGGGATCAATGGATCGGTAGCAATAGATCCTGTAACAGGTAATCCTATCTATACCCCGGATCCGGATTTCAACGGTACGGATACTTTCACCTACACCATCGATGATGGCAACGGCGGTACGGGTACAGCGACAGTAACTGTCACCGTCGATGCAGTGAACGATACTCCATTGGCTGTGGCTGACAGTATAGGCACGGATGAGGATATGCCGGTTACTGTCAATGTGTTGCCAAATGACAGTGATCCAGACGGCGACACCCTGACGGTTACCTCTGTAACCCAGGGAACCAACGGATCAGTTGCCATTGATCCAGTCAGTGGTAATCCTGTTTACACTCCGAATCCTGATTTCAATGGCACCGACACCTTTACCTATACCATCGATGATGGCAACGGCGGTACGGATACGGCCACAGTCACGGTTACTGTGGGTGCAGTGAATGACGCGCCTCTTGCTACTGACGATGCAGTAGGCACTAATGAAGACACACCGGTTACCGTGGATGTACTGCCGAATGACAGCGATCCAGACGGTGACACCCTGACCGTTACCTCTGTGACCCAGGGAACCAACGGAACTGTTGCTATTGATCCGATTAGTGGCAACCCAGTCTACACGCCCAACGCTGACTTCAATGGTACTGACACTTTTACCTATACCATCGACGATGGCAACGGTGGTACGGATACAGCGACAGTCACGGTTACTGTGGGTGCGGTTAACGATGCGCCGGTCGCTACTGATGATGCGATAGGTACCAATGAAGATGTTCCTGTTACTGTTGATGTCCTACCCAACGATAGCGACCCAGACGGCGATGCATTAACAGTGACCGCTGTCACTCAAGGCACGAACGGTAGTGTAGCAATCGACCCTGTATCAGGTAACCCGGTTTACACTCCGAATCCAGATTTCAACGGCACCGATACTTTTACCTACACCATCGATGATGGCAACGGCGGTACAGATACAGCGACAGTAACTGTCACTGTGGGTGCAGTGAATGACACGCCTCTTGCGACTGACGATGCAGTAGGCACCAATGAAGATGTTCCTGTTACTGTTGATGTGCTGCCCAACGACAGCGATCCAGACGGCGACACGCTGACTGTCACTTCAGTAACTCAAGGGACCAATGGATCGGTAACAATAGATCCTGTGACAGGTAATCCTGTCTATACACCTAACCCGGATTTCAACGGAACCGATACCTTTACCTACACCATCGATGATGGCAATGGTGGCACAGATACGGCCACAGTGACTGTGACTGTGGGTGCAGTGAATGACGCGCCTCTTGCTACTGACGATGCAGTAGGCACCAATGAAGATGTTCCTGTTACTGTTGATGTCCTACCCAACGATAGCGACCCAGACGGCGATGCATTAACAGTGACCGCTGTCACTCAAGGCACGAACGGTAGTGTAGCAATCGACCCTGTATCAGGTAACCCGGTTTACACTCCGAATCCTGATTTCAATGGCACTGACACTTTTACCTATACCATCGATGATGGCAACGGTGGTACGGATACAGCGACCGTCACGGTTACAGTGGGTGCAGTGAATGACACGCCTCTTGCGACTGACGATGCAGTAGGCACCAATGAAGATGTTCCTGTCACGGTTGATGTGCTGCCCAACGACAGCGATCCAGACGGCGACACGCTGACTGTCACTTCAGTAACTCAAGGGACCAATGGATCGGTAGCAATAGATCCTGTGACAGGTAATCCTGTCTATACACCTAACCCAGACTTCAATGGTACTGACACTTTTACCTATACCATCGATGATGGCAACGGTGGTACGGATACAGCGACAGTCACGGTTACTGTGGGTGCAGTGAATGATGCACCGGTTGCGACTGACGATGCAGTAGGCACCAATGAAGATGTTCCTGTTACGGTTGACGTTTTACCAAATGACAGTGATCCAGACGGTGACACCCTGACGGTTACCTCTGTAACCCAGGGAACCAACGGAACTGTTGCTATTGATCCGGTTAGTGGCAACCCAGTCTACACACCAGATGCCGATTTCAACGGCACGGATACTTTCACTTACACCATCGATGATGGCAACGGCGGTACGGATACCGCTACCGTGACGGTTACTGTGGGCGCAGTGAATGACGCACCTCTTGCTACAGACGATGCAGTAGGCACCAATGAAGATACCCCTGTCACGGTTGACGTACTGCCGAATGACAGTGATCCGGATGGTGATACCCTAACGGTTACCTCAGTGACCCAGGGAGCTAATGGTAGCGTTGCCATTGATCCTATATCAGGCAATCCTGTCTATACGCCGAACCCGGACTTCAACGGTACGGACACCTTCACCTACACCATCGATGATGGGAATGGCGGTACGGATACCGCTACCGTGACGGTTACTGTGGGCGCAGTGAATGACGCACCCTTAGCGACTGATGATGCGGTTGGCACCAATGAAGATGTTCCTGTTACTGTTGATGTCCTACCCAACGACAGTGATCCAGACGGTGATGCCTTGACGGTTACCTCAGTAACTCAAGGTACGAACGGCACCGTGGCCATTGATCCAATTAGTGGTAATCCGGTCTATACACCGAATCCGGACTTCAACGGCACAGACACTTTCACCTACACCATCGATGATGGCAACGGCGGTACGGATACAGCTACCGTGACGGTTACTGTGGGCGCAGTGAATGACGCACCCTTAGCGACTGACGATGCAGTAGGCACCAACGAAGACATGCCGGTTACCGTAGATGTATTGCCGAATGACAGCGATCCAGACGGTGACACCCTGACTGTCACTTCAGTAACTCAAGGGACCAATGGATCGGTAGCAATAGATCCTGTGACAGGTAATCCTGTCTATACGCCGAATCCGGATTTCAATGGTACAGATACCTTCACCTACACCATCGACGATGGCAACGGCGGTACGGATACAGCGACAGTAATTGTCACTGTGGGTGCAGTGAACGATGCACCGGTCGCTACTGATGATGCCATCGGTACTAATGAAGATACGCCAGTTACGGTTGCGGTTCTACCGAATGATAGTGATCCGGACGGCGACACACTGACTGTCACTTCAGTAACTCAAGGGACTAATGGATCGGTTGCAATAGACCCTGTGACAGGTAATCCTGTCTATACCCCGGACCCGGATTTCAACGGTACGGATACCTTCACCTACACCATCGATGATGGCAACGGCGGTACGGATACGGCTACCGTCACGGTTACTGTGGGTGCAGTGAATGACGCGCCTCTTGCTACTGACGATGCAGTAGGCACCAATGAAGATGTTCCTGTTACTGTTGATGTCCTACCCAACGACAGCGATCTAGACGGTGACACCCTGACGGTTACCTCAGTAACTCAAGGTACCAACGGATCAGTTGCCATTGATCCAGTCAGTGGTAATCCTGTTTACACCCCGAATCCAGATTTCAATGGCACCGATACCTTTACCTATACCATCGACGATGGCAATGGTGGCACAGATACGGCCACAGTGACTGTGACTGTGGGTGCAGTGAATGATGCACCGGTGGCGACTGATGACGCCATCGGCACAAACGAAGACACACCAGTTACCGTGGATGTCCTACCCAACGACAGCGATCCAGACGGCGATGCATTAACAGTGACCGCTGTCACTCAAGGCACGAACGGTAGTGTCACAATCGACCCAGTGACCGGTAACCCAGTCTACACACCGAATCCGGACTTCAATGGTACTGACACTTTTACCTATACCATCGATGATGGCAACGGCGGTACGGATACAGCGACAGTCACGGTTACTGTGGGTGCAGTGAACGATGCACCGGTCGCTACTGATGATGCCATCGGTACTAATGAAGATACGCCAGTTACGGTTGCGGTTCTACCGAATGATAGCGACCCAGACGGTGACACCCTGACGGTTACCTCAGTAAGCCAAGGGGCCAATGGTACCGTCTCGATTGATCCGGTATCAGGGAATCCTGTCTATACGCCGAACCCGGATTTCAACGGAACCGATACCTTTACCTACACCATCGACGATGGCAATGGTGGTACGGATACAGCGACAGTCACGGTTACTGTAGGTGGTGTTAACGATGCGCCTTTGGCTACCGACGATGCAGTGGGCACCAATGAAGATACCCCTGTCACGGTTGACGTTTTACCAAATGACAGCGATCCAGACGGTGACACCCTGACGGTTACCACAGTAACCCAGGGTACCAACGGATCAGTTGCCATTGATCCAGTCAGTGGTAATCCTGTTTACACACCGAATCCGGATTTCAACGGTACGGATACTTTCACCTACACCATCGACGATGGCAATGGTGGCACAGATACGGCCACAGTGACTGTGACTGTAGGTGCAGTGAATGACGCGCCTCTTGCTACAGACGATGCAGTAGGCACCAATGAAGATACCCCTGTCACGGTTGACGTACTGCCGAATGACAGTGATCCGGATGGTGATACCCTAACGGTTACCTCAGTGACCCAGGGAGCTAATGGTAGCGTTGCCATTGATCCTATATCAGGTAACCCTGTCTATACGCCGAACCCGGATTTCAACGGAACCGATACCTTTACCTACACCATCGACGATGGCAACGGTGGTACGGATACAGCGACAGTCACGGTTACTGTGGGTGCAGTGAATGATGCCCCAGTGGCTACCGATGATGCCATCGGCACCAACGAGGACACGCCAGTTACTGTAGATGTATTACCGAATGATAGTGATCCAGACGGCGACACCCTGACGGTTACCTCAGTAACCCAAGGGGCCAATGGTACCGTCTCGATTGATCCGGTATCAGGGAATCCTGTTTACACCCCAAACCCGGATTTCAACGGAACCGACACCTTCACCTACACCATCGATGACGGCAACGGCGGTACCGATACCGCCACTGTAACTGTCACCGTCGATGCAGTGAACGATACTCCATTGGCTGTGGATGACAGTATAGGCACGGATGAGGATATGCCGGTTACTGTCAATGTGTTGCCAAATGACAGTGATCCAGATGGTGACACCCTGACGGTTACCTCTGTGACCCAGGGAACCAACGGATCAGTTGCCATTGATCCAGTCAGTGGTAATCCTGTTTACACACCGAATCCGGATTTCAACGGTACGGATACTTTCACCTACACCATCGACGATGGCAATGGTGGCACAGATACGGCCACAGTGACTGTGACTGTAGGTGCAGTGAATGACGCGCCTCTTGCTACAGACGATGCAGTAGGCACCAATGAAGATACCCCTGTCACGGTTGACGTACTGCCGAATGACAGTGATCCGGATGGTGATACCCTAACGGTTACCTCAGTGACCCAGGGAGCTAATGGTAGCGTTGCCATTGATCCTATATCAGGTAACCCTGTCTATACGCCGAACCCGGATTTCAACGGAACCGATACCTTTACCTACACTATCGATGATGGCAATGGTGGCACAGATACGGCCACAGTGACTGTGACTGTAGGTGCAGTGAATGACGCGCCTCTTGCTACTGACGATGCAGTAGGCACCAATGAAGATGTTCCTGTTACTGTTGATGTCCTACTCAACGACAGTGATCCAGACGGTGACACCCTGACGGTTACCTCTGTAACCCAGGGAACCAACGGCACCGTGGCTATTGATCCGATTAGCGGCAACCCAGTCTACACGCCAAATGCCGATTTCAATGGCACTGACACTTTTACCTACACTATCGATGATGGTAACGGTGGTACGGATACAGCGACAGTAACTGTCACTGTGGGTGCAGTGAATGATGCCCCAGTGGCTACCGATGATGCCATCGGCACCAACGAGGACACGCCAGTTACTGTAGATGTATTACCGAATGATAGTGATCCAGACGGCGACACCCTGACGGTTACCTCAGTAACCCAAGGGGCCAATGGTACCGTCTCGATTGATCCGGTATCAGGGAATCCTGTTTACACCCCAAACCCGGATTTCAACGGAACCGACACCTTCACCTACACCATCGATGATGGTAACGGAGGTACTGATACCGCCACGGTAACTGTGACAGTCGATGCAGTGAACGATACTCCAGTAGCTATAGATGACACGATAGATACGGATGAGGATGTTCCTGTTACGGTCGATGTGCTGCCTAATGACAGCGATCCGGATGGTGATACACTGACAATCACATCAGTGACCCAGGGTACCAACGGTACAGTCACTATCGATCCCGTGACAGGTAATCCTGTGTATACTCCGGATGCGGATTTCAATGGTACTGATACCTTTACCTATACCATTGATGACGGTAATGGGGGTACGGACACTGCCACCGTGACTGTCACTGTGAATGAAGTGAATGACCTCCCGGAAATCACTCCTGCAACGGCCACCGTTTCTGAAGAGGGTCTAATAGACGGCGTACCCGATTCCGTAGGTTCACCTACAGATATATCAGATAGCGTTATTTCTAACGGTAATATGTCTGTAACAGACCCTGATGGAGATACCTTGACAGTGACTTTGACAGAACCTGGGGCCGTTATGACCTCATATGGTCAGCAAATCACCTGGACAGGTGATGGAACTGATACCCTGATAGGATCTGCGGGTGGTTCCGAAGTGGTTCGCATATCCATCGACACGGCTGGAAATTATTCAGTTACCCTATCGGATAGGGTGGATCACCCTGTGGCAGGCCAGGAGGATGTTATTTCTTTCGATGTGGATGTTACGGTGGATGATGGTACCGATAGTGCATCTGCACCTCTGACTGTTCAGATTGAAGACGATGCTCCAAATGCCAACAGTGTCACCGCTAATATGCATATCGGCGTCGATTCCCTATCGATACAAAATCTCGCAGCCGGCTGGACCAATCCTGTGTTCATTAATGGTACGAGATATGTAACCCAGCAGGATACCGATTCAGATGCATATACTGACAACCTGATGTGGGGACGTACGCCGCGTGGCGGATCTCAATCGGGCTATACGTTGGTAGATAACCCAACCTATACAGGGAGTGGTGCTAACGTGCAAATCGGCGAATCATTCAAGCTGGCCGATTTTTCCCATAACAACTGGCCCATTTATGCCAACTCTTCCACTCTGGACAGTGTAACCCTTACGCTGGAACTGGATGTGGTGGTTAACGGAAATGCCACTACAATACAGTTTGATGTATTGATGGATCACGATGAGACACCAAACGATGGTGCAGACCCACGAGATATCATTACGCTACCTGCGCAAGCGGTAACGATTTCCATTGGTGGACAGGAGTATGAGGTCAGAGTGGATGGATTCATGGATACAACTGGGAATATCGTATCGACCATCCGTACAGATGAACAGGCAGTGAATCCGTTTGATATCATGGGTAGTATCGTTTCCACCGATCCACTCCCTGTAGTCACAGGAAATGTGTCGAATTCAACCGGAGGTGATGGCTCATCGACCGATGTTGTCTGGGGTGATACATCGAGCCCTTATGGTGATCTGACGGTCGATTCCAATGGTAACTACTCCTTCCAATTGAATCGGGAGACCAAAGATGGATTGGACCCCGGTGAGACGATAAATGAAACCTTCAGCTATTCGATTACGGATGAGGATGGGGATGTCTCCAGTGCCACCTTGACCATCACCATCGGCGGTTACCAAAGTATTGACGGTTCACCTGTTGCCGACATCCTGAGCGGCGGCGCGGTCAATGAATACATCGCCGGCTATGAAGGAAACGATACCTTGAATGGCAATGGTGGAGATGATGTCCTGGATGGTGGGGCTGGCAGCGATCAATCGAGTGGTGGTAGCGGTAATGACACCCTGATCTTCGATCCCGCTGATACGCTTCTTTCCGGTGATGCCGGCTTCGATACGCTGATTGCACCTGATAATGACGATCTTGACTTCAGCAGTATATCCAGTATCAGCAATATTGAGCGGATAGACCTGACAGTCGGTGATCACGATATCATGAATCTGAGTGTTGACGATGTGTTGACCATGACCGATAGCGATAATTTGCTGGAAATCCTGGGAGACACTTCAGATAGTGTGGAATTGTCCAGCGACTGGCATGAGTCCGGTAATAGTGTCACCCAAAATGGTCATACTTTTACTGAGTATCTCAATGCGGATGACAGCGTTACCTTGTTGATTGAGGATCAGGTAACCGTAACGATCATATGATGAGTCGCATCTAAATTGTCTGCCTATAGTTGTTAAGGGCCCCTTGCGGGCCCTTTTTTATGGCGTGGCGCCGACAAGCAGGCAAAACAATTTCACTTAGTTTTACAACTCGCAGCTTGATAATTGCAGATAGTCTCTGTATAGGTTGTTGATGTAGTTATATCTGTATGTTTTTTAACATAAATAGTCTAACATTGGGCCGGTTGTGGGAATCTGGGCAAGGGATTGGACAGGTGGTGTGTGATGGTTACAAAAGCCGTGATAGAGCACTGAAATCACGACGGAATACCTGCCGGAATCACCCTTTTTCAGGGTTTAAGTTAGTTGCTGATATGCCGATACAGAGTGATAACTGGCTCACAATAATTTTGTAGTGGTTGTAAATTTAGGGTACCCAATGGTTGGCAGTTTTTTAACGAAGTCTGGTTTGGTGGCGTTGTTGCTTGTGGTGTTTGGCCCGGCGTACGCCTTGAATCTGCGTACAGCGGTCGAGCATGCGATCAAAACGAATCCTGAGGTTCTGGTTGAGTCCAGCCAGCATCTGTCCCGGCTTGAGGAGTTGGGCCAGGCACGGTCCGGCTATAAGCCATCTATCGACTTGAATGCTGCAGCAGGCTATGAGCGGACTGATAACAATACTACCCGGGCCAGTGGTGATGACTATCGTTCCCTGACCCGCAAGGAGGCCAGTTTGACCCTGAGCCAGATGCTGTTTGACGGATTCGCCACCCAGAGTGAGGTGGATCGGCAAAACGCAAGGGTTGAAGCACAGCGAAAAGTGCTTGAGAGCGCCAGTGAAAAACTCGGATTGAAAGCTGTAGAGACCTATATACAGGTTCTGTTGCATCGAGACCTGATGGCGCTTTCATCGGAAAACCTCCAGGCTCATGCAAGGATCTATGATCAGGTGGAGCTGCGCAGCAGATCCGGTGTTGGCAGAAACTCAGATTTGGCGCAGATCAAAGGTCGTCGCGCTTCTGCCTCTGCGAATATGTTATCGGACGAGGTGAATCTCAAGGATGCAGAGACGAACTTTCTACGTGTTGTAGGCCTGCTGCCAAAATCCCTCGAGCAAATTGATCCCGCACTTGAATCCCTGCCACCCACCCAGGATGAGGCCATCCAGCTTGCACTTGAAAGCCATCCGACATTGATGTCTGCGAATGCCGATGTGGCTGCCGCCATGGCCCAGTACAAGGCGTCTAAAAGTGCTCACTATCCACGTTTTGATCTTGAAGTGGGGGCAAGGTACGGTGATGACCTGGACGGTGTGGAAGGGCGCGATGACGATGTCACGGCAATGCTTCGCATGCGATACAATCTGTTCGCAGGCGGTAAGGACCAGGCGCGTAACAGGCAGACTGCCCATTTGGTCAACGAGGCCAAGGAGATTCGCAACAATACCTATCGCCAGGTTGTCGAGAGCATCAGATTGTCATGGTCGGCCTACGATGTCACTCAGAAGCAGCTGGTATATCAGCAGGAGCATGTGGTTGCCAGTGAAAAGGCTCGCGATGCCTATGCCAAGCAGTTCAATCTCGGTAAGCGTTCGTTACTCGATTTGCTGGACTCGGAGAATGAGTTATATGAGGCAAAAAGGGAGAAAACAAAAACCTGGTACGACCACCAATTCTCCCAGCATCGTCTACTGGTCGGTATCAACAAGTTGAAAGTTCATCTCGGAATTGTACTGCCGGAAACCAATGATGATGGTGATGAGCTGCATAAGGCCTACAGCGGTGTCGCTGATAAAAGTGCGATTTTGGAAGAGGTGGCTCCATTGAGATCGGTTTTGCAAGAGCCGGTTTCACTACAATAAGTAATCCATTCCGGGTTTCTCCGTTCTCTAAGTCAGGGGTGTTTAAATGAACCCCTCGCTCTCCACCGCCTGGTTTAGAAGCCAGCATCCACAGCGATAACTCATATTCTGACAATATTCGTTATCTTTCGGTGAGATTCCTGGGAAAACCATATTGAATCCATCTGCTAGGATTGTGCGTAGCTCAATAACAAAAATGTACAGCATTTAGTAAGGTAGAGACCTATGAACCCCCGTAAACTTATTCTCCTGCTAGTGGTGGCACTGCTGGTGTTTGCCTTTTTTCTGTTCGATCTGGACAAGGTCCTGACCCTCGACTATTTCAAATCCCAGCGGGATGGAATTATCTCATGGAAGGCTTCTAACCCAGTGTTGGCAACCCTGGTTTTCTTTGTAATTTATGTGGCGGTGACGGCGCTCTCTCTGCCGGGTGCGGCAGTCATGACCTTGGCAATAGGTGCGGTTTTCGGCTTTCTGTGGGGGTTTGTCTTGGTATCGTTTGCCTCCACCATCGGCGCCACTCTGGCCTTTCTGATTGCTCGTTTCCTGCTTAGGGATCTGGTCCAGGACCGATATGGAGATCGTTTGAAGGCGATCAATGATGGGATGCGTAAGGATGGAGCCTTCTATCTCTTCACCTTGCGCTTGGTACCGATATTTCCCTTCTTCGTAATCAATCTACTCATGGGGCTGACCCCCATCCGTACCTGGACCTTCTACTGGGTCAGCCAGCTCGGCATGTTGGCGGGAACGGCTGTCTACGTAAACGCAGGTACCCAGCTTGCCACCCTGGATTCGGCTTCAGGCATCCTTTCACCCGGATTGATCGGTTCTTTTGTGCTTCTGGGTATCTTTCCGCTGCTGGCAAAAAGATTGGTTGATCTAATTAAACGACAGAAGGTACTGAAAGACTGGGAGCGCCCTGAGGCATACGATCAAAATTTGGTGGTGATCGGCGGTGGTTCCGCAGGACTGGTCTCAGCCTATATCGCCGCGGCGGTGAAGTCCCAGGTGACCCTGATAGAAAAACACAAGATGGGCGGTGATTGCCTGAATACAGGTTGTGTACCATCCAAGGCGCTTATCCGCAGCGCGCGCATCCTGGGCCAGAGCCGCAGGGCCAAGGAGTGGGGCTTCGATGCCATCGATGTCAAATACAACTTCCGTAACATCATGGAACGGGTACAAAAGGTTGTCAAAGAGGTTGAGCCGCACGATTCGGTGGAGCGCTATACAGGACTGGGTGTGGAGGTCATCGAGGGCGAGGCGCGCATCACGTCACCCTACAGCGTGGAGGTTAACGGTATAGAAATAAGAACCCCCCACATCATCGTCGCCACAGGTGCCGGCCCCTTCGTACCCCCGATAACCGGCATTGATCAATTCGACTACCTGACCTCGGATAATCTCTGGCAACTGCGTGAATTACCTGAACGGCTGTTAGTATTGGGAGGCGGACCGATCGGCTGTGAATTGTCCCAGGCCTTTGCCCGATTCGGCAGCCAGGTCACCATTGTGGAAATGATGCCCAGACTGATGATTCGTGAAGATGAAGATGTTGCTGATCTGGTGACGCAACGCTTCAAGGAGGAGGGCATCAACCTGATGGTTGGGTACAAGGCGGTGGAGTTTACCAAACAGGAGGGTGAGAATCTGCTGATCTGCGAACATGAGGGGGAGCAGGCAAAAGTACCATTCGACCGGGTATTGGTTGCGGTGGGTCGAAAACCCAATACCAGTGGTTTTGGCCTGGAGGAGTTGAAGGTGGCGCTTAATCCAAACGGCACCATAGAGACCGATGAGTATCTGCAGACATCCATCCCCACCATCTATGCCTGCGGCGATGTGGCTGGCCCATACCAGTTCACCCATACCGCTGGCCACCAGGCCTGGTATGCGGCTGTGAATAGCCTGTTTGGTGTATTTCGTCGCTTCAAGGTGGATTACTCAGTGATCCCGTTTGCAACCTTTACCGATCCGGAAGTGGCGCGGGTGGGTCTCAATGAACAAGAGGCAGAGCAGAAGGGCATCGAATACGAGGTAACCAGGTTCGATCTCTCGGAACTGGATCGGGCAATCGCGGAGGGAGAGGCCCATGGGATGGTGAAGGTTCTGACACCACCGGATAAGGACCGGATTCTCGGTGCCACCATCGTCGGTGAGAATGCGGGTGAATTGATCGGTGAATTCACTGCTGCCATGAAGCATGGTTTTGGCTTGAACAAGATACTCGGCACGATACATATCTACCCAACCCTGTTCGAGGCCAATAAATATGTTGCCGGTGCCTGGAAACGTGCCCATACACCTGAAACCCTATTGTCATGGGTGGAGCGTTATCATGCCTGGCGACGGGGGTAGAAGATTGGTTGGATGACTCGGTTTGCGGAAATAATTTATGATATTCTGATGCTGAGTTAGTTGAATTAGTCAGGGTGAGTAGCATGCTGTTGCGCCACATCATCACAATTGTATTTATTTTGCCCCTGGTTGCACTTGCCGATAGCTCCTCATGGCAGGGTAAACTGCAGGATGGCAGCCATATCTCCATCGATCCAAATACCAATAAAGTGACCCGCGAAACCGAGGGAGAGACCACCCCCCTTTGGGATGGTGTCCACAAACTCGACAATGGGGCGGTGATCATTGTCCGCGATGGCGTTGCCATAAGAGACCGTGTGATAATTGATGCACAACGGGAACAGGAACGTGATCGCCTGAATGCGGCATGTATGCAGTTGGTGAAGAAGGTGTGTGGGATGCATAATGAGTGCGATTCCCACCCTGCCTGTGATCCCGCCCGGCAATTGCTCGCAATGGAGCACAGTGAGCTGAACAGTAGTTGGTCCGGAAACATACTTGAAAGCTCCACCCACTGCCTGGAGGCATTGGGCAATGAGACCTTTTTTCAGGCCTGCGACAGACGTTCACCCGGTCATCAGACCCCCTGTGAAAAACTCCGTCTCAAGGTTTGTGGGAGTGAGAAACAGTGTGCATCCAGAGAGGCCTGTAATGCCGCTAGCCAGCTGGTCTCGATGGAGCTGCAGGATATGCATAGTGTGCCCGGGGGGTTCACCTATGCCAGCGCCCAATGCCGCGACGCCCTGGCTGACGAATCCGAATATTTCAATGCCTGCGAATAGGTTAGGGGAGCCCTATTAGGTGTCGATTTGTTTGACAAGTAGTAATGGATGCAAGCTGCATTGCAATCAACAAGATAGACGACAGTTGTTGAATATTACCGAAAATCGCTGCTTTTTTGACGCCTTAGGCGTCGATTATCTTTACAAATAGCTCAACAGGTTTTTCAGGTATCACTTATAAGTCTTCTAAAAATCAACAGGTTACTGTTTTGGCAATCTTATTGCATGAAAATAAGTAAGGGTTGTTTAAGGAGAAGTGATATGTGGCAAGACTACAGCAAGCTGAAAGTATGGCCCGATGACCCGGCATGGCCCGACCCATTCGATACTGATCCCTACGACATTGAGTGTTAATCAGGCAAGGGCCTATCCTGATCATAGCCAGTCCCCTGCAACCCTATTTTCTAGCCAGACCCATGCATCTCATCTGAGTCGCTTCACCAGCTGTCGCTGCTGTTCATCCTATCTATCCCCACAAATCTAAGGCTGCCCGTATCGACAAGGCCATTTGTCACTGATGATTTCCTATACTGAGTGCTGCTTTTTTTAGAACGCAAAAAAAACCCGGCAGGGGATGCCGGGTATAAATGATCACTTATGAGGGAGAAGTGATTTGATTAATGGATAAACAGGCCACCATTGACGGGCAGATTGGCGCCAGTAACGTAGGTGCTGTTGTCATCAGCGAGGAAGGCGACCGCATGAGCAATCTCCTCAGGCTGACCCATGCGGCGCATGGGGATGCCACTGACGATGGCATCGCGAACATCGTCGCGCATCGCAGCGGTCATTGAGGTCTCGATGTAACCGGGGGAGACGGTATTGATGGTTACGCCCTTCGCCGCTCCTTCGTAGGCCAATGCCATGGTAAAGCCATGCATACCCGCTTTGGCTGCAGAATAGTTGGCCTGACCGAATTGCCCACGCTGTCCGTTGACCGATGAGATGTTGATGACTCGACCGAAACCGCGTTCGATCATGCTGTTCCAAACCGGACTGGTAACATAGAAAGCGCTGCTCAGGTTGGTATCGATGACCGCATCCCACTGCTCTGATGTCATCTTTTTCATGGTCGAATCCCGGGTGATGCCGGCACAATTGACCAGGATATCCACCGGACCATTTTTTTCGACAATCTCGTTCATCAAGGCCGTTCCGCCCTCAGGGGTGGAAACATCACCGGCAACGACGTCAATTTCTGCACCTTGTTGCTTTTGGCTTTTCACCCAGGCATCCACCTGGTCAACTTCTGCCGGGTGACAGGTAGCGATAACCTTTGCCCCTTCTTGGGCAAGGCGCAAACAGATCGCGGTGCCGATACCGCCCATACCACCAGTGACAACAGCGAGTTTGTCTTTACAGCTCATTCTTGTACTTCCTCAATATCTGATAGCCTAAATCTCTAGCGTGATCATCTCGCAATAAGCAACGAATTGACCATTCAGGCATACAATTCTATTCAACCTAATAAGCCACTCTTCCCTTAGTATTCATCCTGTAGTCGAATAAAGTGCCTGGGCGCTTCATCACTGATCAAGCTGCAGATTCAGGCTCATAAAAAACCGGCGACAGGTGCCGCCGGTTGTCGATAGATCGATCGGGGAGAGGTGCGATTAAGCAGCCTTTTCCGCGACCTTGCTGATCTTCTCGTTAGCGGCAGCCAGATTGGTCTCGTACCAAGCGCGTACTTCTTCGCCGGTTTTCTGGCTCAGCTCTACAGCCTCGCGGGTCTTGCCCATCAGATCTTCACCCAGTTTACGGCTCAGATCCATCTGACCGCGGACGACCTCATGGTAGTCCTTGGCTTCAGAAACCAGCTTCATCTGTTCCATGCTGGTGTTCATGAGGGTGTTCAGGGTGCTCATCTGTGCATCCATGACCTGATTCCAGGCATTTAGGCTGATGTCGCTCAGTTGACGGAAACTTTCGTAACCGGCAGTGTTGAATTCACTAATCATCTCGATGTTCTCTTTCGCTTTAGCCATGATAGGTTCTCCTGTCGTTTGTGCATTGCAGCATTGTTGCAGTGCAGCATAGTCCAGCTGGAGGGGGCTGTCAAGAGAAATTTGTGCGGTGCACAAAATACTTTTACTGAGTGTGATGGCTGGGAAACGCGGTTGATGATCTTAATTAATGCTAATTATATCAACTAATTAAGATTATTTTCTTGGCATGGAAACCTTATGAATCATCTTTTTTCGTATTGGAAAAACCTGCCGCAGTAAAAAAATCCTTCTGTAAATCTGTCCATATTTTCATGTTGTTCTGGGCCAGATTGGTCATGGCGGTAAATGGGTCTTCACCCATATTCTTTTTCAGTTGCTCCTGCTGGGCAGTGAACATACCGAGGCTCTGTTCCAGATAGTTGCCGAATATTCCCTGCAGGGTGCCGCCGTAAAAACGAATGATCTGGGAGAGCATATTGGCTGTGAAGAGGGGTTCACCGCCAGATTCTGTCTCTAGAATGATCTGTAGCAGGATATTGCGGGTAATGTCTTCCTCAGAGGTGGAATCCACCACCTTGATCGATTCACCGCTGATAATCAGTTGGCGCAACTGGGTCAGGGTTATGTATTTACTCTGCTCAGTATCGTACAACCGACGGTTGGGATATTTTTTAATAATGCGATCAGACATGGCCCTGCAACTTTTCCTGGATGTATACGCCGTCCAGTTTACCCCAAACCTGGCATCGAGAATAATCGAGAAGGCGTTAAAAGGGGGTAGATCGGGTTTCAGATGCTCTTTTTAGGCTTAGATGAGTGGTGTGCAGATCCATTGGTGGGCCGGGTGCGGCCCAGCCGCACTCAACCCACCGGCAGACTGGAACCATACTTTCAGTCCCAACCTGGTGACATCTCAAGTTGGCCTTCAGGCTTTCTCCACCGCCATGGCGACACCTTGGCCACCACCGATACATAGGGTGGCCAGGCCCTTCTGCGAGCCACTGCGTTTCATCTCATGCAGCAGGGTGACCAACACGCGGCACCCGGATGCCCCTATCGGGTGTCCCAAAGCGATGGCGCCACCATGGACGTTCACCTTGCCAGTATCCCAACCCATCTCCTGATTCACGCACATGGCCTGGGCTGCAAAGGCCTCGTTGGCCTCGATCCTGTCCAGGTCATCGATCTGCCAGCCGGCTCTTTCCAGGCACTTGCTCGATGCGGGTATGGGACCGGTGCCCATGATTGAGGGATCAACACCGGCAGATGCGAAGGCAACGATCCGTGCCATAGGGGTGAGCCCCAGCTCCTTTGCCTTGGTCTCGCTCATTACCATCACCACCGCGGCGCCATCGTTGAGTCCGGAGGCGTTGCCTGCAGTGACACTACCCTCTTTGGAAAAAGCGGGGCGCAGTTTGCCGAGAGACTCTGCAGTAGTACCCGGGCGGGGAAATTCATCCCGATCGAAGATGATGGGATCGCCTCTGCGCTGCGGGATTTCTACGGGGATGATCTCATCGGCGAAGACATTCTCATTCAAGGCGGCCTCTGCCTTCTGTTGCGAGACGGCTGCAAAGGCATCCTGGTCCTCACGGCTGAGATTGAATTTCCCAGCGATATTCTCGGCGGTGGTGCCCATATGGTAGTTGTTGAATGCGTCCCAAAGGCCATCGGTAATCATAGTGTCGATCAATTTCCAATCACCCATTTTGCTGCCTTTGCGCGAATTGGGGAGGACATGGGGGGCCATGCTCATGTTTTCCTGACCGCCGGCGATGACCACCTCCGCATCACCACAGGCCACGGCCTGCATGGCTAAATGTACCGCTTTCAGGCCGCTGCCGCAGACCTTGTTGATGGTCAGGGCGGATGTTTCAACCGGTAATCCGGCGGCTATGGCTGCCTGTCGGGCGGGATTCTGGCCGCTTCCCGCAGTCAGAACCTGGCCAAGGATCACTTCATCCACCAGTTCCGGTTTAACCCCGGTACGCTCAAGCAGACCCTTGATAATATTTGCGCCGAGCTGATGGCCAGGGATACCAGCAAGGCTGCCACCAAATGTACCGATAGCGCTTCGGGCTGCGTCGACGATGACGATATTCTCACTCACGTTGGCTAATCCTCATGTTTTATGTTTATTAAATGGCCCGTCAACAGGCTCAAAACGGACAATGTATGGCGTTTCACATCTGCTTTCGGAACATGCGAACGCTGACTGCAGCCTATGTTTTAGCAAAAAATGTTGCAGCGCACAAATTTTATTGCTAGCTTATTGAGGCATGAGTGTTGAGTTTAGGTTTTTTTCCGTCTCGACACATGATGAATCAATGACACCAATCGACACTATGTCGCTAACACGGGACTAAACCATGAGTGAATCTGCATTCTGGAACGAGGACTGGATGAAGACCCAGCAGAAATACTGGGAAAACTGGACCGATATGAGCCGTCAGGCAATGGGAATGAAGCAGCCGGTGAAGTCACCTATGGAGAGTGCAATGGAGCACTGGTGGCAGGGCCTGTCACCCGGGACCAATGACATGACCCGTGATTTTATGAACAAGATGATGGCCCAGACCCAAAGTTATTTCCGTATGGCCGAGGGTTATTACAAGAATGCCGGTGATAGCCAGAGCTGGATGGATACGGCCAATCGCACAGTTGCCGATCTGCAGAAGCTGTTTAGCGGGAACATGGAGAGTGTTTTCGGCAACTCCGAGGCCGCTGGCGACGATGCCCTGCATAAGATGATGGCCTTCTGGGAGATGCCGATGGATAACTGGCAGCGGATGATCTCCTCACTCTCCCTGATGCCCGGCGATCTGCTGCGCAACATGCCCCATAGCGGTGGTCTGGATCGTTTTCTCAGCGCTCCCGGTCTCGGTTATACCCGGGAAGAGGAGAGACAGTACAAGCAGCTGACGCAGCGTGTCGTGGAATACCAGCGTTGCCTGGGCGAATACATGGGATTCTTTTCCAACCTGGGTCTGCTTTCGGCCAATCGCTTGAAAGAGAAGATCGATTCGCTGATGGATGAGGGCAAACAGGTGGATAGCGCCCGTGGACTCTATGATCTCTGGGTCGGCAGTAGCGAAGAGGTCTACGGTGAACAGGTGATGACTCCTGAATATGCCAAGATTCACGGTCGCCTGGTGAACAGCCTGATGGGGCTGAAACAGAAGCTTGGTCAGTTGGTGGATGAGGCGCTGGGTGGTTTGAATATGCCAACCCGCAGGGAGCTGCGCACCCTGCAGGATCGTCTCCAGGAATCACGCCGCGACACCAAGGCCATGCGAGCCGAGATCGAACTGCTGAAAGAGCAGCTCATCGAAATGCGCAATCTGGCGACTAGCAAGCCAGAGGCGAGTGCGGCCAAGACGAAGAAGAGTTCTGCGCCGAAGAAAAAGGCAGTGGCGAAAAAAAGAGTGGCTGCCAAGAAGGCCTAGGCTGACAGCAGCGACAAGGGTAAATGAATCCATCCGAGTGAGATGAATAGTTAGCCTGTTTGCTGAAGTGCCGTGCGAGCAGACTGAGGATTTGAGGAGAATAGACGTGCAACCATTTAATTTACGCCCCGACCAGCTAGCCGAAGAGATGTTCGACTACAGCCGTAAACTGGGTAAGGGGGTTGAGAACCTATTGAATTCCGAAAAGATCGATACCGGTGTAACCCCAAAGGTAGAGGTCTACCAGGAAGACAAATTGAGTCTCTACCGCTATGAATCGCCCGCCGATGTGGTTCAGAATTCAGTACCGACCTTGATTGTCTATGCCTTGGTGAATCGACCCTATATGACGGACATTCAGGAGAATCGCTCCACCATACGCAATCTTCTGGCGGCGGGGCAGGATGTCTACCTGATAGATTGGGGATATCCCGATGAGGCGGATCGGGCGGTGACCATGGATGACTATATCAACGGTTACATGGACCGTTGCGTGGATGTGATCCGCAAACGTCATAAACTCGATAAGATCAATATTCTGGGCATCTGTCAGGGTGGTGCCTTCAGCCTCTGTTACAGCTCGTTGCATCCCGATAAGGTCAAGAATCTAATTACCATGGTCACACCGGTGGATTTCAAGACCCCGGACAATATGCTTTCCGCCTGGGTTCAGCATATGGACGTGGATCTGTTGATCGACACCCTGGGTAATGTGCCGGGTGAGCTCCTTAACTGGACCTTTCTCTCACTCAAACCTTTCAGTCTCACCGGCCAGAAGTATCTGAGCATGGTGGATGTGCTGGAGGATGAGGATAAGCTGAAGAACTTCCTGCGTATGGAGAAGTGGATTTTCGACAGTCCCGATCAAGCGGGTGAGACCTTCAGGCAATTCGTGAAGGATTTTTATCAGAACAACGGTTTTCTGGAAGGCGGTGTAACAATTGGTGGCCGCCCTGTGGATTTGAAGAACGTTACCTGTCCTGTGCTCAATATCTATGCGGAGCAGGACCACCTGGTGCCCCCTGATTCCTCCCGAGCACTGCGTAATCTGACCGGCACCAAGGACTATACCGAGCTCTCCTTCCCTGGTGGACATATCGGTATCTATGTCAGCGGTAAGGCGCAAAAGCAGGTGCCGCCCGCAATTGGCAAGTGGTTGGACGAACGTTCCTGACAGATTGCATTGAATGATCCTCCGCCGGTAGTCTCTACCGGTTTTTTAGGGGTGCCGCCTGGCACCCCTTTTTTTTTCCAGATTGGATAGCCAACGTCTGTTTACTCAGAAGCCATATCTATTGTGCTGAAAATTGTCGCTCCTTTATCCATATACTGATAGCTTGTTGATGTCTCGCCTGAAAAATATCATCCTTTTTCAGGAGCAGTGTTAGGATTAGTGGATGGTTGTTTGAATCCTCACCCACCAGTGGAATTATCGGCAAATGGCACAAGAAAGAGAATACTCGAACGAAATATCGAAATGGTTGCAGGATTTTATCCGCCAGGATTCCGCCAGTGGCATACTTTTGATTATTGCCGCTGTATTGGCCTTGGTGCTTGAGAACTCACCCTTGAGTTGGTTCTATGATGCCCTGCTTGATACGCCCGTTGAGATTCGCATCGGTGAGCTGCAACTTGCCAAACCCCTGTTGCTGTGGATCAACGACGGTTTGATGGCGGTATTTTTTATGTTGATCGGGCTCGAAGTGAAGCGGGAGTTTCTTGAGGGAGAGCTCTCCCGCCCGGACCAGATCATTCTGCCCGGATTGGGTGCGATCGGTGGCATGCTGGTACCCGCTGCCATCTATTACTGGTTGAATCACGGCGATCCGGCAGCCTTGAACGGCTGGGCGATCCCCGCCGCCACGGATATCGCCTTTGCCCTTGGGGTTATATCCCTGTTAGGCAGGCGTGTGCCTGTTTCCCTGCGGGTCTTTTTGATGGCACTGGCAATCTTCGATGACCTGGGGGCGATAATCATAATCGCCATCTTCTATACCGCGGACCTATCCTTTGCCAGCCTGATCATCGCCCTGGTGGCAATTGTGGTGCTGTTTGTCTTGAACATAATGAACGTGTCCCGGGTTTCAGCCTATGTGCTGGTGGGAGTGATTCTCTGGATTGCGGTATTGAAATCTGGCGTACATGCCACCTTGGCAGGCGTGATCCTCGGACTCATGATCCCTCTCAAGGATGCAAACAACAGTCAACGTTCTCCTCTCAAGGAGGTGGAGCATGGACTGCATCAATGGGTGGCGCTGTTGATTGTACCCATATTTGCATTTGCCAATGCGGGTGTATCCCTCTCGGGTCTGACCTTTGAGTCATTGCTTGAGCCGATACCACTGGGCATAGCCGCGGGTCTCTTTCTCGGTAAGCAGATCGGTATCATGCTGTTTTGTGGTGTAGCCATCATGCTTGGTTTTGCCAAGCTACCCAGCGGTGCCAGCTGGTCGGGTTTCTATGCGACCACGATACTGTGCGGCATCGGTTTCACCATGAGTCTCTTTATTGCATCGCTGGCCTTTGAACAGGGAGGTACCAGCACTATTATCATGGGAGACCGCCTAGGTATCCTGCTTGGCTCCGCACTTTCCGCCGTGGTTGGGTTTCTGATTCTGAAAATGTTGAATCCCGCAATCGCCGAGGGAGGATCGAGGTCTGACTAAGTTTGCTTTTTTTAATTACGGGATAGCACTGATCAGCCCCCGTTTTCCACGATATAGCCGAGGCTCTCTTTGTCAAAGCTGTGCGGTTGTATCTGGCAGAGGTTGAATATCTTTTCGCCACTGCAGACATTTCCCTTCAGTAACATGCGAATCTGGTCTCGACTGATGGGAAACCATGGGAATCTATCGAGTGCGGCTGCGGCCAATGAAGGGGCGAATGCCGGTACCGGAAGCATGAGCTTGTGCTTACCAAGGGTTTCAGCGATGGTTTTCAATATCTCTCGCCAGGTGAGGTTTTGCGGGCCGCCCAGGGTGTAGATATCACTGTAGGTCTCTGGCCTGTCAAGTGATAAAACAAAGGACTCGGCCACATCCTCCACGTGTACCGGAGAGAGCTCGAAACCACCGGGTTTGGAGGGGATCAGGCCTTCATAAAATAGTGGTGCGGGTAGGGGAGAGTCGATGATATCCCGCTTCAGCATGGTGACGAATTCAAGCCTTCCATGGGGATTGCCGAAGATTACGGAAGGGCGGAAAATAGTCCAATCAAGGCCACTGCCTGGGAGGTGGTTTTCCGCGGCCAATTTGGTCTTCTGGTAGGGCGTCAGACCAAGTTCGACACCGTTGGCACTCATCAGGAGAAAACGTTTGATCCCCTGTTCTTTTGCCACAGAAGCGGTTTTGATGACCCACTCGTGCTGAAGTTTGTCGAAGGTGATTCCCTTGGAGGGATATTCCCTGAGGATACCGATGTTGTAGATCACCGCGTCGACCCCGGTCAGTAGACGCCTAAGTGATTTATTATCTTCGATATCCCCGCTTACCCACTCGAAAGGTTGGGTTGGTTTGAATGAGTGAGAAGAGTCCTCTCTAACCAATAGTCTGGGTGTATGACCATGTTGTAGCAGTTTCTCCGTCAAATAGTGACCGACAAAGCCAGTGCCGCCCAATAGTGCCACTTTCATGACGTCTCTCCCTCTTGTTACTATTGGTAATTATTGTATTGTAATAGATATAAGTTTTTCCGTTGCAAAGAATAAGGTTACAAAAAATCACATTGCATAATTTTTCCCGGCAAGTGACTTACCGAAACGGAATCTGTTGTTCTCGTAAGGTCATTTGCAGTTCATGAAATGCCTGCTTGATATCCCCCCTGCCACGAATACCGAATTCAATATAACTATTCGCACCCAGGGTGGGAAGACTGAATGTCTTTAGCTCGGGAAAACGTTCATTGAACTGCACCATAATAGCCACAAGCGCGCTCTCAGGGGTATCTATGACTTGCAGGGATAGTTCACTAAGCTGTTGACTTGATGAGGGGTATAACTGATCCAGGATCCATTCGGCCATGGGCCAGGCCATTTGCGGGAATCCGGGTAAAAAATGGTGCTGATTAATCGAGAATCCTGGAATCTGGTTATAGGGATTGGGAATGAGTTCGGCCCCCCTCGGCAGGTTGGCCATCTCTACCCGGGTTGGATAGGCCTCTTCGCCATAGCGCCTTTCAATCAAAGCTACCGCCTCAGGATGATAATCCAGTTCAACCCCAGCTGCTTGCGCGGCGCAGGCCCTAGGTGTAGTCCCCTGTGATCCAGTAATTCTCGGAAATAGGCGAAATGCCTGTCCTCTCTGCCCCCGAGGAGTATTTCATCGCCGATGATGATAAGTCCAAACGATCTGTTCACGGTACTTTTCTAATCTCATTGGTATACGGCATGTCCGCATCCTGCCTTCATGGATGTGAAGGAGCAGATTCTTGGCTAATGTAACACTGTTATAGCAAACTCCACTGGGGGGTGTCTCCACGATTTTGCTGTCTGTTTATACTTTGGTATCTGGTCTATCCTAATTGACATACTATCCGAGAAGTAGTCATCTTGGATTGGGGGTTCGTTATCGTCTAAACCGTTCACGCGCTGATGGCTGAGCAACACTCTGACGAGGCTACACTATGTTATCTGGCAGATTGAAAATCCTGCAGGAGATGCCGATCTTCGGCGGTGTAAACGAAGCCTCTCTCAAGTCAATACTTGACAAGGCCAGGATCGTCAAGGTGGAGATAGGCGGTTACTTTTTTCGTGAAGGTGATCTGGATAATTCAATCTATATCATTGAGCAGGGTCAGGTGGCGGTGTATCGATATTCGAATGAAAAGCGCTACAAACTCCGGGAGCTGGGCGAGGGGGACTGTTTTGGAGAGATGGCGCTAATGGACTGTAAACCCCGCAGTGCGGAGGTGGTGGCACTCTCAGACAGTAGTGCGATTCAGGTGACAGCCGCACAGTTGGCCGAACTCTATGTCTCCAATTCGGAACAGTATACATTGATCTATATGAACCTGGGGAGAGAGGTTTGCCGGCGTCTGAGAGATGCCGATTCCCGGCTGTTCATACACGATATCGAATCAAGAGAGAGCATGAAAAACAGTGGAGCCGCACCAGGCTGATAAGACATAGCCCGAGAATGAGATTGGGTTTTCAAATAGTGTTTCTTAGTCCAAGGGAGTCCGGGTGCGGATGTAGATAGATTTGCCTTGACATGTAACTGTCCGGATGGTGTCTGAAGTAGTGCCTGAACAGGGTTATCGGGACGATGAGTGGTGTTTCGCCTCGGCGATAGGCCTCTATACTGGCAGCCAACTCCCTTTTGTCATCGCTGCTGATAAGTTTTTTCAGATATCCCATGATATGTTGCAGAACATTGGCATGCCTTTTTCGGGTGACACGCCGTTTCAATGTCGGCATCAATTCTTGAATATAGTCGTCGGCTATTGTGCTCAGATCCATGTCAGAGAGGTTAGAGAGTAGTCTGCCAAGGCGTTGGTAGGCTGCCTGCGAATGGGCCATAACCAGATATTTATGATCAGTGTGAAAGGCGATAAGAGTAGCGGGAGTGAGTCCGGAAACTAATAGCCTTTTCCATCGATGATAGACATAGACACGATTAATGAAGTTTTCTCTGAGCACATAATCATTCAGCCGGCCCTCCTCTTCAACAGGTAACAGGGGCTGATGATGCATCACTATTCTGGCGAATACACCTGTACCCTTTCGCAAATTCTGGTGACTGGTTTCTGAGTAGACCTTGACCCGTTCCATACCACAACTGGGAGAGTTTTTTTTCAATATATAGCCACTGATATCCCGTAACTCATCTGCCTTTTTAGCAGCGAATTGTTCCATTTTGTCAGTGACATCCCAGTTGGGATCAGCGACTCCCACCAGGCGAGGATGTACATGGTCACCCATAAGCCGGATCGTGGGACGAGGGACGCCGAGGCCGATTTCAGCTTCAGGGCAGATCGGTAAAAACTCAATATACTTACCCAAGGTCTCGATAATATATCGATCCTGTTTATGTCCACCATCATAACGAACATTATGCCCGAGTAGACAGGCACTGATAGCAACTCTTGGCTGGGCTGCAAATGGGGTGTTATCTGTCATTCTTGAATTCTCACCGTGTGTGCGGTTAGACTCCCTTTATATCCTATCTTTTACAAAAGATTTACCATCCACAATTGTAGTTATTAAGGTAAAGGTTGATGAATCAGCATCAAACGGCCTACCAAAAAATGGGTGGCGAAAAAACTGTTCGGCAACTGGTTGACAGATTCTATGATCTGATGGACCAGCAACCAGAGGTAGAAAAATTACGCCAATTACATGCTAAAAGCCTGAAAGTGTCCCGGGAAAAACTGTTTCTATTTCTATCCGGGTGGTTCGGCGGTCCGGATCTCTATGTGCAAAAGTATGGTCATCCTAGGCTCCGTGCCAGGCACCTGCCATTCAGTATCGGTATCGAGGAGAGGGATCAATGGATGCATTGTATGCGCCAGGCGATGTCGGATGTGGGATTGGATGCGGGATTGCAACAAAAGCTAGATCAGGCATTTTTCAGAACAGCTGATTTCATGCGCAACCGGCAGGAAGCGGATCAGGACAAGACCTTCAAGATATTGCCTGCTGGTGAGCAATAACAGAGAAAACGATATACTTACTCCTATGTTGATCAAGGCCTTAGCAGTTTACTCCAGCCAGATTCCTTTTCCCGCAAACCACTCCTTATCGATACGCCAGTTAACCTGGTCGATATCCTCCCGACTAAGGACCAGTTTACGGACCTTGGATTGAACTGCTGCCAGCTCCTGCTGTGCCTCGATAAGTTTTGGGTGTTGATCGTTTAGGCTTTTGAGGTCGGGCCTGATCAGACCGATAAATCTCACAGCAGGCATCTCTCTTGATCTGGGAGATGACATGACCGCAGTGTTTCCCTGTATTTCCAGTGCCCTGAAGGGATAGGGATAAGAGGATATCTGCGAATCCTGTTTTAGCATGGTATCTATCTCGCCGACGCGGAAGTCCAATGTCACTAACCACGCAAACAGCAGACTAAGACATATCCCCGCTAGGATGGCCGCATAGATTTTAGTACCTCGATCAAGACTCATCATTTGCCCTCCACTTGTGGTCCAAGGCTACACAGAGCGCTCGAACAGGGACAATGACAATCCTCAGTGATGTGGATTTATTCTTGCTCTACTGCTAGGGCCTGTTAACACTAATCCAATGCACTCTGTTGTGCCTGAAAAAGCGCCAATCAAGGCGCGAGGAGAGAAGTTTGGTCACTCCAAATGAACGACGAGCAACGCTGAGTGGCGCTTTTTCAGGCGCAACCCGAAGGGCTGGGGCTGTTTTTGCGCCCAGCGGTGTTATCATTCGCTCATGTAGCGGTGCTACACCACGCTCATTCTGCCTTGCTGGGCGCAAAAACAGTCCCAGCAGAGTGCATTGGATTAGTGTTAACAGGCCCTAGTGAGACAAGGGCCTGGAATCGAGGTGCAAAATAAGCCAGTGTGCAGAGCAGGTAAAGCAGGGTAGGTCGGGTGAGGGGTTTGTGCCGGCTGGCACTGATTCCCCTCACCCCAGGGTTCTTGAGCCTGTTACTCTGTGATAAACGATTGCACCTGTTGCATGGAGTGTACCGATGGCCGGTGACGTTGAATCATCTTCGGCAGCCTGTTCAATGCTGATGAAGCATCATTCGCAGCGGGAAAGTTACCGTAGATCAATGCATATTTGCGGGTACTTTTAACGCTAACCGGCAGGTAAGCAAGCTCGTCATCCAAATAGGTGTGATAGCGTTCCGCCAGTTTATACATCTCTTGCTTGTCGTTGACGGTTGCAATATGAATCGTATGGTTCTCGGCAGGCTGGTTGGCAACCCATTTGGATCCGTGAATGACATTGCCATTACCGAATGTCTTATGTGGACGCATATTGGTGACGCGACCATCCAGGGTTTCAACCTGGTCGCCTATAGTGACCAGACGGTCATTGATAGCGGAGATTTCATTGTTTACGACTTGCTGTGATTCCGCTGTCTGTTTGCTGAGCAGGCCAAGTTGTGAATCGGTCGCGGCAAGCTGATTATTGGTTGAGTTGATCCCGGATTGCAAAGCGGTATTGGTCTGGGATTCGGAACGCCAATTGCTATATTCAGTGCCCATGAAAGCAACAAAGGCGAGAACCAGCAATGCAATCATTCCACCCAGGATGCGAAAATGACGCTTTTCCAACATAATCAATGAAACCAGGGCCTTGGCACCTCTTTCAACACGCTCTTGAAGATCACTGATCTGACCGCTGTGCTCTTCACTACGTTCACGCAGATCGTCGATGGCATCGGATAGCTCGGAACTGCGCTTAGTCAGCATTGTTGTCGACCTTGACAGCTCCCGGCTCTTCTTGGTCAGCTCTCCAGCGGAACCCTCCACTTCGGCTACGCGTTTCTCCAGGGCCTGATCCACCGCCTGTAATTTCAGCATCCGCGCCTGGCTGGATTTGATCTCCTCTTCAGCCCGGTCGAGGTTCTTGCTGATCTCTATATTTTCATCAGCCAGGTTTTGGTCCCGCTCCTCGCTGCTTTTTGCCAGGCTGTCAATCTCTGCCACCAGTGCGTTTTCCAGATCCTGCAGCATCCTGGCATTGTCTTTGATGCTTTTGTTCAGGGTTTGAGAGGTCTGTTTTGATTTTTTTCCCAGTTCATCGGTACGTGCGATCAGTGCTTGATAGCCGTCGCTGAGCAATCCTATGTCGGAGTCGGATTTATCACTGACCTGATTGATCTGCTTGGAGATCGCCTTTATGTTCTTGCTGATGTTGGCGGACTTGTCCGATAGGGATTTATAGGCATCATCGAGGGCGCCTAGTTGTTGATAGGTTTCAGAGACCTTTGAAGTCAAATCGCTTCCCTTGTCACTGAGGTGGGAGAGGCTGCTTTTGACGCTGCGATTGGTCTTACTCAACTCGCTTCTGAGATCATCCAGGTCTGTGTCGATCTTGCCGATTTTATTGTTCAGTTCGTTCGGTAGCGATGGAGATGAGGCTGTGCCTTCCAATTCAATCAGGTTCTCTTTCTGTTTGGGATTATCGGATGATGTCGAGGTGATTGTTTTTTTACTTGCTGAAGATCTTTTAGCCATGAAATTACCCCTTGTTTCTGCGCCGAACATGCATGCTGATTCCATACGAATGAGAATCCTTAGGTACGGTAAATTAGCATATTATAATATAGATAGATAATTTGATTTATTAGAGGATTATTCACAGAACTATAGAGTGGATAATAACTCATTGAAATTAGGGAGAAATTACAGAAATAAGGCGATATTTTGAGCTTTATGGGGGGCTCAGCTCTGACAGGATGGCTGTTATTTTAGCTACATGGCTAACCCATGGGCCTAGTGGCTGGTGTTGATGCTACCTGTATGGTCTTCACTTGCGTGGCCTTTATCTGAAAAACCGGGGTAATCTTCCACACGCCAGCGCTGCTCAACATGATCGTTTTCATCGACGAAGCGGAGTTTCGACCATGACGCAAGACTCACGATGAAAACCAGGATCAAGACGATGGCGACGTTCTTCGGGGTGAACATGTAATAAATCTCCAATCAGCCCCATCCAAAGGAAAGAAAGATCTGGAATGGGGTGTAATATGGAGTTTACTCCAGGCAACACGATTTCCATGGGTAAATATCACATACTTTATTTAGGGTTTGGCGGGCTGATTCTGTTGCTGACGCTTCCGCTGCGTACGGATGCGGATTTGCGGATGGGTCTGTCAATTGAAAGATTGAGTGCCAGCGGATGGGCCATGCAGGATATCAAAATTGACCTTGGTTTGGTTGGTGCTGCACAGCTAACCGTTCATCTGACTGCCGCTTCATTCAAACACGATGCACTGCCTGGGGGGGTTGAGGGTATTCGCCTGGATTGTCCGTTGCAACTGAAGCAACAAACCTATCAATGCAGTGATGGACGTTTGAGCATCGCCAAATCCCCGTATGGACCACAGGAGCTTAAGGTCAGTGGCGAGTTTGTGGATAGTGAACACCTGACAATCAATGCTCATGGCGTGAAGTTGGCGCAGGGCGAAATAGACGTTGAACTCGAATTGAACCAGGGACGCTGGGATCTTGCGCTGCAGGGCGAGCGTTTGAAATTGCAGCGCTTGGGCCGACAATTTGCTGCGGATCTCCTGCCTAAAGACTCCGATCTCTCCGGTGACGCAAAAATGGTCGCACAACTGTCAGGTTTCAAGGCTGATCCTGAGAGGCTCGATTTGACCCTCCAGGTTGCCAAGTTCGCGTATGCGGATGTGGAGGGGCTGCGGGTTGCCGAGGATGGAGAGTTCAGGTTGGACCTTAAGGCTCAGCGAAAAGGTTCTGACTGGCGGGGGGATACCAGGCTTTCATTAAGCAATGGTCAGTTCTATTCAGATCCTTTTTATGTGGAGGTGACCAAAGAGCCGCTATCGGTTGAGTGTCAGTGCCAATGGAGGCCTTCCGCAGATTTGTTGCTGATCCATGCCGCAAAGGTCGTTGTGCCACAGGTCATGCAATCACAGGGTAGTGCCAGGGTCGATATGTCTACGGGCGAGATATTGAGCGCCGAGATAGATCTACACAGCGATCGCGTGGGCAGCCTGTATAACCTATTCCTGCAACCGATGCTGATAGGCAGCTTGGCGGATGATGTCGAGGCCTCCGGAATGTTGCATACACAAATAGGATTGAAAAATGGACAGCTGCAAGGTGTGCGCGCCACCCTCGAGGATATCAACCTGGACGACCGACAGGGTCTGTTCGCACTGTATGGGGTGAATGGCCGGTTGGCATGGAACAGAGAGAGCCATCCCGACAGGTCACACATATCGATTCAGGGGGGGCAACTCTACCGCATCGATTTTGGACCTGTGGATATCCATGCCCATGCGCAACAGGGGGAGGTCAGATTGGAACAACCGGTTGATCTGCCTCTTTTGCATGGAACGCTGCAAATCGACCAGCTGCATTCCCAGGGGTTGCTTATCGACGCACCTCAGTGGACCACCAGCGCCCAGGTTAAAGATATCTCTCTTCAGGCACTGGCCGAGGCCTTTGACTGGCCGCCCATGGAAGGGAAACTGCATGGCAGCATTCCAAATGTTCACTATCAGCAGAAACGCATGGGCATGGATGGAGAACTGGTAATCGACGTATTCGGTGGCACGATTCGAATGGGCAAGCTATTGATCGAAGAGCCCCTGGGCCGGGTACCGGAGCTTTTTGCAGAGCTGCAGCTGTCCGGTCTGGATCTGGCTCAGATTACACAAACCTTCTCATTCGGACATATCCAGGGGGGTCTCGAAGGGGAGATTGCCGATCTGCACCTCGCCAGTTGGGAGCCGATTGCCTTTAATGCGCGCTTCAACACGCCGGACAATGACCAGACACCCCATCGCATCAGTCAACGGGCGGTGGATAATCTGACTTCATTGGGCAATGGCGTGGGCAGTGGCCTGTCCAGTACCTTTCTCGGCATCTTCAAGGAGTTTCGATATAACCGAATAGAGTTACGGGCTAAACTCGATGGAAATACCGCAGAGTTAGGTGGGATGGATCATGCGGATGGCGGCTACTACCTGGTTAAAGGTTCAGGCCTGCCAAGGATCGACGTGATTGCGAGGAACCGGCAGGTTGCCTGGAAGACTCTCTTGGAACGCCTGAAAAATATTCGTGTCGAAGGGATGGAGATGAGGTAGTGTGTGAGTGGCCTCATGGGACCGATTTGGCACTTTTATCAGTGTCATTTATAGTCATACTTAGTGTCCGTCGGGGAACAACGAGTATTTTTTTCTAGCCCCCGGCCCCTGACGGTTGTCTTTCTCCGACGCCCCGACAGCACATCCCTGTGCTGGCGGGGCTTACGCGGCATCCCTGCCGCTACTGCGAAAGACAACCGTCAGGCGCCTACCAATGTTCGTATTGTGACTGGATGGATACTGGTGACTACATCGATTTTTTGACAGCCGAATTATTTATATCTAAGGAATCAAACGATGCTGAAGCGTTTTCTAGCTTATCCCTTTATGGCACTGGGTCTGGTTGCCTGTGTAACAATCAATATCTATTTTCCCGCCGCTGCCGCTGAAGAGGCAGCACGCACCATCGTGCGCGATGTGCTTGGTGAGGAGGCAGCGCCTGAACAAGAGAAACCGGCACCGAAACAAGAATCGACAAAGGATGATAAACAGTCTTCACAGGATATTCTAAAATCGACCCTGTCGCACACCTTGACCGGGGTGGTGGATTTCCTGGTACCGCCAGCCCAGGCGGCGCAACCGAATATCGATATTGAATCGCCGGCCATACGTAAACTGCGGGCATCCATGTCCGACAGACAGAGCGGTCTGGCAGGCCACTACCGGTCTGGCGCCCTTGGCTTCACCAACAACGGATCGGTGGCCGTCCGGGACCTGAAGCTGATACCTCTGCGTGAGCGAAATAGAGTGAAGAAACTGGTGGCGGATGAAAATGGCGATCGTAAAGCACTGTATGCGGAGATTGCCCGCGCCAATGGACAACCCCAATGGGAAAAAAATATCCGTGATACCTTCGCCCGGGTATGGGTGGAAGAGGCGCCTAAGGGATATTGGTACCAGGATGGCAAGGGCAATTGGCGCCAAAAGTAGCTCGCAAACAATGCCAGCCCAATAACCGTGATAGTAGACAGGACGAATATAGCGTTTGCGAAGATATCCGATGCCGTTGAAATCGGGTTGATGTCAAAAAATGATATCGAATATGGCCTGGGCTGGCGATACACGCCGGATAGGGTTGCAAAACTTATTCTAAGTAGTTCGAAAAATGTCGTGGTGGCTAGAAGGGATTCTGAATTGGTTGGCTTTGGGGTAATGACCTATCAGGAAGACCAATCTAACCTGGATCTTTTAGCGGTCAAACGAAACTTCCGACGCATGAAGGTAGGTTCTCATATTGTAGAGTGGTTGGAGAAGGTTGCCGTAACGGCTGGCGTATTTAATGTATTTGTTCAAGTAAGAACGAGAAACACTGGCGCGGTTATGTTCTATGAAAGTATAGGTTATTCAGTGATGGATGAGGATAAGAACTATTACAGTGGCGTTGAAGCGGCAGTCTTGATGGTTAAAAGTTTAAGGCGGATGTATAGGGCAACATAACATCACATCGAATACGATCATTTGACATGAAATTACAGTTTGCTGCCACATTACTGTTGAGCTTGATAGTATGGCCGCTGTACGCCGAGGTCTCGGCAACGTTAGTGCAGGCGAGTAGGCCGATACTGTCAAACCCACATGACCTTAAATTGTCTCCCGATGGAAGCTATCTATTCGTCTCTGACGTGGGTAACAATCGCATCGCCATCCTCGACCCGCAAACACTCGAATTGATCGATGCATTTGGCGAAGACCATCAATCCGGCACTCACGACATCGACTTCGATAGCATGGGCCGGGCCTATGTCGCCGATACCCACAATAACCGCGTAATCATCTACTCGATAAGTGATACAAATGCCAACCAGGTCGGTGAGCTGTCAACAGGTATCAGGGGCCCTGAAGGAGTCCTGGCCCACCCCAATGGTCGTATCTATGTAGCTGGTGCCTGGTCGAATAACCTGGTGGTGTTTGAAAACGGTGTGGTGGTGGATGAACTTCGCGGATTGTCATCACCGCACGATCTCGAACTCGCGGCCAATGGATTGGACATCTGGCTGGCTGATGCGGGCAATGACCGCATACTGTTGCTATCTTCAGAGCTTGCGGTGAAAAGAGAATGGTCCGGTGACACCTACAATTTCGATGGTGTGCGCTACATGGATCTGCTCGATGATGGTAGCCTGGTCGCGGCGGACAAGAATAACCACCAGATCAAGTTCATCACACCCGATGGCAGGCTTGGCCTGGTGCTCGGTGATGGTAAACCAGGGTTCGGCGCCAACAAGTTTACAACCCCCGAAGGGGTGGAAGTACGCGGAACCGATCTTTGGCTGTCGGATTCCGGCAACGACCGCATCCTTCGTTACCGTTTGAGGCTGTCACCCTGAGGTCGCATATCGACCTCGAGCATCCGGCGCCAGCGCTCAGGGGGGATGCGTGCAATCACATCGAATCCACCCTTGCCATCGGCAAGAAACACCACACCCTCGCCCTCATCCGGGTAGACCGGTGTCGCCTCTCGAGCAACATTTCCGTGGGCCACGACGACCCTGTTAGCGCCAGCAGCAGGCGGTGTCGATAGCAGGCGTTGCGCACTCGCAACGATTTTGTCGCGCCCACCGAAATAACCGGCACTCCGCAGGTTCATGACAACAGTAGTCGAGACTACAGGCCCGACATCGAACAGCTTTGCTGTTTCCATCGTCCTGCAATAGGGGCTTGCCAATACCTGTCCCACCGGAATTCCCAGGTCGCGCATCGCCTCTCCGATAGCTCTCGCCTCAGCACGACCGCTGTCCGAAAGTTGCCGCATTTGGCTGACATCACAACTCAACCAGTCCCCGGCCTTTGTGACGCGATCCTGCTTCGACCAATCAGTGGCCACATGCCGAAAATAGAGTGTGTAACCCCCGCTGCGCAATTGTGCGAGCAACTCGGTTTCATCGACTGCAATGACCGCTTTCGGGCCGAGGCAGACAAGTAGCATCAAAAAAACCAGGAATTTTCCAGACAGCTTCGCACTGGTGGGTGACCGCAGCATGCCGCAGCAAAGAATCCCGAGCCGATGATTTTGAATTTTGTAAATCATGCTCTTCTGGTGCCCCTATAAACTTTACATGTGCCTATGGGAATGAGTCCCGATGCTGGTGATTGTTCTCGAGCATAGACAAGGTAATTATCTTTTACACCGGTTTGGACAAAGGACTGCATCGCAAGACAGGAGGCTCGTTAAAAATGTAACTGTGAAGCGTATATTGGTATGCACTAAGGTTTGGGGAATAATCGAATGAGCTTTCCGTTATTTGCATCGACTAACAGGTAGATAAGACCATCTGGTCCCTGTCGCACATCCCGGATTCTGCCAAACTCATCGCTTACGAGGCGCTCTTCATGGGTAACGGTTTCGCCATCCAGTTCCAGCCTTACGAGTTGGTTGAACTTGAGTGAACCGATAAACAGGTTGTGCTTCCAGTGCTTGAATTTTTCACCCGTATAGAAGGTCATGCCTGAAGGCCCAATGGAGGGAACCCAATAGTGAATAGGCTGAACCATGCCTGGCTTGTGTGTGCCTTCACCGATTTTTGTCCCGATGACATAGTTCACACCATAGGTGATAACAGGCCAGCCGTGGTTGGCACCGGGGTCGGGTATGTTTAACTCGTCACCGCCTTGAGGACCATGTTCGTGGGTCCACAGCTTGCCACTTTCCGGGTGCAGGGCCGCTCCCTGAATATTACGATGTCCATAGCTGTAGATCTCTGCCAACTTGTCGCCTTGGCCAATGAATGGATTCTGTGGTGGTACGCTTCCATCATCATTGATTCGGATTACAGAACCCGCGTGATCACTGAGATCCTGGGCGCGGGGGCGATCGCCACGATCACCAAGGGTGATATACAGCTGCCCCTGACGATCAAACACCAGGCGCGATCCGAAATGGTTACGTGTTGGGGTTTTTCGGCTCATGCGGAAAATAGTTTGTAACTGTTCCAGATAACGTCCTTGCAGCTTGCCCCTGGCCACAGTGGTACCGTAGGTCCCACCATCCGGTTCGGCGTAGGAGAAATAGACCCAACGATTATGCTTGAAGTCCGGGTGCAAGACGACGTCAAGCAGGCCGCCCTGTCCATGCTCTCTAATCCTTGGAAGACCCGTGATTGGTTTCGCCTCCAGTTCGCCTTGGCGATTGACATAACGAAGCGTTCCACGCTTTTCAGTGATGAGCATGCCACCGTCAGGAAGAAAAGCGACAGACCAAGGCTTGTATAGTCCTTCAACCAGGGTTTCATAGTCGATGAGGTGTTTTTCCGTATTGATGGCGGCTGCTGAGGCATTGATAGATATCGACAAAAGCAGCGCGGTAAGGAGAACAACTAGTTTATGGTGGTATCTCATTCCGAGCCTCGTTATTGAAAGTGTATTGTCTAAACAGATGGGTTGAATTAATTTCAGAAAAAATCAGATGACCGGCAAAATTGTTATTTAGGCCTGATACGAGTATAGGTAGAAAATATCACTGCTGTCTCGTTAACTTTCGTTTACTCCAGAACCAGTCGTAAACGCCCCTCTCCCTTGACGGGAGAGGGGTTGGGGAGAGGGTGTGCGTCAAGCGCTTGATAAAATTGAAGCGTAAACAGCATTCACCCATCAATACCTATGATGCTGATTATTGAAGCAGATGATGGTATTGATTATACCCCCTCTCCCCCGGCCCCTCTCCCGCCAGGGGGAGAGGGGGGTTACTCTCCCCGTGTATTTGCCACCCTGATGTATTTATGTTTTCTTCAGTCCATCATCTTGTCCTGCCTACTGTTTTTGATGTCTCAAACCTCACTCGACAAGAGAAATCAAGTAGGATTAACCTGTTAACACCATAATGGCCGAAGTTAACGGGACAGCATTGAGAAAATATCCATAATTTTCTTCAGTATTAGGTGACTGGCCTCTGGATCATGAGATCCGAGGTGCTAGTATAGAGAAGATTCTACTATGCATATAAAAAGAAATTAATCATTTGGTGGTTGGTCCCATGGCGCTGAAAATATCCAAGCATGTCTCAATCCCTGAGAATGAGATCGAAATCAGTGCTATTCGTTCACAAGGAGCGGGTGGGCAGAATGTCAACAAAGTGGCATCTGCCATTCATTTGCGTTTTAACATATTCAGCTCTTCGCTACCTGATCACTATCGCCACCGGCTTTTGAAACTGAATGATAAAAGAATCAATAAAGATGGCGTTGTCATAATCAAAGCACAACGCTACAGAGATCAGGAAAGAAATCGACAGGATGCATTGGAAAGACTTCTATTGTTAATTAGGCGTGTTATAGAAAAACCTAAGAAACGTATCCCAACTAAACCGACAAAGGCATCCAATCATCGTCGACTGGAGAGTAAAACCAAACGTGGAAGACAGAAGGCATTGCGGCGTAAAGTGGATGAATAAAGTTTGTCACTACTGCTTGCAATAGAACATCAACAACTGCCATCTGTCTAACACAACAGCCCCCTTGCCATGGCGCATATTATGCGTTTTTGTAAGAACTCGGGTCGTGCCCGTAACACTTCGGGAGAATAACAAATGACAGAAAAACATTATTTAATTCAAGAGGATACAGCACAGAAGAAAATCGATCTTGAAGTTATGAAACCGGTTCAGGGACCACTGGCCGTTGATGTGACAAAGCTCTATCGGGATCAGGGAATACTGACTTATGATCCCGGATTCATGTCAACGGCAAGCTGCGAAAGTAGTATTACCTATATCGATGGAGAAGCCGGAGTTCTGGAGTATCGAGGTTACCCCATCGAGCAGCTGGCGAAACAGGCGGACTACCTCGAGGTTGCCTATCTTCTGCTGTATGGGGAGTTGCCGAATCGAAGCCAACTGCTAGAGTTCGATCACATCATCACCCATCACACCATGCTGAATGAGAATCTCAAGGATTTCTTTGGTGGTTTCCACTATGATGCACACCCGATGGCGATCATGGTCGGTGTGGTCGGTTCACTATCGGCTTTTTATCACGACTCATTGGATATCAACAATCCCCGGCATCGTGAAATCTCAGCCCATCGTCTGATTGCAAAGATGCCGACGATTGCCGCTGCCAGTTATAAGCACAATATAAGCGAGCCGATTGTCTATCCGGACAATGACCTCTCCTACTGTGCCAATCTGTTGCAAATGATGTTCGCAACCCCCTGCGAACAATACCAACCAAATCCACTCGCGGTTGAGGCAATAAATCTTCTGTTCATCCTCCATGCCGATCATGAACAGAATGCCAGCACTTCAACCGTCAGGCTGGCTGGCAGTTCGCAGGCCAATCCATTCGCCTGTATTGCCGCAGGTATTGCATCACTATGGGGTCCCGCTCATGGTGGCGCCAATGAGGCGGTGTTGAACATGCTGACCGAGATTGGAGACCTCTCCAACATCGATAAGTATATCGCCAAGGCGAAGGACAAGAAGGACCCGTTTCGATTGATGGGGTTCGGGCATCGTGTCTATAAGTATTACGATCCACGCGCCAATATCCTGCGTGAAATGTGCACAAAGGTGCTTAATGAGCTTGCGGACAGTAATAATCCCATGTTTGAACTGGCGCTCAAGCTGGAAGAGATTGCCCTGAAGGATGAATATTTCCTGCAGCGTAAGTTGTATCCGAATGTGGATTTCTACTCAGGCATTATCTATCGGGCATTGAACATACCGAATAATATGTTTACGGTGATGTTTGCCATTGCACGTACCGTCGGTTGGGTCTCCCATTGGCTGGAGATGATGAGCGATCCGTTGCAGAGAATTGGCCGACCCCGCCAGATCTATATGGGCTCACCTCGCCGTGACTTCGTTCCGCTGGATGAGCGATCATAGTGGTTTGAGAGATCAACAAGCACAATAAAGGTAGTTATGGCCCTGAAGGCAACCATTTTTAAAGCAGAGCTCCAGATCTCCGATATGGAGAGAGGGCATTACCAGACTTACAACCTGACCTTGGCGCGACATCCCTCCGAGACGGATCAGAGGCTGTTGATCCGCCTGCTTGCATTTGCGCTAAATGCCGACCAGGCTCTCAACTTCACCAGGGGGTTGTCTACCGATGACGAACCAGAGCTGTGGCACAAGAACCTGAGCAATGAGATCGAATTATGGATCGAATTGGGGCAACTGGATGAGAAGCGTCTGCGGCGTGCCTGTGGTTTGGCGAAACAGGTCATTGTCTATCTCTATGCAGAACGCAGTGCGTCTGTATGGTGGTCCCAGCAGCAGGAGATGGTGCAGCGATTTTCAAACTTGCAGATAGTCATGTTATCTGTGGTTGGGGATAGCCAGCTTGAATCTCTTGCTCAGCGGAACATGTCCCTGCATGCCACGATTCAGGATAATCAGGTCTGGTTATCTGACGATCAGCAATCGGTAACCATCGATATCCAAAACTGGTTTCCATGAGATCCGGCTACTTTAATAGATAGACATGCTCCAACATCTGGCTGACGCCTTTTTCCCGGTAGCGGTCGGTATCCTGCAGGATATTCAAGCTATGCAGGTGCTGGATGGAAAAACGTTGCTTGAACAGGGCTCTGACTTCATCATCTGAAACACTGAAGGGAGGGCCGTCCATCTCTCCCTGGGGATACTCCATGGTGATCAATAAAACCTTTGCCTGCTCGGGGAGAAAACGCTCCAGCATTTGTGCGTAGTGGATACGCTGATCTGGATTCAGTGCTACCAGGGAGGCCCGGTCATAGACTGCATTGACGTCACTGTTATCGATCTGTTCAAGGTCAAATATGTCGCCACAATAGATCTCGAAGGGTCCGTCACGCCAGCACTCAAAGTCACCTAAGTACTCAATTCTGGGCTGAAGGGCATGCTCTTTGAAAAAGGCCTCAATCGCCAACGGGCTCAATTCGACTCCACGGATACGGTATCCATGACTGGCCAGCCAGACCATATCCCTGCTTTTACCACAGAGCGGGGCCAATACCATTGAGCCTTGGGGTAGATACAGGGCGTGCCAATGGTTCAACAGATGTTGGTTGAACTCCACATGATGCCAACCGATGTTGTTTTCTTTCCAGCGCTGCAGCCAGTTGTCGTTTGGTGCTTTGAGTCTGTCGTCCATTGGTGTCATGATGCTGCCTGTTTAGTCACATAACGGTGAGGCCGTAAATATTCATTTGAAGTGTGGTCTTAGGCAGCTCGTTGCCCGGGCTGTTATTAACCAGGAACTTTAATGGGTCAAGTGCAAGACTGCAAGAATCCCGGCGTTCCAAGTTAAGGCACTACTGTTGATGATTGGCGTCAAACAAAATAACCACAGTTCAATTCAGAGTATCAGATAAGAGATGGAAGCAGATTCGCAAGAGCAGGCGTTTGCCACACTGACACCCGATGCACTACTGGATGCCGTGGAATCGACCGGTGTCAGCTGTAGTGGACAGATGCTGGCCCTCAACAGTTATGAAAACAGGGTCTATCAAGTTGGCCTGGATGACGGGCCGCCATTGGTGGCCAAGTTCTATCGCCCCAATCGCTGGAGCGATGAGGCGATCCTGGAGGAGCACCAATTCACCATTGAATTGGCCCAGCAGGAGATACCGGTCATCGCCCCCATCATTGACGAGCATGGCAAGACCCTGTTGTACCATGAGCAGAGCCGCTTTGCCCTCTATCCCTGCAAGGGTGGGCGCGCACCGGAGTTGGATGACCCCAGTCATCTGCTTCAATTGGGCCGTTTTATCGCCAGGATACACCTGTTGGGTTCCACCTGTGACTTCGAGTATCGGCCAGGCATCGACCTGGAGAGCTTCCTGCATCAGCCTAGTAGCTATCTTCTGGAGCATGGATTTATCCCTGCTCACCTGGTCACTGCCTATGAAACCCTGCTCTCTGATCTGATCGACCGGATCGAGTCCTGCTATGCCAGCGCCGGGGCCTTCAAAACGATTCGATTGCATGGCGACTGCCATCCCGGGAATATCCTGTGGCGAGACGAAGGGCCGCAAATTGTCGATTTCGATGATGCCAGAATGGGTCCCGCAATCCAGGATCTGTGGATGTTTCTCTCCGGTGATCGTGGTTACATGAGCGAACGGGCGGCGGATCTGCTGGAAGGGTACAGTCAATTTTACGATTTCAATCCCGCGGAACTCCACTTGTTGGAAGCATTACGTACCCTGAGGCTGGTCCACTATGCAGGGTGGTTGGGCCGGCGTTGGTATGATCCTGCCTTTCCCAGGGCGTTCCCCTGGTTCGACAGCATGACCTTCTGGGAAGAGCATATCCTGACCCTGCGTGAGCAACTGGCAAAGATGGATGAGCCACCCATAGCGGTGTGAGGCCGGTACGAGGCTATCGATCCTCGTCATATCGGATATCCACAATCCAGTACTGTCTCATACCACTTGGCGTCTCGACTGTGATTTGGTCGTCCAGACTGCGTCCCAGCAGGGCTTGTGCCAGGGGGGAATCCAGGCTGATGTAATCCGCCTGCATACCAATCTCATCCGGTCCGACTATCCGATAACTCTGTTCGCTACCGTCTTTGTCCTCCAGCCACACCCAGGCGGAGAAAAAAACCTGTTGTTGATTGCCCGGTAGTTGATCGACGACCTTGAGAGCCGGTAGTCTCTTCTGTAAATAGCGGATACGCCAGTCGATTTCACGCAACTCCTTTTTGCGATAGATGTATTCCGCGTTCTCTGATCGGTCCCCCTCGGCAGCTGCTGCGGCCAACGCCTTGGTTACATCCCGCCGACGAACCCATAGTCCCTGTTCTTCCTGTTTGAGCTGTGCATACCCGGTTTGTGTGATATAGGGGGATTTTGCTGGAGCAGGCGGCTTGTATCGTCCCATGTTTCAATTCGACCAGGGTGAGATAGGTAACTTGAGGGTAATGTTAAGTCATAATCCAACTATGAGCACACTCAATATGCCCCGTCAACACTAACGTTGTTCAAGATGTTTTTTGTTGGAGGTAAAAAAAACTAAAGATTTCAACTGACTTCTTTGCAATGGATAGGGCTTCATCTACAATCGAATGTTCTATCCTCTATCGGGAATCAGCAAGGACAAATCTGGGAGCAGGCACTATGATTCGATTGGAAAAACTGACTATCACCGGCCTCTCCCTGGTAGTGGCGTCCATGATTGCGGCCTGCGGAGGCGGCGGTGGTGGTGGCGATAATGTTGATACCCAGTCCAGGGTCAACGTCAGTGGTAATTTGGTCGTTCCCTCCTTTGTTGTTACCGACAGTGATGTCAACGATGTGGAGACCGTCTCAGTCCCCAATCATCCCGCGACCGCCGCGCAGGTGGTACCCAACCCTGTCAATATTGGCGGTTATGTCAATCAGCCTCGCGAGGGTTTTGCCGGTCTCTCATTCAATTCAGGTGACACGGATGACTACTTTCTCATCGATATGCAGGCGGGCCAGACGTTGTTGCTCAATATCGCCGATCTGTCCAGCGGTGAGGATCTGGATCTGTTCCTTTTCGACCTCAATGGCCAACTGATTGACGCCTCTTTGGGCGGGCTGGATACCAAGTTCGAGTCACTGGTGATCCCGGAGGATGGGCAGTACTATGTGAATGTGTATGCCGTTTCCGGTGCCTCCAACTACCTGCTTTCAGTGGGTTTGACGCCTCTAGCAGCGCTGCCTTCCGGTGCACTCAGGCTATCAGATGACTTTCTGCCTGAGGAGGTATTGGTCCGATTCAATGACCTCTCAGTGCAGGCTCGAATCGAGGATAGCCTGTTGCAGCAGTTCCAGTTCGACACGGATAACTACAGCGGTGGTGTACAGCGGTTGACATTGAAGGAGCAGGCAGCAGTGGTGGCCGCCCGCACGCTTACCGATATGCAGCTAACCGACCTGCAACAACAGAAGCTCGATACCCTGCACGCGATCAAGGCGTTACGAAAACGCGATGACGTGGACTATGCAGAGCCCAACTACATCGTACACCCCTCGGCCATACCAAATGACGAGCACTACACGCTGCAGTGGCACTATCCGCAGATCAATCTTCCCCAGGCCTGGGATATCACGACAGGGGACACTGACGTGATCGTGGCGGTCATCGATACCGGGGTGCTGCTCACTCATCCGGAAATGAGCGGCCAGCTCACGGCGGGATATGATTTCATCTCCGATGCTGAGAGTGCCGGTGACGGAGATGGTATCGATAGCGACCCCAATGATGAAGGGGATGCCCTGCAGGATGGTACCTCCTCATCCTTTCATGGTACCCATGTAGCCGGTACCGTGGCTGCCCGGAGTAATAACAGCCAGGGTGCTGCCGGTGTTGCCTGGGAGAGCAGGATAATGCCGATCCGGGTGCTGGGTAAGGACGGTGGCAATTCACTGGATCTCGCGGAAGGGATACGTTATGCGGCCGGGCTTTCCAATGCCTCAGGTACCACACCCGCCCAACCGGCCGATATCATCAATATGAGTCTCGGGGGAAATTCCGACAGCCAGACCACCCGGGAAGCGGTGGCGGCGGCCCGTGCGGAAGGCGTGATCATTATTGCCGCGTCGGGTAACGAGAGCACATCCCAGCTCTCCTATCCTGCCTCCTATCCGGGGGTGGTCTCAGTAAGCGCGGTGGACATCAATCGGGATCTCGCATTCTATTCCAACTTTGGCACCATGATCGACGTGGCAGCGCCCGGTGGTGATTTGCGTGTGGACCTGAATGGGGACTCGAGGCCAGATGGCATATTGAGTGCGGGTGCAGACGATTCGTCCGACACACTCAGTTATCAGTTGGTGTTCTATAACGGCACCTCCATGGCGGCCCCCCATATCGCCGGGGTGGCGGCGCTGATGAAAGCGGTATATCCCGCGATGACCCCTGCCGAGTTCGATTCCATGCTGGCTGCGGGAGAACTCACCACCGATCTTGGTGATACGGGAAGAGACAATCTCTATGGCCATGGCCTGATCGATGCTTTCAAGGCGGTGGACGCGGCACAACAGCGGGGAGGGGGCGGAGTGCCCGTGGATCCTGCATTGAGTGTCAATCCCCAGAGCCTGAACTTCTCCCATAATCTGCAGAGCACCACACTTTTCATTGAACAGATCGGTGGCGATCTGGGAAGCGTCCAGATCGCTGAAGACATAAGCTGGCTGACCCTGCAAGCCAGTCAGGTGGATGGCTCGGGTTACGGCAGTTATAACGCCATCATCGATCGTTCCGGACTGGCTGCCGGGACCTATTCGGATACTATTCAGATCAGCGCCGGGAGTGCAAGCGAGACGGTTCAGGTCATCATGCAGGTGCTGGACATCTCCATTTCCGGTGATGCGGGAATCCACTATGTGCTGCTGGTGAATAATGATACCGACCAGGTGTTGCAGCAGTTTCAGGTGGAAGCGGTTGGCGAGAGCGTCAGCTACAGTTTTAGCGAGGTGGCAGCGGGTGACTACCTGATCTTTGCCGGGTCAGACATGGATATGGATGGCATCATTTGTGATTCTGGTGAGTCTTGCGGCGCATATGCAACCGCTTCGCAACCCAGCATCATCACTATTGAATCGAGCGATATCGTTGATCTGGATTTCACCACCTCTTATGAATACCAGTCACCGAGTTCTCAATCCCTCGAAAATACAACCCGGTCACTGGTTTTAAGACGCCTGGATGTAGAGTAAATCCAGAGCAGGCAAAGATGCGTAACTCCAATACTGTAATAACTGGGGAATGGCAGGATGATACGATACATGATGCGATACAATTGGCAGAGATGGGGCGGCTTTGGGCTGATGTTACTGGTTGTTTCAGGGTGTAATACACTGGCCTCTTCTGCAATCAGCGTGCTTGATAAGGGATATGTATGCAGTGTCAACCAACCTGCGGGCGTGCAACTGGTATCTGATAGTGACAGGCAAAAGAGTGACAGCGCCAGAATTGGCAACGCGCCACAACAAAGCGCTGACAGCAGTGCGGATCAGGATCAATTCTGGATAATCAGAGTCAATATGGGGCAGCAACCAAGCGGTGGATATGGGCTAAGGTTACTCTCCGACCGTCTGGAAATCTCGTCCAATAGAGCAAGGGTCACCCTGGAGTGGTTGCAGCCCAAGCCTGGTAGTGTGCAAATGCAGGCGCTTACCTATCCCTGTCTCTATCTGAAGATTGCCAAGGGCGACTATTCACAGTTGGAAATCGTTGATCAGGATGGTGAGGTCAGGTTCGACCTGAATCTCAATTGATTGCCATCATCTCACTCTTATACCCTGCTCATGTTGGAGCGTGGTGAGAAGCGATTGTCCGGACAGTGATATTTTGTAATATTTATAAACTGTGTGAAAAAATACCAAGTAAATATTTTTAATCGGTCTAGCATAGTTGTTATGGGTATTACATTGGTTTCTTAAGGGTAACAAGTCGTGTTAGTGGAAAATGCAACTATTACATTCGATGCACCTCATCCGGCGGCTGTATGGGCTGAAGCCATCTCCCTGGATCCGCTTCAGGTGGACTGCGTTACCACGATCATGCTGACAATCCTCGACAATCAATGCGAAATGGGACTGGAAGAACAGATTGCACTGATGGCCATATACAGCGTTGTCAAGCATCGTGACGGTGTAGTGTTGGAAAAGGCGGTACACCAGGCAATCGAACGTGCCCAGGTGTCCTACGATCAGCAGATAACAGACGAGATCCATGAACTTCGTCTGCATGCCGAGCGGGCAATCCCCCGGCAGATCATGCGCTATTTCAAGCGTTTTCTACATGATTCCCTGTATGGTTTCTGACAGCCAGGCCCTAGTTCGGGATGATGGAGAGGGAGAGCCAGAGTAACGCAGCCTCATCGTCCTCTTGCAACGAATCCTTGAGAATGACATTTCCAGAATCGGTAACCCAATGCAGTACGGATTCCATTCCCTGAATGGTTGGAATCTGGGGATTGCTGTTGGCCGGTGCACCGAGCTGTTGCCAAAGCTGTTGTTTCAATATTTCATGATACTGACCGCGATAACCGATCTTCACGCCATTTATCCAGCGATCAAGGAAGAAAATGGTTACATAGTGAGCGGGGATATCGTTGAATATGCCGATGCGCGAGGCGCATAAGCGATTGCCGAAGTTACTCAATTCATCCTCACATGTCCAGGTTATGTCGGGAAAGACCTGTTTCAAATCCTCTTCACTGACCTGATTGTCGAGTGCCTTTAGATTCAAGGCGATCTCATCTTCGCCCCACAGGGTCAGCAGAACGATGTCTGTGCGACGCTGGCCATCATCGGTGAAGACCAGCCAGAATATCGGTCCGATGACAACGAAGAATGCCAGGATACGTTTATAGAAAGAGGGAATTTTGAAATTCATGAAATCATTGATTCTTTTTTAGTGGCGACACCCGATTGAGAATCGCCCCATTGGTATTCATTCGGTACCGATGGGGCGCTCCTGGTGAGGGGGTTGGACACCAGACTATAGGTGCTACCTGTTTTCCCTGTTGTCGATCAGATTGTCAACCACGGAAGGATCCGCGAGGGTGGAGGTATCACCCAGGTTTTCCAGCTCGTTGGCGGCGATCTTGCGCAGGATGCGGCGCATGATCTTGCCGGAACGGGTCTTGGGCAGACCGGGGGACCACTGAATCAGGTTGACCTTGGCGATGGGACCGATCTCCGTGCGTACCAGTTTCACCAAATCAGCCTTCAGTTCATCGCTCCCTTCGGTTCCCGCCATCAGGGTGACATAGGCGTAGATACCCTGACCGGTCAGGTCATGGGGGTAACCGACCACCGCCGCTTCAGCAACCTGGTCGTGCAGCACCAGGGCGGATTCGATCTCCGCGGTGCCCAGGCGATGACCGGAAACATTCAACACGTCATCCACACGACCGGTTATCCAGTAGTAGCCGTCCTCGTCGCGGCGTGCGCCGTCGCCGGTGAAATAGTAGCCGGGATACATGGCGAAATATGTTTCAAAAAAGCGTTTGTGATCGCCATAAACCGTGCGCATCATGGAAGGCCATGGGTGTTTGATCGCCAGATTGCCTTCAGCCGGATTGCCATCGATCTCTACCCCCTGGTCATCCAGTAGCACCGGATCCACGCCAAAGAAGGGATTGGTTGCCGAGCCGGGTTTCAATGGTGTGGCACCAGGCAGGGGTGTCAACATGTGGGCACCGGTTTCGGTCTGCCACCAGGTATCGACGATAGGACAGCGCTCATCACCGACTACCCGGTAGTACCACTCCCAGGCCTCGGGATTGATCGGCTCGCCCACGGTGCCCAGTAGACGCAGACTGCTGCGGCTGGTCTTTTTCACCGGCTCCTCACCTGCACCCATCAGGGAACGAATCGCGGTGGGCGCGGTGTAGAAAGTGGCCACATTGTGTTTGTCACACACCTGCCAGAAACGTGAGATGTCGGGATAGGTGGGGATGCCTTCAAACATCACGCTGATGGCGCCGTTGGCCAGCGGACCATATACGATATAGGTGTGACCGGTGACCCAACCCACATCGGCTGTACACCAGTAGACCTCGCCATCCTTGTAGTCGAATACCAGTTTATGGGTCATTGCCGCTTGCAGCAGATAACCGCCCGTGGTGTGGAGTACGCCCTTGGGTTTTCCGGTTGAACCGGAGGTATAGAGTATGAACAGTGGGTCATCCGCAGCCACCTCTTCAGCAGGGCAGTCGGACGAGGCGCTGGACATGGCTTCGTGATACCAAACATCCCGATCGTCGTTCCACTCCACCGGGTCACCGCCACGTTGCACGACCAGGCAGGTGTGGACATTGGGACACTGGGCGATGGCCTTGTCGGCATTGGCCTTGAGGGGTACCTTCTTACCGCCGCGCATCGACTGATCCGCGGTGATCACCACCTGGCAATCTGAATCGAGGATTCGATCGCGCAGGGCGTCGGGGGAGAAACCGCCGAACACGATGGAGTGAACGGCGCCGATGCGGGTACAGGCCAGCATGGCCACGGCGGCCTCCGGGATCATCGGCATATAGAGGGAGACACGATCACCCTTTTTGACCCCGCGTGATTTTAAAACATTGGCGAATTTAGAGACCTCTTCATGGAGTTCTCGATAGGTGATTTTACGATCCTCTTCCGGGTTATCACCTTCCCAGATGATGGCGACCTGATCGCCACGACTCTCCAGATGGCGGTCGAGACAGTTATAGGAGACATTCAGGGTGGCGCCTTTGAACCACTCGATATGCAGATCGTCTTTGCCGAAGCTCCAATCGATTACCTTGTCCCATTTTTTAAACCAGGTGACATATTTATCAGCTTGTTCCCCCCAAAAGCCTTCCGGATCAGAGATCGACTGCTGATACATCGCTTGGTACTGGGCATCATCAATATTTGCCTGTGCTGCGAATTCGGCAGGGACGGGGTAGGTCTTAATTTCTGACATTGGATTCTCCTCAACGGTGGTTATTCATTCTCAACAGCAGATATGTCTCTGTCTTTATATTCCCATATTTACACCATTCTATGGCCAGTCAGCGTGTAAGGAAACGCTTGAGTTGGCACTGGCTGGGTTTCGGCACCATCTCAGATGCCATAGCTAAAAACAATTCAGCAGTGGCGACAGCGTCACTGAGTGCATTGTGTGCCTTGTAATTCGGTAAATTATAACGTGGGCGCAGGTTGAACAGGCGTAGATCCCCAGGCTGGATGGTGTGATTCCGGCGTTCGAAAATGCGTTGCCCGAGTACCAGGGTATCGATTATCGGAATCACGAAGGGTGCGCCGAACAACTTTTGACATGCCGCGTTGATGAAGTTCTGTTCAATCGCGGAATAGTGCACCAGCATAACCTTGCCGGCCATGCGTTGCAGGAGCTCCTGCAGGGCTTCCTGAATCGAAACCCCGGTCGCCGCTTGGTCATCGGTGATCTGGTGGATCACCGCAGACTCCTCCGGGATATCCTCGTCGACTGTGATCAACTGATGACGTGCCGTCTCGAGTTTGATGGTCATATGATGCATCTCAACCAGACCAAAACTGAGAATCTTGTCCTTTTTCGGATCGAGACCAGTGGTTTCAAGATCCAGGGAAACAATCGACAACTCCTCACATTGGGTTTTATTGGAGGTTAACGGAGTCGATAGATAGTCATGCAGAATCCCCGGTTCAGCTTGGGCCAAAGCCCTTTTTCTTAAGGAATCAAGACTGAGGAATTTTGTCAGCATAGCTATACGAAACGTCCGCCCTGGTAACGGTTTTCCATCGCATCCTGCATCTCCTGGATTACCCGGAAGGCATCCTTCAAGTGCCTGCGCTCCAGATCCGACAGCTCTTCTGGTGACAGATAGTTGTCGGGTTTGATGCCTTTGCGGATCTGTTCCGCCTGATGAAAGATGCGGATGCTGGCGATGAACTCCAATGCATCGACCAGGTTTTCTCCCATGTCGCGGCTGAGGACGGTGGTTTCCGCCGCTGCCTCCAATCGTTCTGTGGTATTCACCGGCGTGAGGCCCTGGTCGAGGGCGAACACACGCGCGATATCGGTGATGGGGACGATACCCCGGTGTTTGATATCGAATGTGTCGTCATGTTTTCCACCATGTATCAGCACAAAGGTGCGGAAAAATCCGAGCGGTGGCCGGTGTTGCAGGGCGTTGGCCGCCATGAATGCGGTGAATATGCCGTGTCCGCGTGTTTTGTTGAGAACGTCGGATCGTAACTCGTTGAACAGCTCAACTTCGCCGTATACCGGGCGTAGATCGAAAAAGATGCTCGACAGCATCAGTGCCATGGGTTCAGGCTTGTTGATCCAGGTATTGAAATATTTCCGCCAGATTTGCAGGGTCTGGCGCCATTTCGGATTCGTCGCCATGGCATTACCCGGGCAGTAGATGAAACCGCATGCATTAAGACCGTCGGAGACCCGCTTCGCCAAGGTCTCGAAGTAGTCGGCGTGTTCTGGTTTCATCTCATCCGATATGAGCAGGGCGTTGTCTTGATCGGAATGAGATGTCTGTTCACCGCGTGCCTGGGAACCGCCGCACAACCAGACATAGCGTACTGGCGGCGGTCCAAGTTCGGTCTCGGCCATCTCGATCAGGCGTGCCGTCAATGAATCCGTGATAGAGGAGATGGCCTCGCCAATATGCAGTGCCGAGGCATTGGAATTGGCGAGTTGGAACTGCAGGTCTGGCAGCCTTTCGCTCACCAGTGACAGGTCATCCACGCTGGCGGCCTTGCGGATATCGCTTGCCAGATAGGCCGAGTTCGTGGATTGATGGCGAGCCAGGTCGGTAGCGGTCAGCATGCCGACAACATCTTCACCCCGTTTCACCGGGAGATGATGCACATGCAGTCGGGTCATGGTCATCAATGCCTGAATCGCCATGGTGCTTTCCTGAATGGTTTCCAGGTTTGTGGTCATGATTTGGCTCACCGGGCGATCCACGGAGACGCCTGCCGCAATGCATCGTTTGCGCAGGTCCCGGTCGGTGATGATGCCGGCCAGCTGTGTCCCATCCATGATCATCACCGATGAGACATTCTTATCGCTCATCAACTCCGCTGCCTGGCGGATTGTGCTGTTGATATCGATCGTGACCGGTCTCTTTTTGATCAGGTCGGAGACCTCGACTGTCATCTCGGCGATGGGACTCTTCTCTTCTCCATAATCCTGCAGGGTACGGACCGCCTGTTTCAGGCGATCCCTGATCGATTCGGCAAAGTGACGGTCGAAGGCCGGTTCTGTTTTACGCAGCATCTTCAGCACGTCGCAGGAGAGTTGATAGATCAGGCTGTCCTCGACGGCCAGGCCGTGGGTGACCCGGCTGAAATCGATCAACTGGCAATCCGTGGTGTAGAGGCCGCCCTCAGCCAGTTTCTCCACCAGGTTGTCTTCATCGTCGCGGAGTTCGATGGCGCCGCTACGCAGGATATAGATAAAGCCCTTGAGCGAATCAGCGGGAGGGAACAGGCTGCCTCTGCGCAGATAACGAATTTCAAGGGATTTGGGAAGTTGATTGAGTTGCTCTTCGGGCAGGGCATCGAAGGGGGGGCGTTGTGCCAGAAAATCGCGAATCTCGACCAGTTCGATTTCCATAGATGTGGCTCGCATACGACTGGAGTTGAAACCCAGTAGTATGGTGAAAAAAATTAACTTTGTAACTATTCAGCAGCCCTCTGGTGCTAGGCTGGTGGATAGTCACCACCAATGATGCTTTGCTGCAGTTAAAAAGGCCCCGCCGAAGCGGGGCACTTGATTACAGCTTTATGTTTTTTTATTAGTGATCGATTGCGCCTGCAGCGCCCTTGGGTACACGGATATCCTCCACCAGGTGCTGGATATGTTCCGGCGGTGGAGCGGTGACCTTGGAGACAATGATGGCGACGACGAAGTTCACCAGTGCGCCAACGGCACCGAAGGCGTTCGGCGAAATACCGAGGAACCAGCTTGGACCCAAGTCACCCAGGAACGAGGTACCCGGAATGAACATGATGCCCTTGTGCTGGAACACATACAGCATGGTGACACCGATACCGGAGATCATGCCCCAGATCGCACCCGCACGGTTCATCTTCTTGTAGAAGATACCCATCATCAGCACGGGGAAGATGGAGCTTGCCGCGAGACCGAAGGCGATGGCCACTGTACCGGCTGCGAAATCCGGTGGATGGAGACCGAAGTAACCGGCCAGACCGATCGCACCCGCCATGGCGATACGTCCCGCCATCAACTCATTCTTCTCTGAAATGTCAGGCACGAAGACACCCTTCAAGAGGTCATGAGAGATAGAGGAGGAGATCGCCAGCAACAGGCCGGCAGCGGTGGAGAGGGCGGCTGCGAGACCACCGGCCACCACCAGGGCGACAACCCAGTTGGGCAGATTGGCGATTTCCGGATTGGCCAATACCATGATGTCACGGTCGACCTTGGTCATCTCATTACCCTTCCAACCAAAGCTCTCGGCCTTGGCAGCGAACTCCGCGTTCTTCTCGTTGTAGTACTGGATGCGGCCGTCGCCGTTCTTGTCTTCCCACTGCAACAGGCCGGTCTTCTGCCAGTTGGTCATCCACTGCGGCACCTTGGCGATTTCGATATTGCCTTCGGCGCTGCCGACTTCACCAGTCTGGATGGTGTTCATCAGGTTCAAGCGAGCCATGGAACCGACAGCAGGTGCTGTGGTGTAGAGAATGGCGATGAAGACCAGTGCCCAACCGGCTGAGGAACGGGCGTCCTTGACCTTGGGTACAGTGAAGAATCGGATGATGACGTGGGGCAGGCCCGCGGTACCGATCATCAGGGAGAGGGTATAGACAAACATGTTCAGTTTGCTGCCCATCACCTGCGTCGTGTACTGATTGAAGCCAAGATCCGTTACCACCTGGTCCAGGCGATCCATCATGTAGGTACCTGAACCGTCCGCCATGGCGCTACCGATTCCCAGCTGGGGAATAGGGTTGCCGGTGATGTTCAGGGAGATGAAGATCGCAGGTACCGTGTAGGCGAAGATCAACACGCAGTACTGAGCAATCTGGGTGTAGGTGATACCCTTCATGCCGCCCATAACCGCGTAGATGAATACTATGCCCATACCGATATAGAGGCCGGTGTCGTATTCAGTCTCGAGAAAGCGGGAGAAGGCAACGCCGATACCCTTCATCTGACCGATTACATAGGTGATCGAGGCGATGATCAGACAGATGACCGCTACGATACGCGCGGTACGCGAGTAGTAACGATCGCCGATGAACTCGGGTACGGTGAACTTGCCGAACTTACGCAGATAGGGGGCGAGCAGCAGTGCCAGAAGCACGTAGCCGCCGGTCCAACCCATCAGGAAGACAGAAGCACCATAGCCGTTGAACGCGATCAAACCGGCCATCGAGATAAAAGAAGCAGCGGACATCCAGTCAGCAGCGGTTGCCATACCGTTGGCGACGGGGTGTACACCCCGGCCAGCCGCATAGAACTCACCGGTGGTTCCCGCACGTGCCCAGAAGGCGATGCCGATGTAGAGGGCGAAGGTAGCGCCGACTACGACATAGGTTAATGTTTGCAGATCCATGAGTCAGTTTCCCCCATTAGTCCTCATGGACGTCGAATTCGACATCCAGAGCATTCATGCGTTTAGCGTAGACGTAGATCAGCACCAGAAAGGTATAGATCGAGCCATTCTGAGCAAACCAGAATCCCAATCCGACGCCGCCAATCTTAATGGTATTGAGCGGTTCCACTAAGATGATGCCGAATAGGAACGAGCAGATAAACCAAATCGCCAGCAAGATGCTTACTAGGCGAATATTGGCTTTCCAATACTGTTCAGCAGTTTTATTCATGTCATGATCACTCCGCCATATAAATAAGTTCTGTCATAAGAGTGTTTGTCACTTGCTATGACTCCTGTCGGTTATCGAGTGAAGCGAGATGATCTATCCCTGAAGTGAACAAACAATGCGTTGTGTTACCGCACAGATAGCGGTCACACACTGCACTATTTTGTGGCGCAAAGCATGATATTGTCAAATAAAACAATGGCTTAAGCATGGCGCAGGCATGTTGCATGGCAGCATTCATGTTACCTTGGGTAACATCTCTACAGGTGGGTTGTAACCTAAAGAATCGCTGTGCGTTTCCATCGGTAAGAAACTTTTTTTTTCCCGATGATTCGGGCGGGAGGGAAAAGGCACCCCAATCGATACCCTGAGATCAGGCACCGGGATGGATAGGGGATTGGGCCAAAGATGCTTTTAGCCACTCGTGATAGCATAATCCCCATCTGATCCTTGGCCTGCCTGGAGAGGGATGCAAGCAGTCAAAGAATTGTAAAACCAGGATCAGTCAGTGTGAGCTTTTTTGGATACCCCGATGATCAAGGCAATCAAAGACTTCTTCGATAGTTATCTTATCCCGGACAGTGAGGAAAACAGAGAGCAGTTGCAGCAATCGATTCAGTTGGCGGTCGTGGTATTGTTGATCGAGATTGCCGAGGCCGATTATGAAGATGCCCCTGCAGAGCGGCAAGCGATTCTGAATGCCATCCAGAAACAGTTTGGTTTAAACAGGGTATCGGCTGAACAGCTGATTGCATTGGCCAAACAGGAGCATGATGAGTCCACCGACTATTTTCAGTTTACCCGCCTGATCAATGAGCACTACTCGGCGGAACAGAAGGTCAAGGTGATGGAGGCATTCTGGCGGGTCGCCTTCGCCGACCAAGAGCTTCACCATTATGAAGAGCATGTCATTCGTAGGCTGGCAGATTTAATTCACGTGTCACATATGGATTTCATTGCGGCAAAACATAGAGTTATGAACTCTTCTTAAAACTCAAATAATAAATTGATCTCTATTGATGACTCCATTTCCTAATTGGCTCTGCCGGTTCATGATATATTCTAAATTGTGAACTGATGTTGGTTGTCCGATGGAAGCAACACCCATGCAAAAAAAAGAAGATTCCAAGAAACCCAAGTCATCCCTTAAAGGACGCTTATTGATCGTCGATGACGAGCCCCGTCATGCGGACAGCCTGGCCATGATGGTGGCTAGTTGGGGATATGATGTCCACACCGCAGAAGATGGAGCCAAGGCAGCGGGTCTGTTGATTTCCAAGCCGTTCGATGTGGTATTGTTGGATCTGCACATGCCGGTGGCTGATGGCTATAAGGTGATGGATTTCATTCAGAAACGTGGCTTGAAGACACGTATCATCACCGTTTCCGGCGATCCCTCGATGGATGATGCGATCAAGTCCCTTAAGAAGGGGGCGGATAATTTCATTCGTAAGCCGGTGACACCGGTGGACTTGCTCAAGGCGATAGACGAGAGCCTGAGAAAGAAGGTGAAGGAAGAGCAGCTACAAGGGGTCAAGCGTAAGATCGAGATCAAAAGCAGCCTGCATCGCATGATGTTCGATGTGGCACCCAATATGCAGTTTCTGCTCGATATCAAGGGTAACTTTCGCATGGTGAATACGGTCTTCACCAAGGTGACCGGCTATTCCAAGCAGGAGATATTGGGAAAGCACTGGAGTTCACTGGTCGAAGGGGACCAAATCGATCGCATGCATCATGTCTTTGAAGAGCGCCGCACCGCACCGGACAGGATTCCCGAGGTCGAGCTTAGGCTGCGCTGTAAAGAGTCCGAGCAAAAGCACCAGGGGAGGAAGCCGAGAACCATTCTGGTGGCCCTGCAATCCAGAAGGCTCTACACACATCAGGGGAAAAAACGGGTATTTTTCGGTACCTATGGGGTTGCCCGGGATATCACCCAATACAACAAGATTGAAGAGCTTAACAAGTATCAGGAGTTTCATGACGACCTGACCGGATTACCCAATCGGGTGCTGTTCGAGGATTATCTCAGCTTTGCCCTGACACAGGCCAAACAGGAGAATACGCCTCTCTCTCTGTTACATGTGGTGTTGGTGGATTTAAAACAGATTAATGAACGCTACGGGCATGCGGTTGGTGATGAATGTCTGAAGACCATTTCGGCCAGACTCAAGCGCCAAGTCCGCAAGGGCGATATCCTTTCCCGCATTGACGGCAGTGAATTCGCACTCTTACTGCCCCATATTCAGGATGAAAAATCGGTCATTCATATTTCGGAGAAGCTGCGCATCGGACTCTCGAATCCGATCGAGGTCAACGGTAGGAATATAACCCTCGACCTGACCATCGGGTCGTCAGTCTTTCCGAAAGACGGTGAGAGCAGTGACGATCTGTTGCGTCATGCCCAGACCAGTCATGGGTTTCACCCGCTTTCCAAGCAGCGACACCTGCTGCAGACATCGAACTGGATCAAACTGATAAAGACCCAGCACTGACTAATATTCATTGTTGCCTGTCCAGACAAGCGTAGGGTGCGGCTTGCCGCACCATTCAATGTACTCCCGGCAAACGTCTTATTTGTAGGGTGGGGCAGGGCCCCATCCTGCGCATTGTTTCAGCTCTCCTGCGTGGGAACGAATAACGGTGCGGCAAGCCGCACCCTACAAACACTCCATTGGAATTAACCAGTTGCGAAATTTGCGGTGATTTGCGGTTTGGTCTTAGCTCATTGCCAGACATCACGGGTGGAAACAGGTCTGGATCATCAATTTTTCTTGCCCTTCTTCTCCCGCGGAATGCCAAACCTCTGGCGCCGTTCCCACAGGGCCTTGCGACTGATGCCCAGCTGCTTGGCCAGTTCTGTTTCAGTCATATGATCCTGGTTGTCCAGTACAAAGTGACGAAAGTACTCCTCGAGGGATAGGCTGTCGGTGGGATTGTCGCTGTTCAATCGCTTGGTGGTGATATGGTGGTCGATGGCCAGCAACTGCGGGGTGATGTGGTCGCCCTCGCAGAGGATGACCGCCCGCTCGATGGTGTTTGCCAACTCCCTGACATTGCCGGGCCAATGGTAGCGTCGAATGGCTTCGAGGGCGCTCCTGCTGAGGTTCAATGAGGGGCGATTGAGCTGGCGGCAGTACTTGGCCAGGAGAAACTTTGCCAATGATTTGATATCACTGCCCCGCTCCCGCAGCGGAGGCAAGGTCATTTCAACCACCCGCAGGCGGAAATAGAGATCGCTTCTGAAGGTCTGTTGCTGGACCAGTTTGCGTACATCCCGGTGGGTGGCGGCGATAATCCGGATATTGGGGCCACTGTTCGCCGTCTCCTGCTGGGTGTCATAGTCATCCCCCTGTAATACCCGTAGCAGGCGGGCTTGCGCTGCCATGGAGAGTTCGCCGACCTCATCCATAAAGAGGGTTCCACCGTGGGCCTTGGCAAGCAGTCCGGCACGCCTGTTTTCAGCCTCATTCTGGTGGCCGAACAACTCGATCTCCACCTGATTTTCCGGCACTGCGGCACAGTTGAAAACGATAAAAGGTGATTGGCTGCGTTGACTCTTTTCATGTAACGCCCGGGCCGCCAGCTCTTTGCCCGTGCCTGACTCCCCTAGGATCAACACCGTTGCGTCTGTGGGTGCCACCTTGTCGATGCGTCTGAATACATCGATCATTGCCGGGCAGTCGCCAACCATGCCATGCACCGGATAACTCTTTTCCAGCTCCGATTTGAGAGACTCCTGCTGACGTTGCTGACGATCTTGCTTAATCACACGTTCCACGACCATCAGTAATTCGTCGTGGTCGAAGGGCTTCGCGATATAATCGATGGCCCCCAGTTTCATCGCATCCACCGCGGAGCGGATACTCGCATAGCTGGTCATTATCAGAACCGGTACTGGCGCGGCCGTCTCGATGATCTGGGTGCCGGGCGCCCCGGGTAACCTGACATCACTGAGAATCAGATCGAAGGAGGTGAGGGGGCGTGATTGGGCCTCCTCAACCGAACCCGCTTCCGTGACTTGATAGCCGTTGCGTTCGAGCAGGCGCTTGACCGCTCGGCGGATGACTTCCTCGTCTTCAATGATGAGTATCTGATTCATGATGTCTCCGCAGTGATCGCGTTTAAGCCAGTCTTGGGTAGCTCGATGATCACCCTGGTACCCCTGCCCTTTTCAGAGTCTATGCTGATGGCCCCCTGGTGGTCTGAAACTATTTTGTAGGCGATGGCCAGGCCGAGCCCGGTGCCATCCCCAGGTGCCTTGGTGGTGAAGAAGGGTTCAAAGATATAACTTAGATCCTGCTCCTCGATTCCTTCACCCTGATCCTGTACCTCGATTCTTACCTGATCATCGATTTCACGGGCGTGCAGCTCAACCCGGCTCCCGGGGGGTGAGGCATCACAGGCATTGGTCAGGATGTTGACCAGGATTTGGGATATGCCCTGGCGATCGGCTGTGATATTGAGATCGGATTGACACAGGTTTTCACATTGGACCTGGCGTCCGTGGCGGGTTAACTTCACCAGACGAATCGCCTCATCCGCCACATCCCGAATGGAGAAATCCCGTATATCGCCTCCAATGCCGCCGCCTCGGCTGAAGTTCATCAGAGTCTTTACGATCGTGGTGATACGCTGGGTCTGCTTGAGAATCTCTTCAATGCTCTCCCGCACCAACTCCTGATCATCCTCATGGCGTAGGTTTTGCGCCAGGGATGCGATGCCGGTTACCGGATTGCCAATCTCATGTGCGACACCCGCTGCCAATCGACCGATGGAGGCGAGACGTTCGCTATGGGCCAACTCAGCCTCCAATGTCTCCAGGTCGGTGAGATCTTCCATCAGTATGACCTGGCTGGTACGAGCCTCTTCCACAGGGTGATCAACCGGTAGTGGGGCAGGGATGGCTGCCTTGTGGAGATTGAACCAACGACTCTTGCCCTGGTGTGTGACTTCCAGATGGTGGATGTGCTCATCGGACGCGGAGGCAAAGCCTGCCAATAGATGTCCCCAGGGGGCTGGCAGTCGGTGTAACGAAACCCCGATGGCATCCCTGGCGGGCACGCCGGTCATCACCTCCATGGCAAGATTCCAGATGGTCACTGTGCGCAACCGGTCGATGGTACAGACGCCCAGTGGCAGGTCGAGCAGAATCTGTCGATGGTAACGGCGCAGATTGTCGAGGTCGGCACTGAGTCCGCGCAGTCGTGTTCGCGAGTGTTCCAGTTGATCCTCGATGAAGCGCATGGAATCAGCCAGGGCCGATTGGGTATGGATGTCCAGCTGCAGTCTTCGGTTGATTATCATATGCGCCAGCTGCGGACCCAGCAGACCGGACAGGTTTCGCTCGATGCGTTCGCGCAGCCGCCGCAGTTGTGCGGGACGTGTCTCGTTGACGTGGAGGCTGAGATCCCTGAGCGCCTGGTCCACCTCGCGATGGGCCGCTTCAGCACCCAGCATCTGTGACAGCTGCTTGGTGAATTGGGCGGTGGAGACGGCGTTGACCATGCCCCCCAGGGGTACCAGTGACTCGCTGCAACAGGCCTGTGCAGCCTCCCTTTCACCCAGACTCTGCTTACTCATCAGTGAGCCGAAGACAAACAAAAGGATGTTGACAGTCAGTGTCCAGAAGGTAGCAAATTCCCACTTGTCCATGCCGGATGCTTGCAGCAAAGCGGGTATGTCGAACTCGGTTCGGACAAATCCTGAACTCTCAAGTAGTGGGATCAGCAAGGTCCCTGTCCAGCCGAGAATGCCGGCGATCAGACCCAGGATGAAACCAAATCGGGTAGCGCGACGCCAATACAGCAGCCCGATGATGCCTGGCAGGAACTGGGCCACGGCGACAAAGGAGATCAAGCCCAGTTGCACCAGGCCCGTATGTTTTTCCAACAAAACATAGAATCCATACCCGGCCATGATGATCAGAGCGATCAACAGTCTGCGTCCCAACAGTAGCCAGCGATAGAGATTGACCTGTGGATCGGGAAAATTGGTAGGCAGCAGGATATGGTTCAAGGTCATCGATGACAGCGCCAGGGTGGTGATTATCATCATCGCACTGGCTGAGGATATACCGCCGATAAAGGCAAGAACCGGTAACCAGGAGGGTCCTTGATCGAGAGTGATGCCGAGGGCGAAATAGTCGGGAGGCAAGGTCAGTCCGAGGGCCTCTCCTCCCCAAAGAATCAGCGGTATGGGTAAATTGATAAGCAGCAGGAAGAGTGGGAAACCCCAAGTGGCGGTCTTCAGTGCCTTAGGCTCCAGATTCTCCGCGAACAGCATATGAAATTGTCGCGGTAGCAGAAACGCAGCTGCGAAAGCGAGCAACAACAGGGTCGACCAGGGTCCCTCTCGGACGGGTTGATAGAGTCGCTCGAGTACCTCTGGATGTGCCGCAAGCCATTGATTGAGACCCGAAAATCCACCGAACACCCCATACAGGGTTACCAGGCCTACCACCAGTAAGGCCACCAGTTTGACTATCGATTCAAATGCTATCGCCAATACCAGGCCACGATGTTTTTCCCGACTCGTGCTGTGCCTGGCGCCGAACAGAATGGCGAACACAACCAGCGCGGAACAGAAGATCAAGGCCAGGATACGTGGTGCCACGGTATGGCTGATCATCTGCAGGGAGTCGGTAACCGCACGGATCTGCAGGGCGATATAGGGCAAGGTCCCCACCAACATGAACAGGGTTACCAGGATGCCTGCCAATTGGCTGCGGTAGCGGAATGCGAACAGGTCTGCCAGGGAGGTGAGCTGATACTCCCGGGTGAGCCGAAGCAGGGGTTGAAACAGTATCGGTGTGAGGGCGAATGCCAGGGTGACGCCAAGATAGATGGTCAGAAAGAGATAGCCTTGGGTCTTGGCGAAGCCTACGCTGCCATAGTAGGTCCAGGATGTGGCGTATACGCCCAAAGAAAGTACATAGATGAATGGGTGGCGTATCAGGCGCTCTGGGATACGTCCGCTGTCACCCGCATAGGCGATGACAAACAGCAACGCCAGGTAGAGAAAGCCTATGCCAAACAGTAACCAGAGATCATGGCTCATGGCGTCTCAGATTGATCCAGGCGATGATGCAGATGACTACCATCCAGATGAGATAGGGGAGATACCAGGGGCTGTTGGGCGATGTCCACCAGTTCATGATGGGTGCTGAGAAGAGCAACAGGATCAGCAGGCCCAGGGCGACGGTGCGGTCGATATGTCGATCGGGTGGTGGTTCTCGCATCCCTAGAGCCTAGCAGTTGTTACCTTCGGTAACAACCCTTCGGGATGGCTGGAGATGGTTAATTGCAGCCAGTGTTGCAGGCGGATTACCTGGCTAACGCTGGCTGTTCATATGTCTAAATCAGGACTGCTTCTGAGCATGAATGTTGTCGATTATTTCATGCAGCTTTCCTGACAGCTCGGTGGGCTCAAATTTTGGTACATAGGCATCGGCGCCCACACCCTTGCCCAGGGCCATGTTGGCGTCCGCCGAGAGTGATGAATGCATGATAATGGGTATATCACTGAAGCGAGCGTCTTCCTTGATTTTCTTGGTCAGCACATAGCCATCCATCTCAGGCATCTCCACATCGGTGAGTATGATCTGGATAAAATCACTGGGTTTGTGATCGGTCGCTTCGGCCCGCTGAGCAATCTCTCTCAATTTAGTCCAGGCCTCCGAGCCATTTTTTGTACCAATATATTTGATACCCATATGCTCCATGGTGCGTATGATCTGATCACGAGCAACGGCTGAATCATCCGCAAACAGCAGGGTGATGTCACCCTCGCCAATCTGCTGGATGCCATCGAAGAGATCCGAGCCCAGGCCGAAGCCGGATGTTTGGCTGAGGACCATCTCAACATCCATGATCATGACCAGACGGCTATCCTTCAATTCCGTGACGGCGGTGACCAGTCCGCCATGTTGTTGCGCCATCATGGATGGCGGCACCTTGACATCTTCCCAGGCCAGGCGTTCGATGGTATCCACCGCATGCACCAAAAAACCCTGCACATTCTTGTTGTACTCGGTGACAATCAGAATGCTTGGTCGCTCTTCTGTCTGGATGCCGCAGAAATCGGGCAGATTGATCACAGGAATCATATTTCCACGCAGGCTGACCATTCCCTCTACTGATGGAGGCATATCCGGAGCATGGGTGATCTCCGGTACCAGCATCACTTCGCGCACCTTGAAGACATTCACACCATAGGTCTCTTCACGGCCGGTTCTGAGATCTTTACCCAGGCTGAAAAGGAGGACCTCTAGGCGGTTCGTACCCGCTAAGCGCGTGCGGTCATCTACAGATTTAATAAAATTAGACATGGTTCTATTGCTCTGAAATAGAGGGTGTTTTCTATGTTAGGAAAAGAGCAGTCACTATGCCGATGCCCTTCTCCATATGCATTTTGTAGCGGTCGAATAGGAAAAAGCTTTAGCTGAGAGGACTTAATCGGGCAGCAAATCCCGTTTCTGGCGCCTGAGAATCTGTGGTTGGGATATCCGGGATGCAACAGGCGAGGGTTTTGGCCATATTTAGCATGATTCGTTAGATAGGAAAGCGCTAAATAACTGGAAAAAAAGTGACTTTTACACCAAGATCTGAGGGATCGGCATTCTGCGGGCTAAATAGAGGAGAATCGGTGTGAATCCGGAGAAGGTGGTTTTTGGTTTTTTCATTGTACTTGCCTTGACCCTGAATTTTGGTTTTTTTGTGGGCGAACTGGACAATCCGGATCACCACCATGTGTATGAGCTATTTGCAGTCATCGTGGTCAACCTGATTGCTACCGTGCTCAAGTTCGGTGATCGCACCCAGATGGGTGCCGTGTTGCTGGCCACCAGTCTGGTGGCCCTTTTGCAGCTATTTGCTGCTGCCCTGGTATGGACGGTGGCCGTGCATGTTACCGAGACAGGTCTGACCACGGTTACCATGGCCAGTATCGTCTCCCTATCCGGTGGTGCAATGCTGGCGAATGTGGTTTCCGTCGTGTTGTTGATCATCGAAACCGTGATGCTGCGCCGATAATCCCAGCCGGGCTTGGTGCTGTTGCATACATGAACAATATCTTCTTTCTGATCTTCAGGCGCATGCGGGCGCCGTTGCTGACCCTGGTCATGACCTATTCCATCGCCGTGCTGGGCCTGGTACTGATTCCCGGCAAGGATCCCGACGGCAATGTCTGGCACATGGACTTTTTTCATGCCTTCTACTTTGTCAGTTTCATGTCCAGTACCATCGGCTTTGGGGAGATACCCTACGCCTTCACGGCAGGGCAGCGATTGTGGGTCAGTTTTTCTATCTTCTTTACCGTTGTGGTATGGCTCTATTCCATAGGTACGGTGTTGGCATTGCTCAAGGATGAAACCTTTCAAAATGCTTTAACTGAGAGAAGATTTACTAAACAAATCAATAGAATGCGTGAGGAATTTTATCTTGTTTGCGGGTATGGCCAGACCGGTGAGGCACTGGTCAAGGCATTGACCGATAGAAATCAGCATGCGGTGGTGATCGATATTCTCGAAGATCGCGTGAATATGCTCAAGCTGGAAAATCTGCGTGAATATGTCCCCGGTCTCTGCGGTGATGCCAGTCTGCCAGCCCATCTCCTGGAAGCCGGCCTGAACCATCCACTGTGCGAGGGGGTGGTGGCCCTGACCAACGCCAACGAGGTCAATCTAAAGATCGCCATAACCGCAAAATTGTTGCATCCCGAGATCGGGGTAATCTGTCGTGCCGACTCCCATGACGTGGAAAAAAATATGGCCTCCTTCGGCACCGATTTCATTATCGATCCGTTTGATGCCTTCGCCTTGCATCTGGCGACCGCTATCCAGGCGCCCTGCCTCAGTCTGTTGCAGGATTGGCTCTCCCTGGGGCGACGGGATATGCTCAACGATCCCGTCTATCCTCCCGCGAAAGGGCTCTGGGTGATTTGTGGCTATGGCCGTTTCGGCAAGGCCGTTTATGAAAAGCTTGTGCGCGAGGGATTGGAGGTAATCGTGGTGGAAGCGGAACCCGACACCACAGGCACCCCGTCATCACCTTATATAGAGGGTCGCGGCACCGAGGCGGATACCCTGCAGCAAGCGGAGATAGAGCGGGCGGTCGGTCTGGTGGCGGGCACCGATAACGATGCCAACAATCTCTCCATCATCATGACTGCACGGGCCATGAATAGTGATCTGTTCGTGATTCTACGCCAGAATCTCAAACACAACGATGCGGTAATAGCAGCCGTCGGGGCGGACATGGTGATGCTTCCCAGCGATATCATTGCCAACCGCATTCGGGTATTGTTGGGTGCTCCGATGCAGCATCAGTTCGTGAAGCTTGTGTTACACCAGGATGATGAGTGGGCCTGTCAGCTGATCAGCAGGATATCCGCCCTGGTGACCCACCACGCACCGGAGGTGTGGGAGGTGGCTTTTTCGGAGTACGATTCCCATGCGGTGTGTGCCCATGTTCAACGGGGGAACCATCTGACCCTGGGGGATCTGATGACGGACCCCCGGGATAGAGACAGTCAACTGTCCTGTATTCCCCTGATGCTCTATCGCCATAATGACTACTTATTGCTACCTGAAATGGACCTCAAGGTGCAAAAGGATGACCATTTACTCTTTTGCGGATCTGTTTATGCCAAAAACCGTATGGACTGGACCCTGCAAAATGAAAACGCCCTGAACTATATTTTAACCGGGGAGGCCAGACCGGAGGGTTGGGTCTGGCGGCGCTTGAGAAAAAGAGAGGTACTATGAGACCGCTACTGGAAAAACTCCATAAAGACCATATCAATCTGGCTCGCCTGCTCGATCTGATGAGTAGCGAATTGGATGCCCTGAATGCCGGTCATGAAGCAAACTTCGATCTCAAGATCGAAATGCTGGACTACGTCGAGCACTATGCCGAACAATCGCACCATCCCACCGAAGATCAGATCAATAAGGTTGCATTTCGCAAGAAATCGATGCAACAGCACAAGGCGCTCTACGAACGGATATGCAAGGAGCATGTGGAGCTGATTGGATTGGCGCGCAACTACAGAAAGACCCTGGAGGGGGCCATGCAGGGTGAGGTGCTGCTGAGAGAGGAGGTAGAGACACGGGGCAGGGAGTTTGTCGCCTTGCAGCGTCAACATATCGACCTGGAGGAGCATGAGGTCTTTCCTCTGCTGGAAAAAGTGCTCAACGACAAGGATTGGCAGAAACTGGAGCAGGAGATTTCCCATGGAGAGGATCCCCTGTTTCACCGCCAGGACTTCAATCGCTTTCGCAGTCTTATCGACTATCTGAAGGCGCACGAAAACGAATAGCATCTGACTCAGAACTACCTTCAATATCCTTCTTCAATACAGAATTTACATAGTTCTTGTCCATAACAACGGGTCTGAAGGGTGGGGTCCAGCCCCACCAGTCATGGCTGAATCGGTTCTTCCACAACCAATTTAAGCAATCAGGTGAGCGCCAGGTTAAGGATAGATATCGACTGGCCGATAAGCTCTCCAGAGTCGTTGGTTATTAAGTCGATATGGTTATGATGCTTTCGGATTGCCGGCAAAACATCTCCCTGTTCACTACGCTCATAAAGCGCCTGCTGGTAGTGGCGATGCTCATACCTGCCAGTCTCAACGGCGCTGCACTGGAGGACCAGCTCTACATGGCGGGCATCCATGAGTCTGTTTGGGTGTTTTCCGGATCGGGTTACAGCTGTGAACTGAAACATGAGATACCCCAGTTCGGTGAGGCCCGATTCAGGCGCATCGCGGGTGAGAATCTGCATTTTTTCATCGATAGCTTCCAGCCCGTGCCAGAGTCTGTGGCGGGGTTTGTAAGAGAGCTCTCCCCTGCTTGGGAACATACCCCGCCGGATACCATGCAGCAGAGCATACTGATACAAACCGGGATGCGCCCCATGGCGTTAAAGCGGAAGCAGGCCGGGTGGCTGCTGACCTCCTTGACCAAGGGGCAGATTGGCAGCTTTTCATTTGCCGATTGGGATGACAATCGCAGACAGGTCAGGGTGCAGTTGTCACCGGTGAATTTTCAAAAACCCTATCGGGAATTCAAGCGCTGTCTACGTCAACTGCCGGCGAGTGGGGGATTTGCCGGTTTGCAGCACTCGACGGTTCATTTCGCCCTGGATGTGGACTCCCTCGATAGCAAAGAAGAGCAGCAGCTTGCCCAGTTGGCCGCCTATGTTGTGGCCGATGAGAAGATCAAGCGTATCACCATCGAGGGGCACGCGGACGATCAAGGTTCAACCAGCTACAACAAGCGCCTTTCGGCCAGACGCGCGGCAGGTGTCTACAAATATCTCTCCGGCAAGGGGATCAAGGGAGGGATGATGAGCCAAAGGCACTACGGTGAGTCACGACCCAAGATAGCAAAACGCACTGAGCGCGCCAGGGCGGCCAACCGACGGGTTGAAATCAAGTTACAGCGATAGATCCATCCAAAGCCATCCATCTCAGGCAATACCCTTAAGCCATAGTCCCTGATCCCTCTGCTTCATGGAAGCATGCCGTGGTATGCTTTGAAGCATCATGGATAGTCAACCCATATCAGATGCTGATGCAGGCCGATTGACATGGTTTGAAAAAACCTGGCAGGGCTTCTGTCGGCTTGTGGTCAGGGTGTTTTATCGTCGATTCGAGGTTGTGGGCAGGGAAAACCTGCCGGCGGGGCAGGGGACAATCCTGTGTGCCAATCATGTCAACGCCCTGGCGGACGCGGTGGTACTTCAGGCGGCCACCACAAAGGCGATTCGGCCGCTGGCGCGTAGCGGCCTGTTCGATAATCCCGTGCTCAAGCCTATCCTGGGTTTGATCGGTGCGGTCCCAATCTACCGGCGCGGTGATCCGGGGGCTGATGTCAGCAACAACAAAGATACTTTTTCACGCTGTTATGAACTGCTCGCTGAAGGAGAGACCCTGATTATATTCCCCGAGGGTCAGAGTCATGACGTGCCTCGCCTGATGACATTGAAGACCGGCGCCGCACGTCTGGCCCTGGAGACGACCAGGGTGACTGGCAGGCAGCCGGCGCTTATCCCGGTGGGACTGACCTTTCCCGAGAAGGGCCAGTTCCGCAGTTCAGTGTTGGTGCAGTTCGGCAAACCGATTGAGTTCGCCCACTCTGGAGAGGAGGCGGATGAACAACGTGTAATCGAATTGACCGAACGGATTCGTAAAGGACTGGAAGCCTTGACACTGAATGCCGAGAGTTGGGAGGAGGTCAACCTGATTACCAGGCTGGAGCGATTTTTCGCCTTTCGTCACGGCAAGTATCGGCAGCGCAACCTGCAACAACGCCTGCGCGCCCAGCAACGCCTGATAGATGCGCAACGCCTGTTGAGAGAGTACGAACCCGATCGGGTGCGGGCATTGATGATCCAATTGAAGCAGTTTGAGAAGATCTGCCGTTACTGCGGGGTGAAGGATTACCAGCTCAATATCGAGTACAAACCAACCCTGATCGTGCTCTATATTCTGCGTGCGATCTGGATGACCCTGGTGGTCTTTCCCGTGGTTATGTGGGGTGTGATCAACAGCTATCTTCCCTATCAATTGACTAAACGGCTGGCAGGCAATTTTGCCAAGGGGACGAATCAGTCAGACACTGCCAACATGGTCTTGGGGCTGCTCTTTTTCAGCATCTTCTGGTTGTTGCAGAGCTATCTGGTTTATCACTATTTCGGTTTGATGTGGATGACTCTGTATATTCTCACTCTCATAGCTAGCAGTGTGGTCGCCCTCATGGTGCGTGGTGAGTTGCGGCGAATCCGCGAGAATGCCCGGGTGTTCCTGCTGTTTCTGCGTCGACGGGACCTCAAGACCTATTTGCGACAGAAGCGTCAGGAGCTGGAACAGGAGTTGGCGCGCATGGTTCGCATCGCCAATCGTCTCTCCCATCACTAAAGCCCGGTTTGTATGCCATGAAATTTGCGATCCATATGATTCTGTACGCCATGCTTCTGCCGACCCTGTCCCTGGCGGCACAATCGGACTGCGTGATTCTGTTGCATGGCATGGGGCGCTCCGCCTTTTCCATGGGTGCGATCGAAGTGTCATTGGCGAAGCAGCATTATCATGTGTGGAATAAGAGCTATCCCGGTCTGAGCCAAAGTGTGGAGGAGCTATCCGCTCCCGCCATCGAGGCAGGCCTGGACTACTGTCGCAGCAAACAGGCGGAGAGCATCCATTTTGTCACCCACTCCCTGGGGGGGATTCTTGTCAGATACTATCTGCAGGACCATCGGATAGTTGAACTGGGCCGCATCGTCATGTTGGCGCCACCCAATCGGGGCAGCGAGGTGGCCGATGAGATGAAGGATGGCTTTTTCTACCAGACCATTATGGGACCTGCCGCTCAAGAGCTGGGTACAGATGCGAAGAGCCTGCCCAACAGGCTAAAGCCCATCGCCGGTGAGATCGGGATAATCGCGGGCAGGACCGACGGCGAGCCCTGGTTTCTACCCGGGATACCCGGTGAGGATGACGGCAAGGTTGCGGTGGAGCGCACCAAGCTTGCCGAGATGAAGGACTTTCTGCTGGTGAACGTGGGGCATACCTTCATCATGGATGATGATGAAGTAATCCGCCAGATAGCCTATTTCCTGAAACACGGTGTGTTTGACCAGTCAAGGCTGTTGCAGGGCGATGATGGCAATGGTGTGGAGTGACCGTTGCTGGATCTATTAAAGAAATGATGGTGGGCGCAACAGGGATCGAACCTGTGACCTCTGCAATGTGACTGCAGCGCTCTCCCAGCTGAGCTATGCGCCCGAATACGGCGAGAGAGGCATTCTAAAGAGCTAATCGGGGTGGGTCAAACGAGTGCTTTTATAATTCTCTATGCAGATTGCTTAGTGTTCGACAAGAAAAAGTGCATTGATCTACTCTCGGCGCCTGACGGTTCTCTTTCTCCGACGCCCCAACAGCACATCCCTGCGCCCGAAGGAAGTGCCCTTGGGGTGTGCTGATGGGGCTAGCGCGGCATCCCAGCCGCTTCTACGAAAGACAACCGTCAGCCGCCTACCTGGGTTCTGCACGAACACCCGTCAAGGGATAGCCAAATAAATGCGAATCACCGAAAATGAACGCAAACAGTGGCTACAATGCCGACATGGATTTGCGGTAATTCACGGTGATTTGCGACCATTTGCGGCTTCCGAATCGCAACGGGTCTGTTAGAATCGCGGTTTTGCAATAACCGGATTATCTGCCTGACCATGACCGTCCGTACCCGATTCGCGCCCAGCCCCACCGGCTATCTCCACGTGGGAGGTGCCCGTACCGCCCTCTTTTCCTGGCTCTACGCCCGCAAGCACGGGGGTAAATTCGTGCTGCGCATAGAGGATACCGACCTTGAGCGCTCCACCATGGAATCGGTGAATGCCATTCTCGAGGGTATGACCTGGCTCGGCCTGGAGTATGACGAAGGCCCCTTCTACCAGACCAAACGCTTCGACCGCTACGATGAGGTGATTGAGGATCTGCTGGCCCGGGGGCTGGCCTATCGCTGCAACTGCAGCCGTGAGCGGCTCGACCGGCTGCGCGATGAGGCGATGAAGAATAAGCAAAAGCCCCGTTACGACGGCCATTGCAGGGCACAGGCGGTGAGTCCCGACGAACCCCATGTGATCCGTTTTCGTAATCCCGATAGCGGGATCGTGGTGGTGGATGACCTGATTCGGGGCAGGGTCAGCTTTAACAATGAGGAGTTGGATGACCTGATCATCCGCCGCACCGACGGTTCGCCCACCTACAATCTGACCGTGGTGGTGGATGATCTGGATATGCAGATCAGCCATGTCATCCGTGGTGATGACCATCTCAACAACACCCCGAGGCAGGTCAATATTCTGCAGGCACTGGGTGCAACCCCGCCCAAGTACGGGCATGTACCGATGATCCTGGGCGATGACGGCTCACGCTTGTCGAAGCGCCATGGCGCGGTGAGTGTGATGCAGTATCGGGAGGCGGGTTTTCTCCCCGAGGCGCTGCTCAACTACCTGGTGCGTCTGGGTTGGTCCCATGGGGATCAGGAGATCTTCAGTATCGATGAGATGATCGAGCTGTTCGATATCGATGCGGTAAACAAGGCTGCCTCCAGCTTCAACACAGACAAGCTTTTGTGGTTGAATCAGCACTATATCAAGCAGGAGAGTGCAAAGCGTATTGCCCACCTGTTGAGTCCGCATATGGGGGATCTCGACATCGATCCCTCCCAGGGTCCCGATCTGGTGGCCGTGGCAGAGGCCCATCAGGAGCGTGCCAACACCCTGGTCGAGATGGCCGAGATGAGTGCCTTCTGTTACCGGGATTTCGAGACCTTTGAGGAGAAGGCCGCCAAGAAACATCTGCGACCCGCTGCCAGGGAACCCCTGCAGCGCATGCGAGAGGCGTTGGCCAGTTTGGGTGATTGGACAGGGGAGACCCTGCATCGGGCAGTGGATCTGGTTGCTGCGGAACTGGATGTGAAGATGGGCAAGGTGGCCCAACCGCTGCGTGTGGCCCTGGTGGGGCGCGCCGCATCTCCCGGGATCGATGTGACCCTCTATCTGGTAGGGAAGGAGGCCAGTCTGCGGCGCATCGACAAGGCCCTTGAATATATCGATCAGCGTGAAGCGAATGCGGGCTGATGGCGTTATGGACATAACCGAGACAAGAAGCAGAGACCATGAGTAAACCCCAATCCAGCACACCGACCAATTTTATCCGCCAGATCATCGATCAGGATCTGCAGACGGGTAAGCACGATGGACGGGTGCATACCCGCTTTCCCCCCGAACCCAATGGCTATCTGCACATCGGTCATGCCAAGTCGATCGTACTCAATTTCGGTGTCGCTGAGGACTATCAGGGCCTGTGTAATCTGCGTTTCGACGATACCAATCCCCACAAGGAGAATATCGAGTTCGTGGAGAGTATCCAGGCGGATGTGCGCTGGCTCGGATATGATTGGGATGACCGTCTTTTCTATGCCTCCGACTACTTTCAACAGCTCTACGACTTTGCAGTAGAGCTGATCCGGGCCGACAAGGCCTTCGTCTGTGATCTGGATGGGGAGCAGATGCGTGCCTATCGCGGTACCCTGACCGAGCCTGGCCAGGAGAGTCCCTATCGCAGCCGTTCCGTGGAGGAGAATCTGGATCTCTTCGCGCGCATGAAGGCGGGCGAATTCGAAGACGGTGCGCGGGTGTTGCGGGCCAAGATCGATATGGCGTCGCCGAATATGAACATGCGTGACCCGACCCTCTATCGCATCCGCCACGGGGTGATCCATCATCAGACCGGCGAGGCCTGGTGTATCTATCCCATGTACGACTATACCCATCCGGTCTCGGATGCCCTGGAGGGGATCACCCACTCCCTCTGCACCCTGGAATTCGAGGATCACCGCCCCCTCTACGACTGGGTGCTGGATAACATCTCGATTCCCAATCACCCGCAACAGATCGAGTTTTCCCGGCTCAATCTCGAGTACACCATTGTCAGCAAGCGCAAGCTCACCCAGCTGGTTGACGATGGATTCGTGGAGGGTTGGGACGACCCGCGCATGCCGACCCTGGCGGGGATGCGGCGGCGCGGCTACACGGCCGCATCGATCCGTGAATTCTGCCAGCGTATCGGCGTCACCAAGGCGGATGGCCTGGTGGAGATGGGTATGCTGGAGAACTGTATCCGCGAGGATCTCGATGCCCATGCGCCCAGACGCATGGCGGTGATGCACCCTTTGAAGCTGGTGATCGAAAACTATCCAGAGGATCAGAGCGAAACCCTGCAGGCGCCAAATCACCCCAAGGATGAGACCATGGGGGTACGCGAAATCGAGTTCTGTGGTGAGATCTATATCGACCAGGCCGATTTTCGTGAACAGGCGAATAAGAAATACAAGCGTTTGGTGACTGGCGGGGAGGTGCGCCTGCGCAATGCCTACGTCATCAAATGTGAAGAGGTGGTGAAGAACAACCAGGGTGAAATCATCGAGCTACGTTGTAGCTACGATCCTGAGACCCTTGGAAAAAACCCGGAAGGGCGCAAGGTCAGGGGGGTTGTCCACTGGGTGTCCGCGAGGCATGGCATCAAGGGCGAGGTGCGTCTCTATGACCGCCTCTTCAATACGGCCGATGCCGACAGGGTCGAGGAGGGAGGCAGTTTTACCGATAACCTCAATCCCGACTCCCTGCGCACCCTGACGGATTGCTACTTCGAGCCGGCATTGGGGAGTGCCGCGGCGGGCGAGCAGTATCAGTTCGAGCGGGAAGGCTATTTCATCCTCGACAGCCGCGAGGCCAGCAGGGAGGAGCCGGTCTTCAACCGCATCATCACCCTGCGCGACTCCTGGGCCAAGATCGACAAGCCTGGGGGATGAAGAGATAAGTCGGATTCAGTCCGCAAATGAACGCTAATAAAGGCAAATGTTCGTTGGATTGCAAAAACCAGATGATCGCTGTTAGCTGCCTGACGGTTGTTTTTCGCAGCTCAGGATTTCAAGCGCATTATGGTGGGGCAGGGCCCCACCCTACACCCTGATCGGACGAGTAGGGTGGGGCCCTGCCCCACCAATCACCGCGAATATACGTAATAAAGCTATTTTAAAAAGCTAGGCTGAGACCTAATACTATCTGCGCAAATTGGCGGTGATTGGCGTCCATTTGCGGTTAGATTCTTTCTTGCGCAAACCTCTATAATAACCAGAGAAGCGGGAAAAAAAGCAGTGGACAAAAGTGTCATAATCCCCTAATATTCGCGGCTTTCCGGGGCCATAGCTCAGCTGGGAGAGCGCAACACTGGCAGTGTTGAGGTCGGCGGTTCGATCCCGCCTGGCTCCACCAATTTCTTGTGCAGCAGGCGCTGATTCATTAGACCTGGGTATCCACATCCATTATGTCCCTGGAACCCCCCTTAAAGCGATCACTCGACAGGCTGGATTTATGCTCTGGATCGATATACTGATCATCGCAATCATCGCCCTCTCGGCAATAATCAGTCTGATTCGCGGTTTCGTACAGGAGGCCGTCTCTCTCGCCACCTGGATTGCTGCCTTTACCCTGGCCTGGTTGTTTTTCAGACCCCTGGCGGTCGAGCTGGAATCCTGGATCGATGTGCAGTCGATCCGGCTGGGCGTGGCGTACGGCATCATTTTAATAGTGGTGCTGATCCTTGGTGCGCTGGTCAACCATTTCATGAAGGTTCTGGTCAATACCACCGGGCTAACGGGTACTGACCGTTTAATCGGGATCTTCTTCGGTGCTGCACGGGGCGCTGTGGTGGTGGCAGTTCTCATCCTGTTGGCAGGTTTAACCCCGTTTCCGAACGACAACTGGTGGCAAGCGTCACAGTTGATCCCCTATTTTAAGGAGATAGCGCTTTGGCTGCAGGGCTATCTGCCTGATGATATTGCTGCAAACTTCCACTACTGATCCGGAGAATTGAAGCATGTGCGGTATTGTGGGAATTGTAGGTAAGACACCGGTAAACCAGTCACTCTACGATGCACTTTTGGTGTTGCAGCATCGGGGGCAGGACGCGGCCGGCATCGTCACCTGCGAAAAGGGCAAGCTCTTCCTGCGCAAGGCCAACGGCCTCGCCAGAGATGTCTTCCATACACGCCACATGTTGCGCCTGAAAGGCAACATGGGAATCGGCCATGCCCGCTATCCCACCGCCGGTTGCGCATCCTCTGCGGAGGCGCAGCCGTTTTATGTCAATTCACCCTACGGTATAACCCTGGCGCACAACGGTAATCTGACCAATACCAAAGAGTTGACCAGGGATCTGTTTGTCGAAGACCTGCGCCATATCAACACCTCATCCGATTCTGAGATATTGCTTAATGTCTTTGCCCATGAGTTGCAGATGCAGAATAAGCTGCGGATTGCCCCTGAGGATATCTTCAAGGCGGTCGCTGGTGTGCATCGCCGCTGTCGCGGCGCCTATGCGGCGGTAGCCATGATACCGGGCGTCGGGTTGTTGGGTTTTCGTGACCCCTATGCCATCCGCCCCATTGTCTTTGGCAAGCGTGAGACCGATCAGGGGACGGAATACATGATTGCCTCCGAGAGTGTTGCCCTGGATGCCATAGGGTTCGAACGGGTACGTGACCTGGAGCCGGGTGAGGCGATTTTCATTAGTAAGAAAGGTGTACTGCATTCTCAGATGTGTGCTGCCCACACCCTAAAATCCCCCTGTATCTTTGAATTTGTCTACTTTGCCCGTCCCGACTCCATCATCGACAATGTCTTCGTACATAAGGCCCGTTCCAGGATGGGGAAGAAGCTGGCAAAAAAGATTATGCGGGAGTGGCCGGATCACGATATCGATGTGGTGATTCCGATACCGGATACCAGCCGAACCGCGGCACTGACCCTGGCCAATGAACTGAAACTGCGTTACACGGAGGGGTTCATAAAAAACCGTTATATCGGTCGTACCTTCATCATGCCGGGACAGACGGTACGCAAGAAATCCGTAAGACAGAAACTCAATGCCATCGATCTGGAATTCAAAGGCAAGAATGTACTGCTGGTGGATGACTCCGTGGTCAGAGGGACCACTTCTCAGCAGATAGTACAAATGGCGCGGGAATCGGGTGCCAAGAAGGTCTATTTTGCTTCAGCCGCTCCGCCGGTGATCTACCCCAATGTTTACGGTATCGATATGCCTGCTGCCAGTGAGTTGGTGGCGCACAACAGAAGCGTGGAAGATGTGAAGAGTATTATCGGTGCGGACCGCATGATCTATCAGGATCTTAAAGATCTGATCGATGCAGTACAAAAAAAGGGCAAGACCGACATCGATCGCTTTGATACCAGCGTATTCAATGGCGACTATGTTACCGGTGATGTCAGTGAAACCTATCTGGAACAGCTGGAACTGTTGCGCAACGACGGAGCCAAGAGCAAGGATGAGGCGGCAGATAAGAATATCCTAGACCTGCACAACGATATGTAAGCAGGTTATTGACGGATTCGGTCGTAGTAACGCGCGCGGTAGAGTAGACGGGCCTGTTCACCATCCGTGAAACCGCTGCGGGTATGTAAGACATTATTGCAGATCAGACCCTGACCCGCTTGCAGCTTTGCGTGATATTGCCAACGTGAAGGGTTGTGCAGTAGCGATTTCAGATAAGCGACCGCCTCTTTCAGAAGTGGGTCATCCAGCCACTCGATACTACGGCTCCTATCGGTATATCGCATGTGTAAATGGCCATCCGGGTAGACGGCAAAAACCGGGCCGGTGCGAGCAGGCCTTAGCTCTTCGCCATCCACAATATTGGCTGGAATGGTCATGGCCTGAGGATGCATCAGGGCGCGAATATAGTCTGGATTCCGGTCCATGATCTGTATGAACAGGATTTCATGATCGAGCAGATCGTTCTCACCCCCCTGTTCCGCGGGATAGACGCAATGCAATAACAGCCCGTGTATCTGCTCCTCGGGGAGGTTGTAATAGCCATCGGTGTGCCAGGCTATAGGGCGGTTTGAATAGGGGATATAGCCGTTACGCAAGGCATCCGATTGCACCGTCAGCGAGGAGATGGCGTCGTTGTCTGCGCACATATTGTGATCCAGGCGGCTGAGACCGAAAGCCAAACCCAGCTCCCCGATAATGCTTTTGTCCGCATCATGTCCGGAGAGCCCCGCCCATATCGCCATATTGGTTTTCCGGCACAAGGCAAGGATTTTGTCATGTTCCGATGTGGAGAGCTGGCGTGGGTCGCGAATTTCGACTACCAGTTGTCCTACCGAATCAGGGTATTTGTCGAGCTTTGTTTCACGCCATCTCGCATATGCGTCCTGATTGTCAGGCAGGAAAGGTGATCGTTGGTAATCGGACATGCCAGCCATTTTCGCAGATTTCGTCGAGTGTTGGTATGATACCCCTAACAGGGCAGCCGGAAAAACAAGAGTGTTTTACCTGGCAGCATCCAAAATGGGAGTTCAGAAAGTTAATCTTTGAGGCGCACAACCATGCATGCAGTCAAGCAACGTCCGAAATTACCCAGGCCTTTGGGCTTGCCATTGCGACTGATACCCAAAAGAGCGCATGGCCTGATCCTGAGCTCTATTCTGAACAAAGTGTTTCGCAATGAACTTGTGGATGGTGAATTGGATTTTCTCGAGGGGCGGGTTGTAGATATCAAGGTGAGTGATCTCGGTCTTGATTACAACCTGACATTGAATAACGGCGCAATTTCAGAAGCTGGTAGCGGGAAATCAGATCTTCGTATTACCGGATCAGTTTATGATTACCTGTTGTTGATCAGTGGCAAGGAAGATCCTGATACCCTGTTTTTTCAAAGGCACTTGATTATGGATGGTGATACTGGATTGGGTGTTCATCTTAAGAATGTGTTGTCCGCAATCGAGATGGATCAATTACCCCTACCAGCCGATATTCGGCCCTATATCGAACGTTTTATCCGGGTATACGAGAATCTGCCCTATCTAACTGCCCGCACATAACCGGCTTTCACCTGGGATCACCTCAATCCGGTATGGGTAACTGATTGACGATACTGTGATTAGCTTGTATTTTCGCGATTAAATCCCGGGTATTTTCTGCTGGACCGCTACACCAATAACGCTCTTCACCCGGTTGTGTGTTGGATGACAATAGCGCTTCATCTGACAACCTTCGTTGCAACTGATTGGCGACAGCCTGGCCGGTATCGATGATGGTCACCGAAGACCCGGCTATATTTTCGATGATCTCCTTCAGGAAAGGGTAATGGGTACAACCCAAAACCAGGGTATCCACACCCTTTTCAAGCACCGGTATCAGTGATTGCTCTACCAGGTCAACTGTTTTAGCGTGGCTTGGCCCATTATTTTCAATCGCCTCTACCCAACCATGGCAAGGTGAATAGAATATATCAGCACCATTCGCATGCTGCTCAACCAAGTTCTGAAACTTCCCGCTAACCAGTGTTCCTTCAGTGGCTAGAACACCGATCAGGCCATTACGGCTTTTCACGGTTGCCGGTTTTACCCCAGGTTCCATGCCGATAATAGGCAGAGAGAATTTGTCACGTAAATGAGCAACCGCGATTGCGGTTGCAGTGTTACAGGCGATGACGATTGCCTTGACATTTTGCTGTATCAGAAAGTTTACGATGTATTCACTGCGATCGAGGATAAAGCTGCTGGCCTTGTTTCCATAAGGGAGATGGGCTCTGTCAGAAACATACATCAGGTCTTCAGCTGGCATCAGATCGCGAATATGGCGTAGCACAGAGAGTCCGCCAATACCCGAGTCGAAAATACCGACAGGTGAATTAGACGACGTCATTGGTTTCCCTGGCCTTCAACATCCTTTCGAGTTCCTTCTCCACTGATTTGAACTTTTCAACTAGTATTTCAGACTGTTTAAATATAGTGGCTTGCTCAAGTCTATGCACTGAGAAGTCCAGTGCTGGTACACCGCATGAGGATGTCGAACCGCGTATCTTATGCACAATTTCCTGCAAATTAACCCAGTCCTGTTCCTGTATGTATTTTTCGATATCCTCAAGTTGTTGCGGTAATTCACTACACAGTTGATTGAACATCTCCTTTGCCAGGGCCTGGTCGCCACCGGTAATACTGAGTATTTTTTTGTTATCTATGATAAGAAGATCGTTTGCATTATATACACTATACTCGTCGCCCGGTTGTGATTCGTAATAACCAAGGGGTGTCTGTTTGTCAAAAATATTCTTGATTACAGACCACATTTGCCTTTCGTCAATGGGTTTTAGCAGGTAGCCGTCCATACCGGATTCTTTTATCTGAATCCGAGTGGCTGGAACAACGTCAGCGGTCAAGGCAATGATTGGTGTGTGTTTGTTATTGCCTTCGTTATGTCGAATCACCTCAGCAGCTTTTGTACCTTTCATTTTCGGCATATGAATATCCATCAATATCAGGTCAAAATCCTGGAGTAATGTCTGCGAGATTGCGCTTAATCCATCACAGGCTTCCGTGACGTTGGCACCGTTGTTGCGCATAATTGTACTAATAAGTTTGAGATTGATGTCATTGTCATCTACAACGAGGATATTGTAATTATCCAGACCGGGATCGGTTAAATTTTTACTCTGATCTGAGATGCTCTTTGAACTACGATGAGTTCCAGAGATGATTCTGTCAAGTGTGTCAGCCAATTTGGTTGTGCTGAATGGTTTGGATAGGTAAATGTCATCACTGATTGTCTGAAATTTTTCTATTATAATTCGCTCAGAGGCACTGAGTAGCACCAGGAAAGGTATATTACAGAGGGCACGTAATCTGCGAATTTCTTTTTCGGCATATCCGGATTCTATTTCACTGTTCTCGAATCCCATGACAATCACATCATAATGATCGTCAAGCTCAACCGGAAACTCGCAAACTGAGGTTGAAATGTCTAAGGATTCCAAGATATGTTTAATTGCAAGAAATGATAATTTATGATTATCACAAATAAGTGCCTGTTTGCCACTGATATAGGGAGTGTGAGGTTGAGTGAGGCTCAGTGAAGGTTTGTTCAGTGGTATTGTTACAATAAAATTAGATCCTTTACCAGGACTGCTGATAAGCTCAATATCACCGTTCATCGACTGGGCAAGTTTTTTGCAAATACTTAAACCGAGACCTGTTCCACCGTATACTCGGCTTGTTGATGAATCCGCCTGTTGGAAAGATTCGAACAAGGTTTCCTGGGTTTTCTTCTCGATGCCAATACCTGTGTCGGTGACCGAAAACTTCAGCATGCATCTGGTTTTACTTTCATCATCGATCATCACTCGAATAATGACATCACCCTGATGGGTGAACTTTATGGCATTGCTGATTAAATTAACCAATATTTGTCGAATACGAGTCTCATCGCCGATGAGTGTGTTTGGAACATCAGAGTAAACAAGAAGGATGAGTTCAAGCCCTTTGTCGTGAGCGGAAGGTGACAGTAATACAGTAGGCTCTTCAAAACACTCATGTACTTGAAACGGTGTGGTTTCAGGCTCGAGTTTGCCATATTCGAGCTTTGAATAGTCAAGAATCTCATTGATTATTTCCAGCAGGTTGCTGGCGGATTTTGAGATGGTGTTGACTAGATCGCGCTGTTGTCTTGTCAGGTTGGTCTTTAGTAACAAATTGGTAAACCCCAACACTCCATTCATAGGGGTGCGGATTTCATGACTCATGTTAGCAAGGAATTCTGATTTGGCCTTGCTCGCTGACAATGCACGCTTTTTTGCCAGATCCAGCTCTACATTCTGAATTTCCAGTGCTTCCATCGTTTCAGTGAGCTCTGAGGTTGCCTGGTCGATCTGTTGCTGCATGGTTTCGTGAGAGCGAAGTATCTGGCTGGTCATGGCATTAAAGCCTTCTTCAAGGCTTCGTATCTCACCCTTGGATACTTCTGGTACACGCGCAGTCAGGTCGCCATCGCGCATACGAGAGACGGCTTGGGTTAATCTGTCTATAGGCCTGATGACGGATCGACTCAAGGCTAATGAAAAGATAGCAGTACTTATCAGACCGCCAACCAGCATCAAGAACGAGTTACGAATAATTCTTAGCCTATTGTTGGCGAGGCGCGTTTTACTCAGGGTCAGTGTGACCATTCCCATGCTGCGATTTACGTTATCTCGATTGTTTAAATCCTGATCCGGGTAGTCGAGAATATCGATGTCTTCAATTACGTATATTGCGGGTGCGGAAAATTCGGCAAGATTTTTTGAACTTTCACTATACTGCTTTGTCATGCTGGACAGGAGAAGGCCGGAAGCATCATATACTTCAATACTGTAGACGTCGTTTTGCAGGAATACGGGTCTCAGGCTCATCTCTAATATAGACTTGTCGCGGGTGAATATGCCGTAGACGCTAATGGAAGCAGATTGGTTGGCTATCGACACACCTCTTTCATTAAATGACTCATTCAATCTGTCGAGCTGACTGCTGATCAAATAGACTGTCAATATGAAGGCAAGGATAAAGGCTGGTAATAAGCCAATCATCAATGCTTGAAAGCGTAATGATTTTAATTTAATCATGCTCGTTTATGGATTTCTTGTTCATTGTGCTTTCCAATTCAGATACGGAAGTATTAGGAAAATCCAACGATCTTGCTACTTCAGTATTTAACAAAATTGAAAAATACTTCGCCATCTGCTCTCTATCTTCAATTCTCCCATCCAAATATAGTTCGACTATATTGTCCCTGACGTGGAAGGCGATGTCCTCAGGAGAGGAGTAGACGGCAGCCAAGGCGCCTGCTTTAACGTAAGCAGATGAAAAGCCAACAAGTGGTGTGCGCTTTCTATAGGCCGAAATCAGAATGTTGGAAACAGTGGATTTGTTATGTATTTTTGTATCTGGTACTGCCAATAGAATATCAGCATTATATAGCAGTCGATTAAGGGACGCGCCTATTTGATCAGCGCTTTCGACCATTTCAATATTCAGACTAAGATCTAGCTCGGAGGCAGACTTGGTCAATATATTTTTTGTCACTGCATCATGCTTACTGATCATGACTCCGATATTTTTGAAACTATCGGACAGTGCGCTTATTAGAAGCATGCTTCTGACTAACGGTTGGTCTAAAAACAAAAAGTGTTGATTAGGATGGATGCTGCCACTGGTTTCTAATGCTTCACTATTTTTTGGAATGAGCGCTGAAAAGATAATCTTATTGTTAAGATGCATTTTTGCATAAACAGCGGCTTTAATTCCCAATGTTACAATTACTTTATGATTGTGAGGATGTTCGTAATTCAGTGAAGATATTTGGCTGATCTCGAAATTTGTATCCTGGCAATCAAGATCTCGATTTCTGCACATCTTGATGGTGGCATTGGCGATTGTCGTTGCTACATCAAGGTAGACGTCGTCATTGTCACTAAGAAGGATGAGTATATTACTGTCAACTGCGATTGCGTTAACCGTATGGGTGAGTAGGCAGAAAAGTACAAATAGACATAGGTATATTTTACTGCGGACGAAGCGAAGTCCTGATGCACCATCATTGGTGAAGTCACTATGAGAGTGACATACAGTCAAGTGATTGCCGTCAAGTCGTCGCATGGTAGTAGTATTCTAGAAAGAAGCTTTTCCTTGAAGATAGATGCGCCGTTCCCATACGTTATGGGCAGCGATGCGATCATTATGATAAAAGTCGAAGTTTTCGTTATGCAGGTTTTGCAAAATCAAGGAAATGTCGATGTTGCCTCTTGGGATGGTGATGTGTTTATTCAGCTTTAAATCAAGACGGCTGAAGTTGGGAACGGCATCGCCTTCACCAGGCCATTCCATTTCGTCGATAAAGTAGTAGGCGCTACTTGCAGAAAATCCATCGTCAAAGCTGTGGCTGGCAATAAGGCTGAATGTTCTTTTCGGGATCTTCTCGGCGGCATTTTCACGAAAACTGGGAACGCCATCCTTGATCCTTTTTAATTCGTTGCCACTAATATCCAGATAACTGAGACCCATATATATCAAGTCTCTGTTTGTCGGACGAAAGTCGATCTCAAATTCGATACCTTTAATTTCAACTTCGCCGAAGTTTGTATAGGTAAACGCACCACGTTGATATAGGCGGTTCAGTTGATCCAGTACTTCGAGAGCTAATTCATCCGTGATGCCTCGATCAGGATCAGCAATATCAAAGTGAATGTATTGATCGATAATATTGGAATATTTCTCATGAAATAGGCATAAATCAAAGTTGACTCCATACTCTGTGAAGTTTCCAAAATATCCAAGTTCAACGCGTTCTATCTGTTGTGGGTCGAGCTCTTCAGTGTTTATAACCCAGGTGTTAAGTTCGTCATCCTGTGAGCCAAGATATACGGAGAGATGAGCATTGTCCTCATAGATGGTCGGCATGCGAAAGGCTCTGGAGCCGCTTATTCTGAAGGTGCTCGTAGGTGATAAGTGATAGTTAACGCCCAATCTAGGAGAGAAGACATTGTCTTTACCCTCAAACTTCTCAAGCATGCCTCCGGCATTGATAACCGTGGAAGGGGAAGCATAAAATTCAGCATTCAGAAACAATCTGTAAAGATCTCTTGAGATTGGTTCATCCTCCTGGAGCAGAAAATAGCTTTCACCACGATCGTGTCTTGCACCAACTCCCCAGGCAACTCTCAAGTTGTCTATTGGTTCTGAGGTGTGCTCGAATTCCAGATCATAACGATGGGATTTCAGTCCGATCCATGAAAAAAGCATAGGTGAGTCGGTTAGGTTCAAGGCGCTTAACAATGCATCAAAATCGTAAACGCCACCAGATAGCGCGGCGGCGAAGAGATCTGCTCTGATCGATTCATCAAAACCTTGCAAATCATCGAGGGAATTGATCTGATCAGACAGGCGTGGCAGGTGATTCAGGTCATCGACAGAGTAGTAGTTGTGATAGAATTGCAGGCTTACCTTGCTTTTTTCAGATAATACTCGATTCCACTCGATGAACTGATAGTTGTACTGATTGTCGAGCTCGCGTTCCGTCTGTAGCAGGCTAGGCAGGCCTTCATCATAATTACCGTAAGCAGCACCTACGGTGGTACGAATCGAATTGTTTATATCGATATTATAGTCACTGTCCAGCTTAAGCCACTTGGCTCGTGATGAGTCGTCCCTATTGTCGAAACCTTCACCCTCTTTGTAACTCGTCGAAAGCCGGTAATCCAATTTGCCGACACTGTCTGAATAGGCCGCCTCCACATATCGGGTTTTTTCATATCCTGTTGTGACCGATAGCATCGTACCGGGAAGATCGGCTGGGTGTTCGGTTACAATATTGATGACACCTGCATAGGAGTTCGAACCGTAAGCCGCGGCATTCGGACCGCGGATGACCTCGATGCGCAGTATTTCATCCAGGCTTAAATATATTTCAGTCCAAGGGATGCCGCCAAACAGGGGATCGTATATTGACCTTCCGTCAATTAGAACCTGCATGTCTCTGGCATATTCATCCGCATGCCCATGGTAGCTGACTGTAGTACTGGTGCCCGAAAAAAAACCGACCGTGAATCCGGGGACCAACCTGAGCAGATCTGGCAGGTTCAAAGCAGCGCTGGCCTGAATCATTTTTCGGTCTATGACAGTCATTGCGGTCGGGGTATCGGATTGTGCCTGAGAAAGTCTGGACGCCGAGAGTACGACCGGTAAATCATCATAGAAATAGCTTTCAGTGAAAGCCAGGTTGTCATCACTACTGTTGGCGGTGCTATAAAAGATGACAAATATCAATCCAAACGGGATCAGTTGAAATTTGCGGTATATAGAATGAGACATACGCGAACCTTGTGATGTATGAAAATTCTTAGCAATTCAGAGGTTTTGTCAGCCAGTTCGCATAGGTTGCGAAGTAGCGTCCCCCGACTTCTGTTGTCTTCATTGATTATGATACACCACACGCGTGTGGGCGTTATATCCCTATGCGGGAGATAATCCGGATACACCTGCAAGGTCAGCTGACCAGCACCAGCGTTTGGAGTTATGGGTAAACCTCAGGATGGCGGTTTGCAGGTATGATTTTGAGATTTAGTCGGGGGAATTAAATTCATCTTGGCCGCTCGTTCCGTGCCAATATCCGTTACATGCCCCGAGTGGCATATATCTACTGAGATCAGTCAGGCTTTCATGATTAATGGCGTTGTGGAAGGCGACCACAATTTTTTCAGTAAATCTGGATTGCGGGCTAATCCTCAGAACATCGACCTCTAACTGCTTGAGTAAAGGTAGCTCAGTGAGTAGATTGCAGGTCTTTGCCGAAACGGTCTGGATGCCGTTTAATGCAAGAAAGGGCTCATTCTCCTGAGTGGAAAGCAAACGACCATCGGGATAGTCGATACATTTGTATTGGCAATCATCTTTCGGAAGATTGTGGGAGCGAGCGGTAAAACATCTGGCCGATAGGGTCAATGGCATACGTCCATAGGAGAAGACTTCGGTTTCGACCCCGTCTGCTCGAATCGAGTGGATCTGTTGCAGTGTCCGATTTGAGAGTTCTACCGGTAGTACCCAGCGTTTCAGTCCCTTCGATGCCAATAGATTGAGCGTCGCCGCATTATAGATGTTGACGCTGGGACCGGTTACAAAAGGGAGCCCTTTTTTACTCATGATCTGAACAGCACCGATATCGTTGGCCTCGATCATGAAACGCCCGTTGTCACATAGTCTTCTGAGGGTCTTGAGTTCCGACTCCGCCTCAATCAAGGCAAGCGAAGAGAGTACAATCTCCTTATCGCTTTGTTCGCTCAATTTATTCGCCAGGTCGAGCCAGTCACTGCTGCTAAGACTGCGTCTTTTGGAGCAGACAGTCTCACCCAGATAGATGATATCCACCGGCATTTGTGCGACTTGGTCATAGAAATCAAATAGTGTATCCCTCGACCAATAATACAGTACCGGGCCGAGTGAGAGTTTCGGATTCATACGCATCTTTATTGCCAAGGCCGGTAGTATGGGCCCAATGTTGTACTCGCCCCTTCCGAGACCCGGTCGAGAATATCGTTCCAAGCAGAAGTTGCTTCGAACCTGTCGGGATCCTGCAAACAGTGGTCTATCGCTTCACGCCAGACTTTGGTCACCTGAGCCACATACGCCGGGGTACGCTGGCGGCCCTCGATCTTGATTGCCTTGATGCCGGAATGTAACAGCTCCGGAAGCAGTGCCAGGGTATTCAGTGAGGTGGGTTCCTCAATGGCGTAGTAGGTGTTGTCGCCTACTGCAAACCTTCCCTTGCAGATCGTCGGATAACCGGCTGTTTCATGCTTTTGGTATCGGTCAGTCAATAGACCACCCAGGCGTGACTCCAGACCCCTCGGCGTCTCCCGGTATTCAACGAACTGAGCCGGTGAACAGGCGCCGTGGGTGTTGGGTGATTCACCTGTGACATAGGATGAGAGGATGCAGCGTCCTTCCACCATCACACACAGGCTGCCGAAGCCGAAGACTTCTATTTCAACCGGGGTATTTTCTACCACATGCTTTACCTGGCTGAGTGACAGTACACGTGGCAACACTGCGCGTTTGATGCCGAATGATTCGTGATAGAAGGCGAGCGCCTCATAGTTGGTGCTCGATGCCTGCACCGAGAGATGCAGGTTGAGGTCGGGCCAGTGCCGGCTGGCATAGTCCAGTACGCCTATGTCAGCGCAGATCAGAGCATCAACCGACAACCCAGCGGCGCTGTCCACTGCTTTACGCCAGCGTTCCCAGCCGTCAGGCCGAGGGTAGGTGTTGATCGCCATGAAAACACGTTTGCCACGGGATTTGGCATAGGCGATACCCTCCCGTGCGCGTTTTTCATTGAAATTCAATCCGGGAAAATGGCGCGCATTGGTATCGTTGCGCAGACCGAAGTAGACTGCGTCCGCGCCACCATCCACGGCAGCCTTCAGCGAGGGTAGGTTACCTGCAGGACAAACCAGTTCCATAATCATTCATACCCGTTCAGGCGACCTGTCGGCACGCTGCGCGTCGTCGATGCAGTTCGGTGGTTATAGCATTCAGGACAAGCCATTTCCTGGCACACCAGAGAGGGGCCAGCAGGATTGCTTCTGCAGCGGTGCCGGTAAGACGGTGCCAGACCACGTTCGAGGGGGTCTGTTCCACCAGGTCCGCTGCAATATTGACATAGGCCTCAAGGGTGAGAGGCTGATACTCTCCCTGACGCCAGGCATTGGCCAGCTGGGTTCCTTTGACGACATGCAGGGGGTGGAGTTTCAATCCGTCCGTGCCCAGCTCCAATACCCTGTGCAGTGTTTCTGTGACATGATATGCAGTCTCCCCGGGGAGCCCGGCGATCAGGTGGGTGCAGACCTTGAGTCCTCGGTCTCTTGTGCGATAGACGCTATCGGCATATTCGGCGAATCCGTGTCCCCGGTTGACCTTTGCCAGGGTTTCGTCGAAGGCTGATTGCAGACCGAGTTCCAGCCACACCTCATAGCCCTGGTCCTGATAACCCGCCAGCAGATCGATGACCCCATCCGGCAGGCAGTCTGGACGGGTGCCGATGGAGAGACCGATGACATCCTCATCAGCCAATGCCTCGTCATACAGGGCAGACAGGTGCTCAATTTCATCATAGGTATTGGTATAGGCCTGGAAATAGGCAAGATACTTACGCGCACCGGTGCGTTTGCGGATCACCCGCCGGCCCGATGCCAACTGTTCCTTGATGGGCCTGGGTTGGCGTCCGTTTGGGCTGAATGAGACGTTATTGCAGAAAGTGCAGCCACCGAGTCCCTTGCTGCCATCCCGGTTGGGGCAGGTGAATGCAGCATCGAGTGCGATTTTATGCACACGCTCACCATGACGTTTCAGCAGGTATTGTCCAAATGTGGGTACTTGTTCCGACAGGGTTGTCATTGCGATCCGCTAACCGACCTCGTTCAGGATACGCCGCCGGAAATTTACCTGCATCGATTTTGCTATCACTTCGCATTCGGCTATGTCGACTCCCTCCAGGCCATCGATTGCTGTAGCTGTTACATCGGCAACATATTCCGGGGCCCGGCGCAGAAATTCCAGCATCGCCTCATAGGAGCCAGGCAGATTTGGTCTGCAGTGGAGGTCATAGATCTCCTTGTTCTGGGCATTCAACGAGATCGATAGTGCATCCACGCACTCCCCGAGATCGGGCAGGGTGTCATGTTTGTGTATCAAGTTGCACAGGCCATCGGTGTTCAGGCGCACCCGGCCACCCTGCTGTTTGATATATCTGGCTACCTCGAGGAGCAGATTTAATCTCAGAGTAGGTTCACCATAGCCGCAAAATACCACCTCGTCATAACGGGCCGGGTCATCAATCGAGGCAATAATCTCTTCTGCTGTAGGGCGATGATCAAAGGTGAGGTCATATCCTTTTACTTTCATGTCACCGTAGGTCTTTGGACAAAACTCACACTCCAATGTGCAGCGATCAGTAATACTGAGATAGAGGTTGTTGCCAATTTGATAACTTATCTGCTGTTGCACTTTCTACCCTGGGCATATAAATAGGAAGTGACATCCTAGCGTTTGAAGTGGCTGAAACAATGACTTTGGTCAAAGCAATCGGGCTGGGAAATCGATTGTCACTAAGTGTGACATTTGTGCAGGGCAATCAATCAGCAGCTTCTTATGATAACAGGGGCTGGCATCGAATCCTGTCAGGGAGCGATCGATTGCACCGTTTTCTGGCAGATTACCTTGAAATTATCGTATTGCTGGCGAGTCACACCAGGACCACTGATGCCGTTATCGGCATAGAAGAGCCCCACGGGTTTGCCCCGGATAAAGACCGACATGGAGACGAATCCGCTGTTGTTGATCTGTTCCAAGGCGGATTGCGGAATCATCGGAAGGTATTTCTCCGCATTATCTTTGTGCAGTGAGATTGCTTGTGGTTTGTTCATTAAGGTTTTGAATAAATTGGGTTTATTCATATTCATCATGAAGCCTTTCAGGGAGAGTTGCTGTTCCGACTCCACCACGAACCGAGCCCTGAGGGCGCTTTTGTCCGGGCTGAGCATGGCAAACATTGCCCGGCTTAAACCCAGCTCTTCATGCATCTGTTGTAAGGCGTTGTTGAGCAACTCCTGTAACGGATTGGCACGCTTCTTGGGTGGGGGTTGAGCGGGCTCTGGCCTGGTCTCTTTGGGCGCTTGTGGTGTCGGTTTCGCAGCGGCTGGAGTCTCGGAGGTATGAGTCACCTTCGGCTGGGCCGCATCGGCTCGATCTGTAACATCCACTGCCTGGGTCTGCTGGGGTTCCGTATCCGCCGGGATGAGATAGAAGGCTGGCAAGGGTAGGGGCAGCCCGCACAGATCCCGTGCCGCTTTCGATGACAGGCGGTGCAGATAGGCAGTGGCATCATCATGGGATATATCAAGAAACTCCGCCAACAACTCTATATCAGTAGCCAATTTGCCGCGATACCAGCCTAAACAGCTCTCTCTGGCCAGCACGGAGGCCAGTATCACGGAGAGAGGCTTTGGCTGGTAACTGTTGGAGGCCCCCTGGGAATCTTGAATAAGTTCCGGCAGCTGCCAGGTTAGACTCAACTCCGCACTGAGCTCTTCCAGGGTGACACCCAGTGTCTCCCGCGCCACGCTCTCGCGGGCGGCTCCTTGGCTGATTTTAGTGTGGATCGCCCGCATCTGATCCGGTGCCATTGCCCATAAGGCCATCTCCCCAATGTCGTGGAGCATTGCTGCGGTATAGAGTGAATCGGCCTCCTGCCACCCCCGTCGCTCAGCAATGCTGCGGGCGTAAATGGCGGCATGGGCAGCGCGGCTGTAGCAATCGATCAAACCGCGCCTGGGTGGACCTTTGAGTTTTCCCTCGAGAGATGGCAGGGTCCGACTCGCACGTTCAATGGCATCCATACCCAGTAGGGGTATGGCCAGGGATATCTTGGTGACGGGCTCTTTCGGCGGGCTCGGCAGGTTGTTCAGCTGCTGCATGAGATGCAGGCTGAAACCGGGGTCCCGGGAGATGACTTCTGATAACCTGCTATGGTTGACACTCGATTGTTGCAGCAGGTCCTTGACCTGAGTCAGGGTCCTTTGCATGACAAAGAGTGGCTCAGCAGAGAGCATGCGGGTCCATTCTTGGACAGTCTGGGTCATCGGGGACTGCTCATTGAAACGATAATTGTTGCCAAATCAGTTTTGCCTTTGCGTACCACCCGGAGGCAACAGGCGCCGGTTCCCTAAGCTGAAACGGACGCCTGTTTGATACCATCGAATTGTACTCAACAGATCGGCATTTTACAGTGAATCTTAAGCTGTCATTATTCCTCTGTTTCTGCGAGATCGGGTGGATGCTAAAATGCGATATTTGAATTTACAGTTTTGAGAGGTTTGTATGGCAGGACACAGTAAGTGGGCCAATATCAAGCATAAGAAAGCCGCCAATGACAAAAAGCGCGGAAAGATTTGGACCAAACTGATACGGGAGATTACCGTGGCTGCCCGCATAGGAGGGGGTGAAATCAATGCCAATCCGCGTCTGCGGCTGGCTGTTGACAAAGGGCTTGGTGCAAATATGCCCAAGGATACCATTGAACGTGCCATCAAGCGGGGTGCGGGAGGCGCCGAGGGAGATAACTATGACGAGATCCGTTATGAAGGCTATGGTCCGGGCGGTACGGCGGTCATGGTCGACTGTATGACCGATAATCGTAATCGTACCGCCTCCGAGGTGCGCCACGCTTTCAGCAAGTTGGGGGGTAATTTGGGTACAGATGGCTCTGTCTCCTACCTGTTCAACAAGCAGGGAATGATCAGTTACAACCCGGGCGTCGATGAGGATGCCTTGATGGAGGCGGCCCTGGAGGCGGGTGCCGAGGATGTGGTCAGCAACGATGATGGTTCAGTCGATGTCATAGCAAGTCCCGAGGATTTCTCCCAAGTCAAGGATGCCCTGGTTGCCGCCGGTTTGAATCCCGATACCGATGAAATCACCTATAATGCCTCAACCAACGCAGCCCTTGATCAGAACGATGCGGAGAAGCTGCTGCGAATGGTCGACATGCTGGAGGACCTGGACGACGTGCAGAACGTCTACACCAATGCCGAGATTTCCGATGAGATCTTGGATGCCATTGATTGAATGCGCATCATCGGCATCGATCCCGGCTCGCGTCTCACAGGTTATGGCCTGATCGACTCCGACGGCATGCATTCGGTCTATCTGTCCCACGGTGTAATAAAACTGAGCGGTGAACCCCTGCCTCCCAGGCTCGGGGAGATATTCGCCTCGATAACTGCTTTGATTCATGAACACAGGCCGGATGTGATGGCCATCGAACAGGTCTTCGTCGCCAAGAATCCCTCCTCAGCCCTCAAACTGGGGCAGGCCAGAGGCGCAGCCATCTGTGCAGCGGTACATGGGGGATTGAGTGTGGCTGAATATACCCCCACCCTTATCAAAAAGGCGGTGGTGGGTACGGGGCGCGCAGATAAGGCGCAGATTCAGCATATGGTGCAGATGATCTTGGGACTGGGTGAGAAACCTCAGTCTGATGCCGCGGATGCCTTGGCAGTGGCCCTGAGCCATGCCCACACCCATACCACCCTTATGCACCAGTCCGGCCGCGGAAAATGAGGATCACAGTGTCCCATCCATGTAATAATCACGGCTTGAATCGTCAACCGGATAACAACCCAGGATGATAGGCCGTTTAAAGGGGGAGCTTGTGCACAAGCAGGCGCCCCACCTCCTGATCGATGTCAATGGTGTGGGCTATGAGCTTGAAGCGCCGCTCTCGACATTCTTTACCCTGCCGGAGTCCGGCCAGGGGGTAATCCTTTTCACTCATCTTGCGATACGCGAGGATGCCCATGTCCTGTATGCCTTCGCCACAGAATCGGAGCGGGCCCTGTTTCGCAGCCTGCTGAAGGTCAGTGGTGTCGGAGCCAAGATGGCGTTGGCGATACTCTCCGGCATGAGTGCCGAGGAGTTCAGTCGCTGCGTGGAGGTCGAGGATGTGGCGTCACTGGTACGCTTGCCGGGAATCGGCCGCAAGACGGCACAGCGACTGATTGTGGAAATGCGTGACAGATTGGCTAAGCTGGACGATTTGACGCCGGCTCTCGCTCCGCAGCAAAGCACTCAGGCCAAAAGCCGCGGTGGCGCTACAACCGATGCCGTGGCCGCACTGGTGGCCCTGGGCTATAAACCTCAGGAGGCCGGCAGTATGGTTAAGGCAGTGGCGGAGGACGGGATGGACAGCGAGGCCCTGATACGGGCTGCACTGCAAAGCGCGGTGCAGCAATAGTGGGGCTGTTGAGCGTGGATAATTCTGACCGGATCGGGCAATGAATAGCGAACCCAGACTGATCAATGGCGATGCCACAGGCGAAGACGCCGCCCTGGACCGGGCAATCCGGCCCAAGCGCTTGCGTGACTATGTAGGGCAGCCCGCAGTTTGCGAGCAGATGGAGATCTTCATCCCGGCGGCCAAGGCGCGGGGCGAGGCCCTGGATCACGTCCTGATCTTCGGTCCTCCCGGGTTGGGTAAGACCACCTTGGCCCATATCATCGCCAATGAGATGGAGGTCAATCTGCGGCAGACCTCAGGTCCGGTGCTGGAAAAGCCGGGGGATCTGGCGGCGTTGCTGACCAACCTGGAACCCCATGATGTGCTATTTGTGGATGAGATCCATCGTCTGAGCCCGGTGGTGGAGGAGGTGCTCTACCCGGCAATGGAGGATTTTCAGCTCGATATCATGATCGGTGAAGGGCCGGCCGCCCGTTCGATCAAGCTGGAACTGCCGCCCTTTACCCTGGTTGGGGCCACCACCCGCGCCGGTCTTCTGACCTCTCCTCTGAGGGACCGCTTCGGTATCGTGCAGCGGTTGGAGTTCTATAACAGCAAGGATCTGGCCCGGATAGTCACCCGTTCAGCGGAGATACTCAACATCGGTATGGATGCGGATGGGGCCGCAGAGATCGCGCGCCGCTCCAGGGGTACGCCGAGGATTGCCAACCGGCTGCTGAGGCGGGTGCGCGACTACGCCCAGGTCAAACAGGATGGCCATGTCAGCCAGGCGGTCGCCGACAGCGCCTTGGGCATGCTCAAGGTCGATGGCAACGGTTTTGACAATATGGATCGGCGTCTGTTGCTGGCAGTCATCGAAAAGTTCGAAGGCGGGCCTGTGGGGGTCGATAATCTGGCTGCGGCGATCGGTGAAGAGAAGGGTACCATCGAGGATGTCCTGGAGCCCTTTCTGATCCAGCAGGGATTTCTGATGCGCACACCACGGGGCAGAGTGGCGACCCAGGCTGCCTATCTGCACTTTGGTTTGTCACCGAAACCGGGCGAACACGTGCCGACAGAGGATGATCTGTTCCGTGAGGAGTAGGTGACAGAGGGTCTCTTCCTGAATTCGGATAATCTGGCCCCTCTGCTCTCTTCGAGCCCGATCAGTTTTACTCCAGCTTGAGTTCACGGCTCGCCAGCATGGATGTCAAATTCTGAGAGCTTCAACCAGGCCATTCCGGGAACTCCTCTCAAATCACACACTCATAGATTGGGATTCATGCAGGGGATTGTGTATTTTCACTACCATCGGTATACGAAGCTAAGTATGATTACTCGATTATTTGTATGCCACATCATGATGTTAGCGGAACAGTGATTCGGAGCTGGATAGAGGTATGAACGACGAGTCGCCGAGTTTTGTCTGGCCGGTCAGGATCTATTACGAGGATACTGATAGCGGTGGTGTTGTCTACTATGCCAACTACTTGAAATTTATGGAACGGGCACGCACCGAGTGGTTACGTTCTCTGGGCTTCGAGCAGGATCTGCTGCTACAACAGGACGGGATCATCTTCGCAGTTCGCCATGTGGAAGTGGGTTACCATCAGCCAGCCCGTTTTAATGATCTCCTCGAGATCCATGTCAGGCTGGCGAAGCGAGGACGTGCCAGTCTCACCCTGTATCAAGAGGTTGTAAAAGCGTCGGATTCTCAGCTGCTGTGCAGGGGAAATGTAAAGATTGCTTGCGTGGATATGAAAACAATGAGCCCCACCCCCATTCCAAAGAAAATATTGATGGAGATACCGGATGTCGACTGACCTGACCATTACCCATCTGATTCTGAATGCCAGTCCGGTGGTTCAGTTTGTGATTGCCCTGTTGGTATTCGCATCCCTCAGCTCATGGAGCATGATCTTCGATCGCATGCGCACCCTCAAGAGTGCCGGGCGCGCAGCGGATGACTTTGAGGGTCGATTCTGGTCAGGCGGCGATTTGGCGGAACTCTACCGTCAGATCGAAAGGGAGACCGATGATGAGTCGGGCATGGCAGCGATTTTCCGTGCCGGATTTCGCGAATTTGCCCGCTTGCGCACCAAGGGGCATAAAGATCCCATGGCAATGGTGCAGGGGGCACAGCGCTCCATGCGGGTCTCTCTCAATCGCGAGGTCGATTTCCTGGAACACCATCTCTCAACCCTGGCCACGATTGGCTCCACCAGCCCCTATGTTGGACTGTTCGGTACCGTGTGGGGGATTATGAATTCATTCACCGCCCTGGGAAATGTGAAGCAGGCGACCCTGGCGCTGGTTGCCCCGGGAATCGCCGAGGCGTTGATAGCCACGGCAATCGGTCTGTTTGCCGCGATACCCGCGGTTGTCGCCTACAATCGCTACTCCCACGATGTGGAGCGGTTAAACAACCGCTACGACGACTTCGTCGAGGAGTTTGCCACCATCCTGCAACGTCAGGCTGTCAGCTAAACCGGCGGATTGCGATGAGTCGTCAGAAAAACCGCCGCCGTCCCATGTCGGAGATCAATGTCGTACCCTATATCGACGTGATGCTGGTGCTGTTGGTGATTTTCATGATCACCGCGCCACTCCTGACCCAGGGGGTCAAGGTGGAACTGCCACAGGCCGATGCGGAGCCGTTGCCGAAAGAGGCGGATGAACCGCTGGTGGTGACGGTCAATCGAGCGGGTGAGATGTTCATCGATATCGGTCAGGGCAAGGATCAGCCGATTGAACCCGATACCCTGGTCAAAAGGGTGCAGGCTGTCCTCAAACATAAACCGAAGACCCCGATTATGGTGCGCGGTGATGCGGGGGTTGCCTATGGACGAGTGGTGGAGGCGATGGTGCTATTGCAGGCCGGTGGTGCGCCCAGTGTTGGCCTGATTACCGAATCGCCGGAGTCTTAGCGTTGTTCTCAGTTCTTAAAAGAAATCCGGTTTCAGTCGTATTGGCACTTCTGCTGCATGTGTTGATCGTGGTATTTCTGATATTCGGCTATGACTGGTCGAAAGTGCACAAACCCGCTACGCCTAATGCGAATGTGGTGAAGGCGCATACCGTGGATGCCAAGCAGCTCGATCAGGCCAAGGAGAAAGAGAAAGCCGCATCGCGGGAGAAGCAGCGCGAACAGGAGCTAAAGCAAAAGCAGGCGGAAGAGAAAAAGCGCCAGCAGCAACTGGAACAGAAACGCATCGCCAAGGAGAAGGCGGAAAAGCAGAAGCTCGAGGTTGAGCGCAAGCGCCAGGCCAAATTGAAAAAGGAGCGGGAGGCGAAAGAGGCCAAGCGCAAGGCCGAAGCCAAACGGTTGGCGGCGCTGGAAACCAAACGCAAGGCTGAACTGGAGAAGAAGCGCAAGGCGGAGTTAGCAGCCAAAAGGAAGGCAGAAGCGAAGCGAAAAGCGGAAGCCGCAGCCCAGGCCGAGCGTGAACGTGCCTTGCAAGAGCAGTTGGCGGCGGAGCAGAATAGTCGCGAAATCGATCGCTATGTGGCGGTGATCAAGCAGCAGATCGAACGCAACTGGCTGAAACCGGGACAGGCAGGCAAGGATTTCTCCTGTGTTGTTCAGGTACGCCTGATACCGGGGGGGGATGTGGTGCCTGGTGGCGTAAGTATCGTCAGGAGCAGCGGTAACTCGGCATTTGATCGATCGGTGGAGTCGGCCGTGTATAAAGCCGCGCCACTGCAGGTGCCGAGTGGACCCTTGTTCGAGTCCTTCCGTACCTTGAAACTGAATTTTAAGCCGAGTAGCTGAATAGTCGTCATTATGAAAAACAATCTACTTATCCTGGTTTTGTTACTGTGTTGGCAACCGGCGCTCTATGCCGAGTTGACCATTGAGATCACCGAAGGTGTCGAGGGGGCACTGCCCATCGCTGTGGTACCTTTCAGCTGGCAGGGCAAGGGAACCCCTCCAGAGGATATTGCCGCCGTGATCAACGGTGACCTGCAACGCAGCGGTCGTTTCAAGACACTGCCACGGGAGGATATGCTGGCCAGGCCAACATCGGTGGATGGGGTTGAATTCAAGGACTGGCGGGCCCTGGGCATCGAAAATCTGGTAATCGGCCAAGTACAGGCCCATGGTGCCGGTGGCTACCAGATACAGTTTCAGTTACTCGATGTCTTTCGGGGTGAGCAGCTGACCGGTTACAGTATCCCCACCACGGCGCCGAATCTACGCAGTACCGCCCACCGGATTGCTGACCTGATCTATGAGAAACTGCTGGGCGTTCCGGGTGCCTTCGCTACCCGGGTGGCCTATATCACCTCCACCAAGCAGGCCGACGGCGAGATGAAGATCAAACTGAATATCGCCGATGCGGATGGTTATAATTCGGAGACCATCGTCACTTCCACCGAGCCATTGATGTCCCCCGCCTGGTCGCCAGACGGTCGCCAGATAGCCTACGTCTCTTTCGAGGAGGGGCAGTCTGCTATCTATGTGCAGGGGGTCTATACCGGCACGCGCAAGAAGGTCACCTCATACAAGGGCATCAATGGGGCGCCCGCCTGGTCGCCGGATGGGCGTAAACTCGCCCTGACCCTGTCGAAAGGGGGTAATCCCGATATTTATGTTTATGACTTGACTACACGCAAGCTCAAGACCATCACCCGCCACTATGCCATCGATACGGAGCCGGCCTGGTCACCGGACGGGCGCTCTATCGTCTTCACCTCGGATCGTGGGGGCAGACCACAGATCTACCGGGTTTCGGCCCACGGCGGCAAGGCGCAACGGGTAACATTCCAAAATAGCTACAACGCTCGAGCCTCCTTTTCACCCGATGGAAAGCTGCTGGCCCTGGTTACCCGGGAAGAGGGGAAGTATCGCATTGCGGTTCAGGATCTCGAGTCCGGTGTGATGCAGGTGCTCAGCCAAGGGAGTCTGGACGAGTCGCCCAGTTTCGCGCCCAATGGGAGCATGGTAATTTATGCATCCAAGGCGGGTCATCGTGGTGTTTTGGCAGCGGTCTCGGTTGATGGCCGTGTACGACAACGCCTCGCCCTGCAGGAGGGTGATGTGCGTGAACCGGTCTGGTCACCTTTCAACAATTAATTACACCGCTGCTAAGGAGATATGCAATGAAAAAAGTACTAGTCCTCTGGGTTCCAATTTTACTCTCGCTGTTGCTGGTCGTCGGCTGTTCATCCACGCCGACCCTCGAAGGTGAAGGTGCGGATGTTTCCGAGCAATCCACCGGTGCCGAGGGTAGCCAAGCGGGTACATCCACTTCCGCCGCCAGCGAGGGGGGTGAGTGGCTGGGCGATCCCTTGGAGAACCCCAACAGTCTTCTGGCGACCCGCGTGATCTATTTCGATTTTGATCAGAGCGCGGTGCGTGCGGAGTATCTGGACGTGATTCAGGCCCATGCCGACTATCTGGCAGCCAATCCTCAGGTGGTCGTGCGTCTGGAGGGTCATGCGGATGAGAAGGGCACACGGGAGTACAACCTGGGACTGGGTGAAAACCGCGCCAACTCGGTGCGTAGTCTGATGCTGGCTCAGGGTGTGTCGGACAACCAGCTGGTGGTTGTGAGTTACGGGGAAGAGAGACCTGCGACATTCGAACACAATGAAGAGTCCTGGGCACTTAACCGACGGGTTGAACTGGTCTACTGATACGGGAGAGAGTGATGAGGTTGATCATCGAAAGGGTCTTGCTCTGTACCTTGATGGGGCTCTGTGTCATGAGTCCGGTATTCGCTGCGAATGGCGCTAAGCTTAGCCTGGAACAGCGGCTGCAGCGGATCGAGCGCATCATGCAGAATCAGAGTCTTGCCGACCTGGTACTGCAGGTACAACAGCTGCGACAGGAGGTGCAGCAGATTCGTGGCGATCTGGAGGAGCAAAAGCACAATATGGATGCCATGAGCCGGCGCCAACGTGATCTCTATCTGGATATCGATCAGAGACTCTCTCGATTTCAGCCTGGTGGTGCGGCACCGCCCTCGCCACAACCCATATCACCCCCGATGACACCACCCTCTGCAGCGGCCCCGGTACGCCAGCCGGTTACCCCACCCACGACACCGTCCCCCGGGTTCGGGGCATCGGCGCAGGTCGCGACTACCGCACCCCCCGATCCGAAAATGGAGTCGGATGCCTACCAGGCCGCCTTCAATCTGCTGAAGCAGGGGCGCTACGGGGAATCCATCACCGCCTTCTCCGATTTCCTGAGGGACTACCCCGGGGGGGATTACGAGGATAATGCCCAGTATTGGTTGGCAGAGGCCAGCTACGTCAATCGGGATTTCGATACCGCCCTGGGAGAGTTCACCAAGATACCGGAAAAGTATCCATCCAGTCCCAAGATTCCGGGTGCGATGTTAAAGATGGGCTATATCCACTACGAAAAGAAGAACTGGACGGATGCCAGAAATATCCTGAATGAGTTGATAAACAACTACCCCACCACGACCGAATCGCGCCTGGCGCAGAAGCGCCTGCAACGACTCACCAAAGAGGGGCATTGAGCGGAGACGCTAGCGTTTCCCGTATCTGAGTATGTCTCGACTTCGAATAACCGAGATCTTCCTCTCCCTGCAGGGGGAGGGGAGGAGTGCAGGATTCCCCACCGTTTTCGTTCGCCTGACCGGCTGCCCATTGCGTTGCCACTACTGCGATACTGCCTATGCCTTCAGTGGCGGTGAGTGGCACTCCATCGATGAGATCCTGCAGCAGGTCGCTGACTTCCATGTGGATCATGTCTGCGTGACCGGTGGTGAACCGCTGGCACAGGCAGATTGCCTGCCCCTGTTGAGCGCCCTGTGCAATGCGGGTTATAAGGTTTCCCTTGAGACCAGCGGTGCCCTCGATATCAGCGACGTGGACCCGCGGGTTAGCAGGGTAATGGATCTGAAGACGCCGGGTTCGGGGGAGATGACCCGCAACAGGATGTTGAATCTCGATTCCCTGAGAGTCCGAGATCAGGTCAAGTTTGTTATCAACGACCGGGCCGATTACGAATGGAGTTGTGAGCAATTGGAGCAGTTCCGGATCATGGATCGGTGTGAAGTACTCTTCTCTCCTGCCCAGGATCAGATGAATCCCACCCAACTGGCAGACTGGATGGTGGAGGATCGGGTGCTGGCCAGGATGCAGTTGCAGCTGCACAAACTGTTGTGGGGCAACCAGCCGGGAAGATGAACAATGAGTAGACGCGCGGTGGTGTTGCTATCGGGGGGGCTGGATTCGGCAACGGTGTTGGCGCTCGCCAGCAGCCAGGGTTATGCCTGCCATGCCCTCAGCATGGCCTATGGTCAGCGCCACGCTGCTGAACTGGCGGCCGCATCACGGGTAGCCGCATCGCTTAAGGCAGAGGCCCACAAAGTGGTGCATATCGGGCTCGATGACATCGGGGGTTCTGCATTGACGGACCGTTCCATACAGGTCCCGGAAGAGATGGGCAATGGCATTCCAGTGACCTATGTACCGGCGAGAAACACGGTATTTCTCTCCCTGGCCCTGGGGTGGGCCGAGGTTCTGGATGCCCAGGATATCTTCATCGGCGTCAACGCGGTGGACTACTCAGGTTACCCTGACTGTCGACCGCAATTCATCGAGGCCTTTCAAAACCTCGCCAATCTGGCCACCAAGGCGGCTGATGAGGGCGGCACCTATAAAATACATACACCGCTGATCAATCTGACCAAGGCGGAAATCATCCGACGAGGAGTGGAGCTGGGCGTGGACTACAGTATGACTGTCTCATGTTATCAGGCCAGCGAAGCGGGAGAGGCCTGCGGTGTCTGCGACTCCTGCCGTCTGCGTGCAAAAGGCTTTAGCGACGCCGGAATTGTCGATCCTACCCGCTACCTGAATTTAGATTGATGGCAACAACTCGGTCTCCATTGGATGGGTTACTGCAAGGGAATGTTGCTGAGTGGAGTGGTTGACATGGACAGGGATGAATACAAGAAGGGTGTTGAGGCAACATTCAATGATGTTTCACATCGCTATGATGAAAACAGATTCTTTGCCATCTCTGCAGCGAAAATGGCAGAGCTGGTCCCGCCAGCTGAAAGTTTGAGCATACTTGATCTCTCGACTGGTACTGGGGCCGTTGCTCTTGAAGTTGTCGACAAACACCCGAGTGCCCACATACATGCCATCGACCTGTCCCAGGGGATGCTGGAGATAGCCATATCAAAGGCACGGGAGAAAGGGATATCCAACATAGAGTTCATACAGTGCGATGTGGATTCTATCGCATACGACAAGCATACTTTTGATATCGTTACTTGTGGCTACGGCCTCTTCTTCTATCCAGATATGGAGGCGACTTACCAGGCGATTTGTAAAACCATCAAACCTGGTGGCAGGTTTTTATTTTCATCATTTACCGAGCAAGCCTTCAATCCCCATGCCGAACTATTTCTGCGACGACTGGAGCATGGTTACAGTGTTGAACCGCCATCACGATTGAGAGAGAGACTCAAGACGAAACAGCAGATCGAGGCGTTAGTGGCCGGCAGTGAATTTCGCGCAGTCGATGTGATACATGAGCCGATTCGATATCCTATCAGCATTAACGATTGGTGGGCTTTATTAAACAGTGCTGGATTTAAATCACTGCTTGATAAATTGGATAAAAAAAGCCTCGAACGATTCAAGCAAGAGCACCTTGCAGAGATTCAGGCGTTATCTGATGATCCTGGTCTCGAACTGAATGCCGATACCCTATACGCGGTGGTGACTTTTTAATTGACTTACGCGATGTATAGGAATTATCTGTAAACGATCTATGAGCGGAGGATCTCGTTTCCCGGTTTCACCAGATAGTAAACAGCAGGAATCGAAGTTCCGGGTCCGGTTGCGAGCTCTCATTTGTCTGATTGCCTAACTGCAGTGACTTGGTTTTTTAACGACCCAAACTTAGTGATAGAGCAACTCCGCCCAACGACCTAATTCAACCAAGTCGCTTTTGGCTTTGTCCCATGCATCTGCCGAGCCGAATGTCTCGGCCATTACTTTGTCAAATACCTCGGCAGCCTTATCCTGGCCGGCCAGATAGATATAGGTGTTGGGATCGCGTATCAGACGGGCGCACTCATCGATATGGGCTTGCAGACTCTCCTGCAGGCCCTGTTCGGCACCGGTGAGGGGGCGGTCTGTCAATACACTGAAGGCCTTGAAGGTCTGATCGTCGTAGAATTGGGTCAGGTCTTTCTGCTGATCATTCATATACAGCAGGTTCATGCCCCCGCGATCGCCGTAGAATAGTCTGACATCCCCTTTCCAGCCGGCATGCTGATCGTAGATCTGACGCACGAAGGCACGAAAGGGAGCGATACCGGTACCGGTACCGATCATCAGCAGATTGCTGGAGGTGTCGGTCGGTATCTTGAAGGGACTCTTGTAGGGGCCGGTGATCTTGATCTTGTCACCCACCTTGGCATCACACAGGTAGTTTGAAGCGATGCCCGGGTATTGCTCCCCTGAGATCTCGTCCAGATAGAAACAGCGTCTTACCAGCAGTTCCAACTCCACGTTCTGGCTGGCGCCGGTTTCCACCGGATTGGCTATCGAGTAGCGACGATGGTGAAACTCGTTGCCGAACTGATGAGGGCCGGGTACCAGGACACCGATCGACTGACCGGCGGCATAGCGGAAAGAGGGCTCATCGATCTGCAGTATCAGTTGGCGTACCTCGTCCGTTGTCTCCGGTGTGATGCGTGTGGTTGATTTGAGCGTGGCAACACAACTGCTCTCTAGAAGGATTTCGTCAGCGCTGTCAGACATGGTAAATTCCCATTAATTCTTTTAATAACAATTAATTATAATGTTTGTTCGGTGCAGCATGGATGCATTATAAAGAGAAATTCTGCAACGCTCCAGTCGCAATAGATATACCAAGTTACTTGCTGACACCTAATGTCGGTGCAGAGAAAAAGCCTATTTCCAACCCTCGGCGCCTGACGGTCGTCTTTCTCCGACGCCCCGACACGACTTCCCTGTCGTGAAGGGGCTTACGCGGCATCCGTGCCGCTACTGCGAAAGACAACCGTCAGGCGCCTACCCGCGTCTCTAGCGTTTCTTGACTGACGCTATCAGGTGCTGTCATAAACCGAATTCTTGGTGGGTGGATCCAGAGATACCACTAAGCTGAAATGAAATGTGACTAACAATGGGCAGATCGGCGAGAATGCTCTCATGTCTATTGATAAAGCCGAAAATATCGTTGCAGTTACCGTCACCTACAACGTGGATAGGGGATTTGAGGACGCCTTGCAGAGCTATTTGGATCAGGTCGCACAGGTCATCATTGTCGATAACAGCACTGATCCAAACAGCAGGGAGTGGCTGGCTGAGATTGTCTATTCCGCAGGCGAACGGGTGAAGCTGATACAAAACGGGCAAAACCTGGGGCTTGGCAAGGCACAGAATATAGGTATACGTGCAGCCCTGGATGGGGGGGCGACCTGGCTGCTGCTGATGGACGACGACAGCCGGGCCGCACCGGACATGGTGTCAGAACTGTTACGGACTGCTCTGCAACAAGAACCGGATGTTGCTATTTTCGCACCCCGGTACGATGAGCAGGGCGTCACCAGGGATGCGCGCTATGTGACCGCACCCCAGGGTGCCTATGGCAGCCCGCGTTTCACGATTCAGGACTTCTCCAACGCATCAACGCTCTCTCATCTGTTATTCGCCATCAGCTCCGGCAGTCTGATCAGGGCATCACTGTTCCGTGAGATAGGCCTGATCCGCGAATCCTTCAGCATCGATTACCTCGATGTGGACTTCAGCCTGCGTGCCCTGCGCGGGGGGTACCGGATCATGGCGGTGGCCGATGCGGTGCTCTACCATCAGTTGGGAGCGCAGTCGGAACACCGCCTGTTCGGCCGTCGATTCCTGGCATGGAATCACTCCCCCAGGCGCCGCTACACCATCTATCGCAACCGCACCCGCATCTGGCGGGAAAATCTGTTCAGCTTTCCCGGGTTTGTCATCTACGATTTTCTCGCCAGCCTGCACGATCTGTTTCGTATCCTGATGTTCGAAGAGTCGAAGACGGGTAAGCTCTGGGCGGCGGTGAAGGGGATAGGCGTAGGTCTATTGGGTGGTGGGTTGATTGGCTATCCAGTCTATTTGGATGACCTATCCATGGCCACCCACAGCAGGAGATGAATCAAATTCACCTACTGCCCAACTAACTGTAAACGATAGAAACCCTCTCCCAATCTCGGCAGCGACAATTCTTTTTGATGGTACCTTACCACTAGATTTGAGATCGGGGTGTAGGGCCCGATCGGGCTGAGTGCATGGGTCAGTTGGTAGTTGCCAGGCTTCAGGTTGCGTGTCCGCACTTTAGTCTGTCGAGCTTCATGAATGATCTCCACATGGTCGAAGGGTGCAGCCAATGGATCACCGATGAAGATCCCTTCGCCCGGTTGTTGCACGCTTTTCCAATAGGCCTCGATGAGGGTGCTGCCGCTGCCGTAGTGCTCCATCACCAGGGATGGGCTGGGGAACTTGCCTCTATGGTTGCAGGGCTCGACCACGGTGCCATAGCTGCCGCTGGCGCCTGCTTTGAGCCACTCCATGGCGCTCATCTGCCGGCTTCCCGACAACTGGCCTCCGGCTGAAGTGAGATGGTCCGCGATCGCACCGGGTCGAAATTTCAGTGTATCCAGACCACTGACCTGGGATCTGCCGGTGAAGTAGAACAGCACATCGTTGCGCTGGCGCAGGCTGTCATGACGCAGGATCGCTGTATCTATCCAGCCACGCATCCGGTTTATGATGCGGGGAAATTCTATCGCCCGTACATTTCTCTGTTTATCGCTGGTGCTCAATAGATAGGCGGTGCCCTGGGGCAGGCTGTTGTCTGCCAGCAGACCTCTGTCGATCAATTGTTTGGCATCAGCGAAGTTCTCGGCAGCGATGCTGATGGAGGGACGCAGGGAGAGATCCTTAAGGGGATCAGCGCCCGGGTAGTTGTAATAGGGGCTGTGTCGGGTGGTGGCGCAGCGCCGTTGTGAGCACCAGGTCTTGTCAAAGCCAAAGGTTATGGCTGAGGTCATGGACATGCAGCCGACGCGATAGGGCTGGAGCCAGGTCAGGACATAGGCCTGGGTATGGGTCGGGGTTTGTTTCAGCAATGCCTCGCGGAGCGAGTTGAATTCATCTACCGGGAGTGATGTTGCATGGGGATTGAAAGAGTGATGCAGCAGGTTCTCCCGCGGTAGCATACGCACCTGCATATAGTATTCGCCGATCCTGACACTGAGTGGGTCCCGGTCATTCACCACTACCGCCAGTTCGTCCGGCTGTATTCGATATTTCGGCAGAGAGAGATGGACTTCCGCCGCAACAGTGGTTGAAGGCAATAGCAGACTGAGGAGTAGTAACCTGAGATAGACTCGACAGTGGATGTTCACAGAACAACAGCGGCCATAATCACTCGGGCATTGAAATAAGTGGTCCGGGTTCAGCTATTTCGGTTAGCTTCCCATCCTTGGAAAAGCTGAACTGCAGCGGTGATTGGGTGATTGGCCATTCCCCCTTGAGTAGGTTCTGTGCCTTGTCTCCCTCGAATACAAGATAACTGTATTTCCCGTAGTGGGGAAGTTTTCTCGCCAGTCGCGTTATAGCTGCCGCTGAGTTGCCGACGACCCATGCCATAGTTTGATCTTTGTTTAGATTGTGCTGGCTAAGTACAAAACTATTCTCGCCGGTTGAATAACGGCTGTCAGCCAGGCTGATGCCATCAGGCTCCAGGGAAAAGGGCAGGCCGGATAGTTGTGTCACTAATCCAGGGTGGAAGCGATTATTCCAGCCAAGCAGCCAGATTGGACGATCCTGTGGCAGCCGTTCCAGTTCGCTGTCGAGACGGATCTCCGCATCATCATAGCCACTGCTCCACTGTTGAGCCAATGCGCGATAAGCCTGCAGCATCCCTTTGTCGGTTCTGGCTGGGAGTACGATCAATACCCGCTGGCTGCCAAACAGACGGCTCAGGGTCGCCGGGGTTTCCGCCTGATCGAGTTGTCTGAAAAGATCGAACCAGGGATCGATTGCCAGCTGTTGCGGTTCCCTGTCCAGCTTGAGTTGGAAGGGGGTCTCTCTCTCATGGGAGGTGAGGGTTGTCTGGGAAACACTTCCATCCGTCAAGCGAGTGAGCATGGGGATCTCCAAGGGGAAGGGTGCGTCTCGCTGGGTCTGCTGCAGGGTACCACGGATGTGGAAACCGTCACCCACCTGTTCCACGGCAAGATCGCTGACCTTCAGCCGTGGGGCGCCGTTTCTCCCGGTCCATTGTTGAAACAAGTTATCCAGAGTCTTGCCACCGGCCTTCTCGAAGGCCAGCTTCAGATCGGCATACCCGGCTGTTTTGAAACGGTTCTCCCGGAAGAAGATCTGCAGGCCCTCGATGAAGGCCTGATCACCCAGGTGGCGCCTCAGCATATGAAAAAACATCAGGCTCTTGTCATAGCCTACAGCCTGGCTGGCGGTTGTATGGCGGGCCCTGAAACCTGTCAGTGGAAAGTCGTTTTCACTGCGCACGAAATCCCCATAGCGTTTCAGTGCCGTGCGCCGGTGATTGGCGCCCCGTCCCCGCTGTTCGGCCAGGAGATGGTCGGCCAGATAGCTGGTCAGTCCCTCCGCCCAGTTGCCGCTCTGGTAGTCGATGTAGACGCTGTTTCCCCACCAGTTGTGAAGGATCTCATGGGGGTAGGATGTGTGCAGAATAAAGGGCAGGCGCAACACACGGGGTCCCAGCAGGGTGAAGGAGGGCATGCCGTAACCGCTCTCCCAGAAGTTCTCGACCAAGGCGAACTTGGCATAGGGATAGGGCCCAATCAGGGATTGATAGAGCGCCAGATAGTGCTCGGTTGCCTGTATATATCGTTCCGCTATGGCGGGATCCTGCTGGCGTAGAAACACCTGTGCCTCGATGCCATCCAAGGATTTACGGGTGAGGTGGTAGGGGGCGGCGACCAGATATATATCATCCTGCGGTGATGTTTCATGCCAACGGATGATGTTTCTCTCTTGCTCCTGCTGGATCTCCGGACCTTCACCCTGACTCACTGCCAGCCAGGTTGCGGGAAGCTCCACCTGCAGGTCAAAGGTGCGCAGTGCATCGGGAAAGTAGGGATACCAGCCGGTGCTGGCATCCAGATAGACTCCCTTCTCCGATATGGTTCCCCTCAGGCGTTCACTGACACGCCCCGGACTCTCACTCAGTGTGGTCAGCCGATGCGCGATCTTCCCGCCATACTTCAGGGTGAAATGGTGCTGATCTTCAGGCATGCTGAGCTGGTATTCGATCAACGGTCCAGTGTCGCTGATAGGCCCGATCTCTTTCAGGGATACACCCCTGGTGATACTTTGTGGACTGAGGTCGCGATGCAGTAGAAATCGCAACCGACCCTGATGATCGTTGGCAGGCTGCGTGGCATCAACTTGCTGCCGGGAGGCGAGGTCGATCCGGTCTGTCACCTGCAGCTTTTGACCGCTTGGATCGAGTGAGACCTGCAGTGCATGGTGGACCCTGGGGACGGCAAAGAGTGGTTTGCAAAATAGTGCCAGCCCCAGCAGGATGTAACAGATCGTGGATTTATTGGTCATAAGGCGCATTGGGTCAATGGTAATGGGAGAATGTAGTGCTCTATTTTCGTTTGCTGTTTTTCATCTTGGTCTGCGCGACGACAGGCGCCCGGGCTCATGAACTCGCGCCTGATCCTGTGATCGACCTGGCAGCGATGATGGATGTATCGAGCCTGATTGAGAAGGTCTCCGACCGCCAGGTGGTGTTCGTCGGCGAAACCCATGATCAGTATCAACACCATCTCAATCAACTGGCCATCATCAAGGGACTGCATGCCAAGCACTCAGACCTGGGAATCGGGCTGGAGTTCTTTTTTCAGCCCTACCAGGATGTCCTCGATCGCTATGTCGCCGGAGAGATCGATGAAGCCGACCTGATTCGACAGTCGGAGTACTTCAGTCGCTGGCGCTTCGATTATCGGCTCTACCGGCCCATTTTCCAATACGCCAGGGAGCATGGAATTCCATTGATTGCCCTCAACCTGGAGAGTGAGATCACCCGCCAGGTGGGAAAGGAAGGCATCGAGAGTCTCTCCGAGGAGCTGAAACAGAGACTGCCCGATGAGATAGACAGGGATAACCAGGGTTACCGTCAACGCCTGCAGTCGATCTTCGATGCCCATCCCCATAAGGATGGGAGGAGTTTCGAGAACTTCCTTGAGGCCCAGCTGCTTTGGGACGAGGGAATGGCACAGCGGGCAGCGGAGTGGATGCAGCGCAATCCCGAATCCCATCTGGTGATTCTGGCGGGGGTCGGCCATCTCATGTATGGCGATGGGATTCCCAAGCGGCTGTCGCGGCGTATCGACGCGAGCCAGGCAATCATCCTCAATGTGGATACGGCCGCGGAGTTGGATCAGAAGATGGCTGACTATTTGATTCTGGCTGAGAAGCATGACCTGCCAGCCGCCGGTAAGCTTGGGGTTCTGCTCGACACCACCAGTTCACCACCCAGTATCACCGGTTTTGTAAATAACAGCGGGGCCAGGGAGGCGGGGGTTGAGAAATCGGATCGACTGCTCGCCATCGACGGTCAGCCGATCGAGAGCTATGCCGACATCCGTATCGCCCTGATGGATAGGGAGGTTGGGGACAAGGTCGATCTGCAGGTGGAGAGAGAGCGTCTGCTTCTTGGTACCATTACGGAGACCCTGCAGGTCACCCTGCGCTGATTTCGATAGAGAGTATGAAACCACCGGAACTTCTTTCACCTGCGGGTACCTTGAAAAATGCCCGTTACGCCTTCGCTTATGGCGCCGATGCCGTCTATGCTGGTCTGCCTCGCTATAGTCTGCGGGTCAGGAACAATGACTTTATGCAGGATAATCTGGCGATCGGCATCGCCGAGGCGCATAGCCTGGGACGCCACTTCTATCTCGCCTGTAATGTGATGCCCCATAATGCCAAGCTGAAGACCTTTATCAAGGATCTCGAGCCGATTGTCGCCATGGGGCCGGATGCCTTGATCATGTCCGATCCGGGATTGATCCTGATGGTTAGGGAGGCCTGGCCGGAGATGCCGATCCACCTCTCGGTGCAGGCCAATACGGTAAACGCGGAAGCGGTGCGATTTTGGCAGCGGCAGGGATTGAGCCGGGTGATCCTCTCCCGTGAACTCTCCCTGGAAGAGGTGGAGGAGGTCAGGCAGGCCGTCCCGGATATGGAGCTGGAGGTGTTTATCCACGGTGCGCTCTGTATTGCCTACTCGGGCCGTTGTCTGCTGTCGGGTTACTTCAACCATCGGGATGCCAATCAGGGTACCTGTACCAACAGCTGCCGCTGGGACTACAAGGTGTCACAAGCGGTGCAGCCGCCGACAGTCAACCTGGGGCCAGCGGGGGTGGCACGCCACGACGAGGCCGACCAGACCTACTATATCGAGGAGCGGGGCAGGCCCGGTGAGCCGATGCCGATGTTCGAGGATGAACATGGCACCTATATCATGAACTCCAGGGATCTGCGGGCGGTGGAGCATGTGGCCCGGCTGGTGAATGTCGGGGTGGATTGCCTGAAGATCGAGGGCCGTACCAAGTCCCACTACTATACCGCCCGCACCACCCAGGTCTATCGGCAGGCGATCGATGATGCCGTTGCCGGACGACCGTTTCAAGTGGGCTTGATGGCCGATCTGGAGAGCCTGGCCAACAGGGGCTATACGGATGGATTCTATCAACGGCATGAATCCCAGGAGCTGCAGAATTATCGTTACGGAAGCTCGCAGACTGAACGCCAACAGTTCGTGGGGGAAGTGACAGGTGTCGATGATGACACCGGACTGATCGATCTGGACGTTAAAAACAAGATTCGCGTGGGAGACCGGCTCGAATTGATGACGCCTGCTGGGAACCGCAGTTTTGAGCTACAAAGGATGGAGGATCAAAATGGCAATCCTATGCAGGAGGCGCCTGGGGGTGGTTACCGGGTCAGAGTCGAGCTACCCACCCATGAGGTCGAAAACGCCCTGTTGTGTCGTTACCTTGAGCCAGCGTAACGACAACCTGCAGCGATGAAGGTAGGACTGAGAGTATGCGTCAATACCCTGCACGGCGCCCTGGTGGGGGTGCCTGCACTGTTGAAGCTATTCGATGAATATAAGATCAGGGCCAGCTTCTTCTTCGCCACCGGCGCAGACAAAAGTGGCCGGCGCATCGGCCATACCCTGCAGCCTTGGTATCCTACTCTCAATATCGCTTCACGCCTCTACGGCATAATCCTGCAACCGCCGCTGATCCATCAACGGGCGGCAGAGGCACTGCGTTCAGTCGCGGCCGCCGGACATGAAACGGGCATTCTGTGTCATGACAGATCAGTCTGGCTGGACACTATCGCCCATGCCGATGAGACATGGACCCGGGAGGAACTGAACAGGGCAATCGAGGCCTATTGTGCCGTGTTCGGTGAAAAACCGAAATATATGGCCGCCGCCGGTTGGCAGATCAATCCTCACCTGTTGGCGCTGCAACAGGGCAACGGCTTCAGCTATGCCAGTGATGTCAGGGGTAAAAGCATCTTCTATCCCCGCCTGCAGGATGTGGAATCGAACTGCCCACAGGTACCGACGACACTGCCGACCCTGAGTGAATTGTTGGATCAGGGTGGTGATATCACAATAGATAACGTACACCAGTACCTCTATGCGGAGAGTCAGCATATTCTACCTCAGGGTCATGTCTACTCCTGCGATGCGGAGATGGAGGGGATGGTCCACCTGCCGCTGATGGAGAAACTGATCGTGATGTGGAAAGGCATGCCGGGGGGTATTCAGACACTGGGCCAACTGATGGAGGATGTCGACCTGCTACGAATACCAAGACACCAGGTCGGATGGGCGCAAGAACAGACTGGGAATGTCTATTATGCGACTCAGAGTGTGGAGTTGGAGGCATCCGCAGAGCGGCTAGCCCATTCCCGTCAGGTGTGATTTGATACCTGTCACATGCACTGTTACAAGGAAAGTTCCATCGATGAATATAACTATCACCAGGTACCCAGAGAAGCGGTTGGCATTGGAGACCGATAGATTGATACTCCGCCAATGGCTTGATGAGGACTACGCACCATTCGCACGCATCAATGACGACCCCAGGGTAATGGAATTTTTTCCGCAATTACTGTCCCGTGATGAGAGTGATGAATTGGCCAACAGGTGCCGTGAGTTGATCACAGAGAGAGGCTGGGGTTTTTGGGCAGTTGAGTTGAAGGGCTATGGTGACTTCATTGGCATAGTCGGCCTGAATGCGCCACAGGATCGGTTGCCATGCTCACCCTGTATTGAGGTTGGATGGCGGCTTGCTTATAGGCACTGGGGTAAAGGCTATGCCACAGAAGCAGGAAGCAGGGCGTTACGGTTCGCCTTTGAAGCGCTTATGCTGAATGAAGTGGTAGCTTTTACCACATCAACCAACCAACGATCCAGAGAGGTAATGGAGCGTCTTGGTATGGTCAATAAAAATCAAGATTTCGATCACCCTGCATTGGTGCCTGATCATCCTCTATCGAAGCATGTGCTGTATGCGATTTCCAGGAAGGTATGGAAAGAGAAATATTAAATTTTCGGTTCTGCTTTATCAGCTATTATAGAGAGAAATAGAATCGGCTAGTTGATGAGGATATGCGATGGCAGCAAAACGAGTTACCGGCAGTTGTCTATGTGGTGAGGTCAGCTATGTCATCAAGGGTAACCTGGGGATATTTCAATATTGCAACTGTTCCCGTTGCCGAAAGTTCACCGGCAGCGCTTTTGCTTCCAACCTGCTAGTCAAGCCTGATGACTTTGAATGGTTGCAGGGAGAGGTACTTGTAGGCAGGTACGAATTGAAAGAGGCTAGACATTTCGCCACATGTTTTTGTAAAAAGTGCGGATCTTCACTGCCCTGGCTGGCTCAAAGCGGAAGGAGTGTGGTGGTGCCGGCAGGTACCCTCGATGGTGATCCCCATATCAAGCCGATCCAGAATATCTATTGCGCCTCCCGGGCGGTCTGGTACCAAGATCCCGGGGAGCTGCCATCCTATGACGAACTTCCGGTAAAAAAATAAACGACTAAGGGCAATGCGAGTCCACCTAACTGAGCCGGTCAAAGATATCCTGGATCGATTGTATCGATGTCTCAATCTGTTCCATCATCATCGTATCTTGAGTGGTGTCGGAATCGTTGTAACTATGGAACATCCTGACAGTATTGCGTATCTGCCAGGTTAGCTCTTTGATCAGTAGTTCGATCTCATTGAACTCACCCATGACCTGTTCATCAACATCGGATAGAACTCTTTCCTTCTGCAGCCACTCGGCAATTTCACTGCTCAACAAACCGGACTCATCTATGGTCGAGCATATTCTATTGGTGATTGCAGCCATGGCGGATAGCTGCTTAACATCATGCTGGTCTATTCTGTCCCTAAGCTCTAATAGATTCTCGTGAATATCGTCAAGGGCTTGCTTTGCCTCTCCAAGGATATCGATCTGTTTCCCAAGATTCTTCGCATAATCTTTCGGGCAATCATCAGGCCTCAGTCTGACCGGTCGCAGACCGGACTTTTTGATAATAGACATAGTTGCACGATACACTTCATAACCATTGGTAGTAGGGTTAAGTTGAAGGTATGGCTTAATATCGCCGAGGGTGCGTTGACTGTTGCTAAACGATTTGACCCTGATGGAATGAATACTGTCGGTCATGTTGATGATCTTTCCAGGTATTCCAAGCTGCTTCTCATTTAAGGCTAAAGGATATCCTGCTCCGAAACAGTCCTCGTGGTGTTCTATAACGGCGCGGGAAATCTCTGGATATATGCCAGGTATAGAGTCAGCGATGATCTTACCCACTATGACATGAGCGCGTACCGTCCTCCACTCCTCAGCGGAGAGTTTCCTGTTGCTACAGATAATGTCAGGGTCCAAATGGAGCAGGCCGATATCGTGGATTAGGGCCGCTACCAGGGTATCACGCCTCTCATTCATGCTCAGTCCCATCTCCCGGGCGATCATGGTAGAGAACCAGGCAGCAAAGATGCTTTTTTCAAACTCTGAGCGCATCTGTGTCTCGAGCACAGTGAGTTTTTGAGTTATCAGGGGATGCAGTTTTTCGAGTTGAAGCAGTTTTTCGAACTCGGGTCCAAAATTCAGGGCCTCATTCACCGCATGCATATCAGGATAATTATCTAAAAGACGCCTGAATTCATTGATCAGTGTCTGGGTATCCGCCTGATGTTCCAGACCGATGTGATTATCCAGAGGTTTCAGCAGCTTGTGTTTGATCAGCTGTTGCCGTACACCCTGGTCAATGTTGACGCCCTTGCGTGCCAGGAGTACGCCTTTGTGATTGTGAATATCAGAAGTGGTGAACGCCTGGTTTCCCTTTTTTGAGATCTCTGACAGGTGAACAGAGTAGAAACCGTTTTTGGCCTGGTCCGTATACTCCTGAATTAACTCTTCCATTACTCCTATGCTCCATTGCTACGCGGTATTTTTTAACAAGTGAGATACTATCCATAACTTACTAATTCTTATTCTCAATCGTGCGTTTACTGGAGTCTGCATTTAAACTCCGGCCCAGTCCCAATAATCGGCCAGTTAAAAATAAACTTGATTATATAATTATATGATATAGGAATGTTGTTCTTGAAATGTTACAAAAAAACTGAAGGGTTGGGGCGATCATGGCTGGATGACCAGCAAGGGACTTGCCCAACCCGGGTAGACCATCACCCAACCTGTCGGGCGCTATGCTTGAACGGCAAGGCTTAGCGGCGCGGGGTGCCGGGAACAGCCAGCTCTTCCTGGTTACAATCCAAGCTCAGGCAAGGCCTCGATCAAATAGGGTTTTGCATGCAGATAGTGGGTGGTCTTGCGTTTGTTTTGAATATCCTGAAAGACAAAATTCGCCTGTTCCTGGGTAATTCCGAGCATCTCCGCCAATTCGTTTGCAGTGGCGCCGATGTTGAGTGCCCACAACGCCTTGTCCATCTCCTGATAGGGAAGCGCGAAATAGAACTCATCCTGTCCCTGGGGCAGACTGTAGGTATCGGTGGTAGGTATGGCATTACAGATCGAATCGGGCAAACCAAGGTGCTTCGCCAGGGCGTAGACCTGGGTTTTATAGAGATGGGCGATCGGTTTTAGGTCGGCGGATCCATCACCGTTTTTCACGAAAAAGCCCTGGTCGTACTCGAGTCGGTTCGGTGTGCCGATCACAGCATAGTTCAGCCGATCCGCATGATAATACTCGATAGTCTTTCGGATCCGTTGTTTGTAGTTGGTGGCGGCGACAATCTGCAGATACTCCTTGAGATCGAGGCGTTTTTCAAATTGCTGACCCTGAGGATCCTGTACCACCAGGGAGAAGTGATTGACCTGCCCATCCAGACCGCCTTTGATGACGATCTTGTTTTTCCAACCCTCGGCATACTCGGGAAAGGTTTTGACTATCGCCTCGTCCCGGGCCTGGTAGCAACCGATGGCCTCAAGGGTAGCGGCGATATTGTGGGTGGTATGATCGACACCCAGATGCTCGATCAGTTGGCTGCCGCGGGATTGGGTGTCTTGCGCAGAATCGACTTCCGGCAGTTGAATGAAAAAGGCCTTTTTCGGGCCAAAGGCCTTGACTGCCAGGGCTGCCGACACAGAGCTGTCGATTCCGCCGGATACCGCGACAACAACACCGCGCCGACGCAGTTTGGTACGCATGATATCCCGCATGGATTCACAGATTTTTTCGACTTCTTTATCACGGTCGAAATTGAGGATTTCAGCTTCGTACCGTTCTGCTAATGCTTGCATTCGTCTTCTCCGGATAGATTCTACTCGGTTATTATATGTTCGGTCTGCGGCACGCCATATGGATGCGTCTGATCATTTTAATGATCTTATTTCAACAAAAACTTCTTTATCTTGCCTGAAGCCGTTTTTGGTAGTTCTTCTATGAACTCTATGGTTTTGGGGATTTTGTAAATAGCCAGATTGCTCTTACAGTGACGCTGAATCACTCTCTGATTCAGTTCGCTCCCCTGTTTCGGCACAACATAGGCCTTGATGATCTCACCAAGTAACTCGTCGGGACAACCGGTCACCGCCACCTCTTGTACCTCCTCAAGCTCCTGGATGACCTCTTCGATCTCCTTAGGGCTGATGCGATTGGCGCCGCTCTTGATCATATCGGATGAACGTCCATCGATATAGAGATAGCCGTCGGCATCGGTATGTGCCAGGTCGCCGGTGTATAGCCAGCCATCCTTGAGGACCTCGTCGGTCTTCTGCGTGTCCTTCCAGTAGCCCTGCATGATGTTCTCGCCATGGGCGCAGATTTCACCAGTCACGCCTGGTGCCATTACCTCGCCTGCTTTATTCCGCACCTCAATGGTGGTGTTTGGTATGGCTACGCCGATGGAGCCGCGTTTCTGCTCCAGCATATTCGGAGGCAGGTAGGTCAAGCGGGCGCTGGCCTCGGTCTGGCCATACATGATGAACAGCTCGGTATGGGGCAGGGCGTTGCTCAGTCTATCAGCCAGCACGGGCGCCATGGCGCCACCGGCCTGGGTGATATAGCGCAGACTCGAGAGGTCATAATCATCGATGTTGACCCTGCTCAGGAGTAACGCGAAGGTTGAAGGCACGCCGGAAAACCCGCTTACTTTCTCCTCTGCCATCTTCTCCATGACCCGATGGGGATAGAGCAGACTGTTCTCCAGTACTATCGAGGAGCCAATTGCAAGGTGGGTATGCAGAATGGAGTTGCCGTAGGAGTAGTAGAAGGGGAGCACATTGAGAATGCTATCCGCGGCTGTCAGGTGAAGATAGGCCAGGATGGATTCGATGTTGGCATTGAGATTGCCATGGCTGAGGGTTACGCCCTTGGGATTGCCGGTGGTACCCGAGGTATAGATGATCGAGGCAAGGTCGGAGTGGCTTAACACAATCTTCCGATCGGTGGGTTCCATGCCGATTATCTGTTGCCAATCCACACTGTTGTTGTCAGTCGCACCGGCATCCTCCCTGCTGACGTCAACTTGCGTGAACTCCCCGCCAGCCTCCAATACAGCTTTTCTTTCCGGATGACGTTGGTCCATGAACAGCCACTTGGCATCGGAGTGGGTCATCCAGTTGATGATATCCTTTGCCTTGGCCTGGGTATTGAGTGCAACGGTAACCCCGCCCGCAGACCAGATACCGTAAAAGATAGCGGCATATTCCGCCGAGTTGGCGACGACCATGGCAACCCGGTCACCCTTCTGCAGCCCGGATGACAACAGGAAGTGTGAGACTTTAGCGGCAACATCAGATAACTCACGGTAAGAGACCCGATGGGTACTATCCGCTATGGCGACAGAGTCGGGATGCTTTGCAACACTCTCTCTGAAACGATTGACCAGGGTAGCCGGCATGGGGGTCACACTATTGCTTTTTTCTTCCAATAAAAGAGACAATGTTGTTAACGGAATCGAGGTTTTCGGGCACCATTTCGGTGTCTTCAACCTTAATACCGAATTCATCTTCCAGAAAATAGATGACCTCCAGGATACCGGTTGAATCCAATATGCCCTTGTCCAGGAAGGAGTCTGCGCTGTCCAGTGCGGATTGATCCTCCGTGAACAGATAATTCTCTAGGATGTAGTTTCTGATTGTTGCTTCTGTTGACATGAAATTTTCCAAAGGTTCTGACAGTTTGATACTGAGATTAATGCTCGCCATTCAGTATGTCGACTGATCGATGGACATGTTTAGTCCAATGAGCACTATTCTAAAGTGGCAAGTTTAAATGAAATAGGTAATTTTTCACTCATATTTCTGATCGGAATCGGCCAAGTTGCTCCGGTGGTGAATAATAGATGCCGATACAAACAGTCTATTGTGCTTAGATTGCCGCTTGCTCAATGAACAGCTCATCCACCAGCATGCTGGATAAAATGCCTACGAAGGCCATATTGTCGGCGAATCCCAGGGCCTTGCCCCGGGCGCATTTTTTCAACAGCAGATTGACGGTTTTCGGGTTGTAGTAACCCGCTTTGCGAATCCGCTCCTCACTCAACAGATAGGCGACATATTCCAGGGGGGTCTCCCCATTGAAGAAGGATTGGCTGTCCGGTGCGCGATAGGGTTGTTTGCTTCGCTTTCTGATGCTTTCCGGGATCAGACCCTGCATGGTCTGCTTGAGCATATACTTTTCATTCAATCCCATGATCTTATAGCGGCTGGGCAGGGTTGCCGCGAACTCTATCACCCGATGATCGAGGAAGGGATAGCGCCCTTCGATGGAGTTGGCCATTGCCACCCGGTCTCCCTGAGAGCTGAGGAGATAACCTGACAAGAGTGTATTGGCCTCGATGTACTGATCCCGATTGAGGGGCTTCCAGGCATCGATCTCCGCCGGCAGGATGCGGTTTATCGTATCAAATCCTATCGGTTGCTTGACCGCCGCTCGCGCCTCATCGGAAAAGAACTGCATGATCCGCTGGGTCGTGGCCCAGCGTGGGATATGGGCAAAATAGGGCTTGTCGAGGTGCTCCATACCCTGTTGAAAGAAGCGTTTTGAAAAGGCACCGCTGGTTGTGGGTGAATGTTTCAGATAGGGGTAGAGGCGCTGCAGTATCAGTGGTCGCCAGGTGGAATCCGGGGCATGGCTCCAGAAGCGTCTCACCTTGGCCTCTTTAAAGATATCGTAGCCGCCAAATACCTCGTCCGCCCCTTCACCAGTCAATACCACCTTATAACCCGCCTCTCGAACCGCACCGGATAACAGCATCAGTGGGGTTGGCGCGGTTCTGACGATGGCGGACTCGGTATGGGAGATGACCCGCGGAAACGCAGCGCCGATGTCGGATCGCTTACACAGCACATGGGTATGGTTGGTGCCCAGGTAGTCGACCAGGTCCTTCTGAAAACCGCTCTCATCGAACTCTTCATCCTCGAAGCCGATGGAGAAAGTCCTGAGCGGGGTGTCGGTAAAGTTCTTGATCAGAGAGGTCAGTACCGAGGAATCCAGGCCGCCGCTGAGATAGGCACCCACCGGCACATCGGATCTGAGTTGTAAGCGCACCGAGTCGATCATCAATGTCTTTAGCTCTTCACTCCAGTCCGCCACGGATTTGTCGTGGTCGATATGCTCGTTGGGATATGACCAATCCCAATATCTGGAGAGGTGTTTACTGCCGTTTTCGATCACCATAAGATGCCCGGGTGGGACCACCTCCACCGACTCGAAAAGTGAGTGTGGTGGCAGGGTTGTCCAGAAGGTAAAGACCTCCTGCAGGGCGGTCAGATTGATCTGCCGGGAAATGGCTGGGTGGGCGAACAGGGACTTCACTTCTGAAGCAAAGTAGAGCCTGCCTCCGGTTTCGATGGTGAACAGCGGACGAATACCTGTTCTGTCCCTGGCGAGGATCAGTTTCTGCTTGGTACTGTCCCACAGGGCGATGGCGAACTGGCCATTCAGATGGTCGACGAATCTCTCGGCATACTCTTCATAGAGGTGGACGATGACTTCGGTATCGGAATGGGTGTAGAAGCGATGTCCCTGTTTCTTCAGTTGCTCGGTCAGTTCCACATAGTTGAATATTTCGCCATTGAAGACCACCTGTACAGACTGGTCCTCATTATGGATAGGCTGATCACCCCCAGCCAGGTCGATGATGCTCAGCCGGGCGTGGGCCAACCCCACTTTGTCGTGACAGTAATACCCATAGCCGTCGGGGCCGCGGTGATGAACGGCGTGTATCATACCCTCCAGTTCGCTTCTGGAAGGAGCAACGCCGTCCCTAAGATTTAAGATGCCTGCTATACCGCACATTGTCTTGTTTGCTTTGTTTGTGTTGTTTTAAAGCATGATCGTTCAATAGTCGACCCGCTTGTCGCTCTCATGCCAAGCTCTGAACAGGGTGAGACTCCGCTCTCTGAAAAGTTGTTGGGTGATGATGCCTCTTTCACCCATCGGTTTGTTGAGTTCCTTGTGGATAAAATTGTCGTTAAAGCCGATGGCAGCGGCGTCATCGGCCGTGGCAGCATAGACCAGACGATCTATGTGAGCCCAATAGGCGGCGCTGAGGCACATCGGGCAGGGTTCGCACGTGGTATAGAGTACACTGCCTGGTAGATGATAGCTTGCTGCATGGTCGCAGGCATTGCGAATCGCCAATATCTCCGCATGAGCGGTAGGATCGTTGTGCTTTATCACCTGGTTCCAACCGCGACCGATAATCCGTTCCTGCATCACAAGCACTGCACCGAATGGACCGCCATCACCCTGTTCTATACCCCGTTGTGCGAGCTGCAGGGCCTCGTTCATGAAGGTCTCATCCTGTTGATCCATGCTGTGTCTACTCCCAGCGAAAGGTTTTCGAACCTATGATGACAAAGCACAGGGTAAACAGGAAGAGTATGAGCAGCTGGGATGCCACGTCCATCAAACCGGCACCCTCGATCATCACCACCCGGGCGGCGTCGATCATGTGGGTCAAGGGCAGGGCCAGTGACAGATTCTGCACAAAAGGATGTGAACCCTCGAGGGAGAACCAGACCCCGGATAGCAGCATCATGGGCCAGCTCATCAGATTCAGCAGACCGTTTGCCGCCTCTTCGCTGGTGATGCGTGCCGCCACCAGCAGACCGACGCTGATCATACTCAGGGCGCCCATAATGAGGATCAGAAAGAGTAACCAGTAGGAGCCCACCATGCGGAAATCCACCACCAAATCGGTCCCCACATAGACCAAAACAGTGACTGCCACGATCATTAGCAGACGTGATGCGATCTGCGCCGATATAAACTCGAAAGCGCTGAGCGGGGTTGCCCGTAGCCTTTTCAATACGCCATTTTTACGATATCTAACAATGACATAGCCGACTCCAAACAGGGCGCTGAACATGATGTTCATACCCAGGACGCCGGGTATTACCCAATCCACATAGCGTATCTCCGATCCACTCAGCGCCTGGCGCTGCAGTTTGTAGGGTAATAACAACTGTTCAAGCAGGTACCCTTTGGGTGAGGTACTGTTGACCCAATAGCGGTTGTTCTGCACGTCCAGCAATAGATCGATCTGGTGTCTGTCCACCTTGTCGATCATCTTGTTCAGCTCCACCACCGGAATGAAGTCCACATATCGGATTGTCAGGAAATCCTCCAGGGCGCGATTCTCTTCAGCTTCCCCATAAATACCAACCTTGTAGAGCTCCTCCTGTCCGGTGGTGAATGCAAAGGCGAAACCCATCACGATCAATACCGGCATGATGAGATTCCAGCCGAGTGCGGTACGGTCACGCAGAAACTCCAGGTTGCGTGCTTGCAGGGCGGCTAAGAAACGACGTAAAGACATAGTCAGAGTGGCCCTAAGTGCGCAGGTGATGCCCGGTCAGTTCCAGGAACAGGTCTTCCAGGGTTGGGGATCGTACCTGCAGCTCGTGTAAAGAGACCTGCTGGGCTGTCAGATGGCGCATGGTGCTATCCACATCCTTGGACAGGATCTCCATGTGGCCCTCCTGGGGGTGCAGCGTAGAGGCCTCGTCGGCTTGAAAATCCCTGGGCAGGGCAGAGAGGGGCAGGGTGATCACGGATTTATCGAAATGGTTGGCCAGCAGTGTTTTAGGATTGCCTTGGGCGATGATTACACCATGATCCATGATGATGATCTCGTCACACAGCTCAAATGCCTCTTCCATATAGTGGGTAGTCAGCACCAGGGTTTTGTTTTCGGCCTTGATACGGCGTACCTGATGCCAGAGGTTGCGTCGTGACTGAGGATCGAGACCGGTGGTGGGTTCGTCGAGAAACACTATCTCCGGGTCGTTGATCAGCGCGATGGCCAACAGCAGACGCTGTTTCTGACCGCCGGAGAGTTTGCGTGTATCCCGCGTCAGGAACTCCTCCAGGGCGCAGATCTCCACCAACTCTTCAATCGGCCGGATGTTGGTGTAGAACTGCTGAAACATCTTCAGCACCTCGTCCACACGGATATACTCCTGCAGCGCGGTGTGCTGAAACATGATTCCCGCTTCGTCGCGAAAGCGTTTCCCCAGTGGTTCACCCTTATAGCGTATCTGGCCCGACGAGGGTGTCTTGATACCCTCCAGCATCTCCACGGTGGTGGTCTTGCCCGCACCGTTTGGGCCCAGCAGACCGAAGCAGACGCCACGCGGGATGGAAAAGCTGACCCCGTCCACCGCTTTGATACCCGCGTAGTGCTTGCTGAGGTTATCCGCCTCAATCATGATTGGATCGCCCTGGGTGGGAGGTCACGATATGAACATGACCTCGATATTCTGAATATCGTCAGCGACACCTTCGATTTCGATGATATTGACCTCGGGTTCCAATCCAACTTTTATGAAGGCCGGGATCTGCGCCAGGGTCGATGGGTCGATGGAGTCGCCCCCATTCATCTGCGACTCGAGTCGTGCCACCAGCACGATATCCACATAATCGATATCCCCCTCGCTGGTATAGTCAAGGTTACGAAAGTTTGCCGGTACCCGGATCAGGGATTCGGAGAAGCCCCAGATCTCGAGTATGCGTTGACCGATCTGGGGGCTCAGGGCATCGATCACCCTATCCAGTTCCTGGGCATCCTCAAGCAGTTCGTCATGACTCTCCGCAAGGGTGAGAATCGGCAGGGCGCCGATATTGTGGATCAGGCCTGCCAGCATCGCCTGCTCCTTATCCAGATGGTCAGTATTGGCGGCAAGCACACGGCTGAGCGCAGCGATCTGTACACTCTCTTCCCACACCTGTCTGAATTTGGCATCCAGCAGGTCGCTGGTTGCCTGGAAGATCTGCTGCATGATCAGACTGACGACCAGGCTGCGCACCAGACGCACCCCCAGTCTGGCCACCGCCATCTGCAGATTGTCGATGGTCACCCGGCCCCGATAGAGGGGACTATTGGCGACCTGCAGAAGCCGTGCCGACAAGGCGGCATCCGAGGCGATGATATCGGCAATCTGGTTGGCCGAACTCTGCTCTCTCTCCACCGCATCCCTGACCTTCAGCGCCACTTCCGGGAGTGTGGGGAGGGTGATGCGGTTGTGGTCGATGGCGTCGTTTAGCTTTTCAAGAAATTCGTTTTCGTCGATCATTTTTTGCTTGGGTTTCCACTTTATCGTTGTCATCCTTGTTAACGGTCAATCCCGATCATTCTGAATGGCTGGGAACAGTCGTCCTTACTCTTCAGAATAGCTGTAGGGGAGGTTGAGTATCTCCAGCCTGGGGCCGCTCTCACCCAACTTGACCTGGTTCTCCTCGGCACTGGCGATTTCGATAATGGCGAGCAGTTCGTAACCATCGCCACTTGATTGTGCATCCACGATTTTACCCGCACCCTGTCCCGATGTGCTTCCCTCCGCAAACAGGTCATCACCCGGTTGTGGCGCTGTATCGCTATCCACATGGGCCAGATACATACGCCGCTTCAGCTTGCCCAGGTATTGCATGCGTGCCACCACCTCCTGGCCGGTGTAGCATCCCTTGGTGAAACTGACCCCGTCGATAAGCTGCATATTTGCCATCTGCGGTACGAAAGACTCGCGGGTTTGAGGATAGAGGGTCGGGATACCCGCGCGAATCTCATACAGTGACCAGAGCTCACTACTTGCCGGTTGGGCCTGTCCTTCAGCGGTCTGCCAGATCTCCTTCAACTGTGGAACCGGCCCTATGACTTCGAAGCGGGGCATGCTGCCAGGCAGACGTATCAGGATCAGCCCGTCCTGCTGTTGCACGCTATTGGCTTGCTCGGGCAGCTCTTCGAAAAAGGGCTGCAGCAGGGCTTCGGCGCAATTCCCGGTCAGGCCGATCCTGACCCAATCATCGCTGGCATTGCTGACAACCACCTTGGAACGCAGTACATACATGGATAGCCGGGGCAGAATCGCGGGGATGGCCTCGGCCGGAGTCTGCAGGTAGTAGCTTTCGCCTTGGCGAAAGCAGCGAAAGCTGGCTATCATGCGGCCCTTGGCGTTACACCAGCCCGCCAGGTTGCTGTGATCCTCGGTGACCTGACGCATGTCGTTGGTCATCTGGCCTTGTAAAAACTGCTCTGCGTCTTCCCCCTCGACCCGGATCAGGCCATAGTGGGAGAGATCATTCAGGGCGCAGTTGATGTCGGCACCGTCAGTGACCGGCTTGCTGCGGGAGGCGAGGAATTCAGACCATTCTCTATTCATGTCAGGGACTGGCTCCTGGGTTTGACATTCAACAGTGCGTATCATACCCGATCCCGCAGGTGACGAAACTCCCTGTGTAATTCCGGAAATGAGCTTTTTTGGTAGGTTACATGAGTACATTCACGACAGGCGCCCTGGTTCTCTACAAGATTCGACCGGCTCGGATCATCGAGGTGACGGACAAGATCACCATCGAACTGGAAACAGGCAAGAACAAACGGGTCAGGGACAAGGATGTGGTCCTGTTGCATCCCGGGCCCCTGAGCGATCTCAAGGAACTGACCCCGCAAAGCGGTGAGATCGAGGAGAACTGGGAGTTACTGGAAGGCGCCGAGACCGATATCAAGGAGTTGAGCGAACTGGTGTTCGGTGACTATACCCCCGCCATGGCCTGGGCTGCCTGGGAGTTGGTGTCGGAGGGTATCTATTTCGAGGGCGAACCCTCATCGATCCGCCCGCGTTCCGCGGACCAGGTGGCGTCAGAGATTGCCGAGCGGGCAAAAAAGGCTGCCGAGGCAGAGGCCTGGGATGGCTTTATACAGCGTTTACAATCGGGTTCGATTATCGAGGAGGATCGCAAGACCCTGGGCGAGGTCGAGGCGCTGGCCCTGGAGAAGCGGGAGAACAGCCGTATCCTGCAGGCCCTGGAGATCCAGGAGACCCCGGTCAATGCCCACCGTCTGTTGCTCAAGACCGGTTACTGGCCAGCCAACGAAAATCCCTATCCGCGCCGCATGGGTATAGACGAGTCCATACCGGGATGTGCGGTACCAGCATTGGTGGAGGAGGAGCGTCTTGATCTGACTCATCTTCCAGCCTACGCCATCGATGATGAAGACAACCAGGATCCGGATGACGCGGTGAGTCTGGATGGGGAGCGTATCTGGGTCCACGTGGCGGATGTGGCCGCCCTGGTTGCCCCGGACAGCGAGATGGATCTGGATGCCCGCGCCCGCGGTGCCAACCTCTATCTGCCGGACCGGGTGATCCCGATGCTGCCGCCCCAGGTGACAGACCAGCTCGGCCTCGGCCTGCAGCAGAAGTCGCCGGCATTGTCGATCGGTTTCAATCTCTCTGCTGCGGGGGATGTGGAAAATGTGGCGATCCACCCGAGTTGGGTCAAGGTCGAGCGCATCAGTTACGCTGCTGCGGATCTGCGTCTGCAGGAGGACCCTCTCTCTTCCCTGTTGGGGAAGAGCCAGTGTTACCGGCAACGGCGCATGCAGGCTGGCGCGGCATCGATACAGCTGCCGGAAGTGAAGTTAAAGGTCAGCGAAGGCCGGGTGGAGATCGAGCCGCTGCCCAGGCTACAGAGCCGGGAGATGATCACCGATCTGATGCTGATGGCCGGGGAGGGCATAGCCATCTACTGCCAGAACCAGGATATACCCATTCCCTTTGCAACCCAGGCACCACCGGATCAACTTGAGCAGCCGCAAGACCTGGCAGGCATGTATGCCTATCGCCGTTTCTTCAAGCCGACCAAGATAAAGACCCAGCCGGAACCCCATGCGGGATTGGGTCTGAGCGTCTATACCCGTTCCACCAGCCCCTTGCGGCGCTACTCCGATCTGCTGGTCCATCAACAATTACGCGCCCATCTCAAGGGTGACGAGGTGCTCGATATCCATCTGATCTCCGAACGTATCGCCCAGTCCGAGATGGGCAGTATGGCGAACCGCAAGACCGAACGGGTGTCAAATGACCACTGGCGTCTGATCTACCTGCGCGACAATCCCGATTGGCAGGGCGAAGCGGTAATCGTTGCCAAGGAGGGAGAACGGGCAACGGTGCTGCTGCCGTCGATTGCCATGGAAGCCAAGTTGCGCATCCGTGGCGATGCAGGGTTGAACGACAGTATCAGACTCAAACCCCGGGAGATCGACATCCCCGATCTGAGTTGCTATTTCCGGGTCATCTGACACTACGCCAGCCTTTTTCAATGGATAGCTATAAACGCTGTTTTTTAGAAATGAGGTGGATAACGATGCGATGGATAATGATTCTGCTGCTGCTCTCGGCATGCACTCAATCCTACATGGTCAGCGACAATCTTGCTTACCCCTATAATCTGCCACCGATCGGCAGTAAGGTTGTGTTACTAAAACGGGTGGCGATCGAGCCTGGCACCACGCGCACCTTCCTGCAGCGGGGCAGGTCGACCTCCCTTGGCGACTTCGACCGCTATCGCGCCAATTGCAATTTCGAAGTGGATAAATTGAGCGATAGGGTGCAACAGATCGAACCCGATACCTTCGTGGTGAAAAGGGTTCAGCGATTGACCACCGAGGTGGTGCGTAATCATGCTGATAAGCCAAGATTCTTCGCTGTAGAACTCGATCGTGGCTCACCCATCGTCACCCATGGCTACCATCTCTGGTTAAGCTCGGAGCAGCAGCCGGATGTCATGCGCATCACCTGTCGAGGCGCCTTCGACGACCTATCGCGGGCGGAACCGCCATCCATTGATGAGATCAGGGAGGCGTTGGGGGAGATTGCCGAGTTGGTGTTGGCGACATAGCATACTCTCACGATAAGACTCCGTACCGACTGCTATACTGTATGTGCATCTCTAACGCCACCTGGCAAAAAACAAACATCTGGTGACCTTCATGGTAAGGCGGACCATGTCAAAAAACGAGGGTGGACAGCAAGATAGTGTCAAGAGGTTGATTGCCGAAGAGCAGACCCGGATACTCTTTCAGCAGGCTCCCATATCCAATATAACAGTCTATTCTGTTGCATTACTCTTTTACTTCTTATTGAAGTCGAATATCAACTCCGGAATTTTGGAGATCTGGCTTCTGGCCCTGTTTGCTGCAGCCAGCTTCCGCCTGGCGCTATGGCTGATGCGCAAGCGAAATCCGCAAAAAAGGACCACCGCCCAATGGCAACGCAGCTATCTGATTGGTTGCTTGCTGGTGGGTATCGCCTGGAGCCTGATCGTTCCCTATATCTATCTCGCCAATAGCCTCACAATCGCCATCGGCTTGTGCATGCTGCTATTCGGCATTGTCGCATCCGCTGTGGTTATCCTGTCGGTATATATTCCGGCTTTTGTGGCCTATGTTTATCCACAGGTGCTGACGCTCACTGGTACGCTGTTTGCCTTCGGGGATGCGGGACACAACGCGCTGGCTGGTGCAACCATCGTCTACTTGATAATGACCACGCTGTTTACCCGTAACATCAATCGCAACCTGATGGAAAACATCAGACTGCAGGTAGAGAACAGTCAGCTGATCAATGATCTGGGCGAAGAGGTCAAGAACAGGGAAAGCGTCATCAAGAAGCGCACCCTGGAATTAGAGGACAAAAACAGCGAACTCAGCAAGGAGATCACAGGAAGGGAGCTGGTCGAATCAGCCCTGCGCAAGAGCGAGGAACGCTTTGAACTGGCAATGCGTGGCGCCAATGATGGTGTTTATGACTGGAATCTCCAGAACAACGAAATCTACTACTCGCCCCGTTGGAAGAGCATGCTGGGTTATGAGGACCACGAATTGCCCAATGATTTTTCCACTTGGGAAGAGTTGGTTGATGAAACAGATCATGCTCGATCCTGGGAGATGATTAACGACTACATCAACGGAAAGCGGGATAACTTTCATATCGAGTTCAAGATGCGCCACAAGCACGGTCATTGGGTGGATATCCTCTCCCGTGCCTTTCTGGTCCGCGACGCCCGGGGAGAAGCGAACCGTATCGTCGGGACACATGTGGATATTACTGAAAAGAAGCGCCAGGAGGCGCATATCCTCAAGCAGGCCCATTACGATGGCCTGACCGGCCTACCAAATCGTTTCCTCTCCATGGATCGTTTGGCTCAACTGCTTAAAGAGGCCTCGAGAGATGCATACAAGGTCGCCATACTGTTCCTCGACCTGGACGGTTTCAAACGGGTCAACGATACCTTAGGACACGAAACCGGCGACCGTCTGTTGGTCCAGGCTGCGGGTCGTCTGCAGTCGGCGGTACGTGACGGCGACAGTGTCTGCCGCCTCGGTGGTGACGAATTTGTCGTACTGCTGCGCAACCTGGGAGAGCTTACCGATGCCAAGAAGGTGGCGAGTAGCCTGATTTCCCAGTTCCGGCGCCCATTCAAACTGGATGAAAGGGAATTGGTGGTTACCACCAGTATCGGTATTGCAGTCTATCCGAGTGACGGTATTACCCCCACCGAACTGCTACGGAACGCCGATACCGCCATGTACCACTCAAAGGAGCAGGGTAGAAATACGTTCAACTTTTATACCAGTGAGATGAATCTGAGTATTTCCCGCAGTTTGGAAGTGGAGGAGCAGTTGCACGGAGCACAGGAACGGCACGAGTTCTCAGTGGTCTACCAACCTGTGGTGGAGTTGCAAAGCAACCGTATAGTCGCCGCTGAAGCCCTGTTGCGCTGGACTAACCCCGCCCTGGGATCGATATCACCTGACGAGTTTATTCCGATAGCGGAACAGACCGGGGTGATTCTGGGCATCGGAAGATATGTGCTGCAACAGGCGGTGTGCAATGCCCAGCGCTGGGGTGAAATGCTCGATCATGATTTCAAGATCGCCATCAATCTGTCACCAAGACAGCTGCGTGATGCCACACTGGTCGATTTCATACATGACCTCCTGGAAAGTTGCGGTTTGAAGGCGGATGCCCTGATATTGGAGATCACTGAAGGTGTGTTGATGAGTGGGCAGCATGATATCGAATATGCGTTAGCTCAACTGCATGAAGCCGGTATAGGCCTGGGCATGGACGATTTCGGTACCGGTTACTCATCCCTCAGTTATTTACGTAAATACCCATTCGACGTGTTGAAAGTGGATCGAAGTTTCATCAACGATCTGACCATCGACCCGGCGGATTTCGAACTGGTCAATGCCTCCATACTCATGGCCCATGGCATAGGGCTTGAAGTGGTGGCAGAAGGTGTGGAAACCGAAGGTCAACTCAATCGATTGCGCGATTTGCAATGCGAGTACGCCCAGGGGTATCTGTTCAGTCGGCCAATCAACGAGGATGATTTCACCCAACTGCTGAAGAGTAGCTCAAAAATAGAATCTTTCATTCTATAGTCTGTTTTGCATAACTTACTAAAATAATTCTCACATCCTAAGAAGTGAACGCATTCCCATATTCAGGGATGATGCCTTGTATCAACTTGCCTAGTACTAATATCCTCTCAGTATCATTTGGGTTGGGCAGGTTCGGTGTCATGCGCATGTTTCACATTCTCAAATCCATCCATCTCCTGTTATTTTGCTGTTATCTCTCAGCCTGTGGGTCGGGAAGCAATCCCGATACCGAAGCGCCTGCCGCGGTTTCGAATGTGATAAACACTACCACCTTCCAGTCCGTCACCCTGACCTGGAACGCCGCCCATGAACGAGGATTGACCGTGGCCTTGAAAAAAGACCTGGATCAGATCAGCGAACTGATCGACTATTCAGAATAATCCAAGCTCGGTTTGCGCCGATGCTCAACAGGCCAACATCCGAACCCTGGTCTTGTCCGTAGATCTGGATGATTCGTTCTATACAACTGCGATACGGATTATCCCTAAGCGGTATGTGTATTTATGTGAACGCAGCTGCTATTCATAATCTATCCGCATCGTAATAAAGTTCCAAGATCTAAAGGTCGCAAGTGATTCGATTGTCTTCTGCATTTTCGTTCTCAGCGGTAAAAATACCCAATATCCAGTGGCAAAATTAACTATGACAATGCACCGTACAGAGATGAAATATATGTGCATTAGTCTACAATTTTATTAACATACAGCACTCAAACCCTACGCGTTGCAGATGCATTCAGGTGTGCTACACCCAAGTTATCAATGGGTAGCTGGAGAAGAATAAAGTCACTGTCAGAGGAGAGTCAGACATGTTTTGTCCGGAGTGTGGAACTGAAAATCCAGAAGGTGCGAGGTTCTGCGGAAACTGCAGGCATCAGCTCTCAGGTCAAACCGGCCCTACAGAGAATAGTCCTGGTGGTTCTGTGGTTGAAATCGGCAGTGAGCCTAAGGCTGTTTCAGATGGGTTGAAGTATGGAATACTGGCCGGTTCACTGATCATACCCTTTATTGGCATGATCATGGGTATTATCTACCTGGTGCAGGGGGAATCGGAAGAGAAAAAGGATGTTGGTAAATTGTGGCTGTATGGAAGCATAGGGATTATTGTCTTGTATATGATTATCAGTGGTGATATTTGAGCCAACCGCTAAGGGCCTTAGGATGAATAAACCAGCTGCCTACATTTCATTAAAAAGAAATAAAACCAGCTCATATCAAATACGCCAATTTGCAATCACAATCGATGACACTGTGGTGGGTAAGATCAGGTCGGGGGAGACAAAGCAGTTCAAAGTTCCCAGTGGTGCCCACGCCATCGGTGTGAAGATTGACCTCTATAAGAGCCAACCGCTGCAGATTGAGCTGAAACCTGAACAAACCCTCGATCTTGAGTGCGGTGATCGATCGCCCGAGAGCATAAAAGAGGCATTTACCTTAAAGGGTATAGAAAAATCACTAAACTCCCTGATCAAGCCCAAGCAATATCTTTACGTGCAACCTGTGGGTCACTCCGCGTCACAACTGACGCCGCACAAACCGAAACCAAGGGTAAAGCCTCCTCAAGAGGCACAAACCGTTAGAAAATCCTGCACAGTATTTATCTCCTATCGACGTGATGACAGCCGTGAGATCACAGGCAGGATATGTGACAGGCTGAACAGCGAATTTGGCAAGCAGGCCATTTTCAGGGATGTTGACTCCATACCTGCCGGAGTGGATTTTCGCAAACACATCAACAAGACCATCGATCAGTGCTCTATGCTGGTGGCGATAATAGGTGATAAATGGTTGGATGCGAAAAACAGGAAGGGTGAACGACGGCTGGATCTCCCCAATGACCATCTAAGGGTGGAGATAGAGACCGCCTTGAAAAAAGAGGTCCCGGTGATACCGGTGCTGGTGAAGAATGGTGTCATGCCTGATGAAGAGGAGCTGCCTGAAGGGCTAAAGCCCCTGGCATACCGAAATGCAATCCCGATACCGGAAGAGCCATTCTTTCATAACGGTGTCGATCTCCTGATAAAGGAGATGTCGAAGGGCTTTTCACCAAGCAAGCCGGCCAGGCAGTCGAACAGAAATGCATTCTGTATCTACTGTGGCAATGAGATCATGCCCGGTAACAAGTTCTGTATTCAGTGCGGTAAACCGGTTTAACAGGCCCTAGAAAAACCTGGTGACTGTTATTTCCAGATAGTCATCCCGGTGAAAGGCGAACAGCGGATCATCTTCGGGGATATTCGACCACAATCTCACCTGTGCAGCGGTCTTCCAGTGATTGCCGATGCGCCGGCTCGCTTCCAGATTGAACACCCAGCCGTCGTCGTCCATATCCTTGATGATACCGGCAAGGAGTTCACTGCCATCCACATCGTTGGCGGTTAGACGCAGTCCGATGAAGATATCGTTTTCGAAAGGTGTGGTGGCATCGTCGCGCCGGTCATCGTAGAGGTACTCGCCGAGCAAACCCAGGTCAATGTCACTCTCCGCAATACCCACCAGAGTATATTCAAAACCGCCGGTGGCCGCGTTGTAGCTGTCGCTATCGTTGCTGCGATGGATCGCCTCCAGCTTCCACAACCAATCACCTTTGGTGGCCTGCAGGTCGAGGCTGGTTTGCCGCATCTGTTGGTAGAAGGGAATGAGGACGATCTCTCCACTACTGTTGGGTCCTGGTATCAGCAGGGGGTCGCGGCTGGTGCCGTCAAAATGGGCCAGGCCGATGTCCCAGTCACCGATAAAGTGGGACCAGCGTATCGCCAGGTCGATGTGTCTATCCTCCCTGTCGGACTGGTATCTCGCCATATCTGTATCCACCCTGGGATGGGTTCGCAGACGGCCATTTTTACCGGGATAGGTGCGTTCGCGAAAACCGGGCAGGGCGTAGAGATCGATGATGCCCCAATCCTTTTCCAGGGAGAGCTTGAGCATGGGTTGGCCCAGTTTCTGTTCCCCATCCGGATTTTCGATCAGATCGGTCTGGTTGATGACATCAACCAGGTGCAGCGCTTCGGTGACACCCCAGAAGACCTTGCCGATACCGGCCTTGCTCTCCCAACCGTCACCGGCGTAGGTCCAGATAAGCTCGCGGATATCGCCATGGGTACGCTCGTCGTCTTCGCTGTCCCAGCGCAGAAAGGGTGTGAATAGCAGACTCTGTTTGCCATTATCCCATCGCTGGTAGTATTCGGGCTGGATGGCGATCGACAGCAGTTGGTCGGATTGATCTCCGTCCATTGCCTGCTGAGGGAAAAGGCGACCTTGCAGTTCGACGAAACCGCTCCATTCACCCGCTGTCAATAATCCGGGCATCATAAGCAATACCCACCACCATTTTCTCACAATACCAACTCCCTAAAACGAATAGCTCGCTGTGTGTTCACCCAACAGGTTGCTTGGGTAGGGTGCGGCTTGCCGCACCGATAAATTATGATCTATGTATTAAACAAATCGAGAGGATATTCAAATCAATGGTGCGGCAAGCCGCACCCTACACTCTGCTATCCCTTGGTACCTGACGATTGTCCTTCTCATACATGATATCCCTATCGTGACGGGGCACACACGGCATCCTTGCCGCTGCTACTACTTGTTTAGGTCCGGCGATTGGCATCCCTCTTTCTCCGCCGCCCCAACGTCACATCCCTGCGCCCGAAGGAAGTGCCCTTGGGGTATGCAGAAGGGGCTCTCGCTGGGTAAAAGAATATGGTTTGTTAGTGTCCATCCAAAAAATCTATGGATGCTGCCAGGCGCCTGACGGTTGTCTTTCGTAGTAGCGGCAGGGATGCCGCGTAAGCCCCGTCACGACAGGGATGTCGTGTTGGGGCGTCGGAGAAAGACAACCGTCAGGTGCCGAGGGGTAGAAATATTCTCGTTGTTTCTGTATGGACACTAGTTATCTCGCACGCTTCAGACTGTTCTTATTGAAATCACCGTCGGTCAGGCCGCTGCGAAAATTGTATTCCTTCCAGGTCAGCAGGGTACTCTTTCCCGTCTGGTGATTCTCCATGTACATCTCGTCGGCGCGCCAATACTGATCCAGGTATTGTTGATAACCGCGAAACACCAGGGTCTTCAATGGCGAGTTCTTGCGATCGTAGTAATCGATCTTGAGGGCTATGTAGCGCTCCTTGTCGACCCACACCTGCTGCCGGGTGTAGCCGGAATTTGGATCCACCGGATAGCGTTCCAGGATGAAGCAGGGTGTGCCTTCGTACTCGCCGTCCTCGATGTACTTGTAGGTGTACTTCTCGACCTCCTGGGAGGAGATATCCTCGTAGGCGAACTCGCTGCCCATAAAGGGACCGGACTTATTGCGCGAGGCGATGCGTTTGACCCGTTTCAGTGCCGGCAGGTAGAGCCATTGATCGTCGTCCCCCACCTTATGCGAGAAGCTCAACAGGGCGGTGCCTTTCACATCCCGGGGCTCATCGAAGACGACCAGGGTCTTGTCGCCGTCGTTTTCGACCTCCAGGGTCTGGTTGCGCATATCACGCAGGCTCTCTTCCCCATGTTTGTTGCGCAACAGCATGGTCATACTGGCCTTGAAGTCGTGAAAGCCGGTATCCCGGGTCTCGATCTCCGTGGCGATCTCCAGGCCACGCTCTTCCGCGGTCATGGCCAGGGTCAGTGCCGGTGTCAGCAACAACAGCAGGGGTAGAAGGGTGGGCTTCATGATTTTTTTCCTCCGAAATAGATCAGCAGCGGGGGTAGGAACAGGAAATCGGCAACCAGTGCCAGGCCGAGTGTGATGGCAGTCAGCAAACCCATGCCGGAATTGAGCTGGAAATGGGAGAAGGCGAGGATGCCAAAGCCCACCATCAGTACCAGTGAGGTAACCCAGAGTGCGGTTCCAACCGTGGAGAATGCGTAACGTACCGCATTTTCCCGGTCCATGTTCTTTTCGCGACGCGCACGCAGATATTTGCTGAGAAAGTGTACTGTGTCATCCACCACGATGCCGAGGGTCATACCGGCGACAACTGAGAGGGCCAGTCCCACCTCACCCACGAACAGGCCCCACAGGCCAAAGGCCATACCGATCGGCACCAGGTTGGGGATCAGGCTGAGTCCACCGACTCGCAACGAGCGCAGGGCGAAGATCAGGATTATGGATATCATCACCAGCGCCAGCGTGGTGCCTTTCAGCATGGAGATGATGTTTCGGTTGCCGATGTGGGCAAACATGATGGTGGGGCTGGCGCCATTGATGCGCATCCCCGGTGCATTCTCCTGCAGCCATGCCTGGGCCCTCTCTTCGATGTCCAGCAACTGTGATGTGGCGATACTCTGCATGGTGACGCTGAATCGGGTGGCCGATTTTTTCACATTGATTTGGTTATTCAGATCCAGCCCGAAGGGGAGTGAAAACTCATACAACAGCAGGTATTGAGCCGACAGGTCGCGTTGATCCGGGAGTCGATACCAGGCATCCTCATCCGCGTGCATATTGCGGTTGAGACGTTTCATGATGTCGGTGATGGAGTTGACATGCAGCACATGGGGTTGTTGTCGATACCAGTTGGCGAACTCCTCCACCCGTTGCAAAAATTGCGGATCGCTGATGCCTCCGGTCTCGCCACTCTCCAGGGAGTATTCGATGAGATAGATGCCGGTCAGGTTGTCGGTGGCGAAATCGGTTGCCTGACGAAAGCTGATGGTCTCATCGAAATATTTCACAAACTGATCATCGAGACGGTTATTGGGTATCTGGGATATGAGCAGCAACACAACGACTCCCATGCCCCATAGCAGCTGTTTCTTATAGCGCACCACGAAATCGGCAAAACGAATCATGGCGATACTGCCCAGGGTGTCGCCGGAGAGGGCCTTTACCGGCAGCAGCATCATCATGGCGGGAAGGAAGGTAACGGAAAGAAAGAAGGCAAGCACCACTCCCATGGCCGCCATGTTGCCCAGGTCCCGGAAGGGTGGCGCTTCACTGAAGTTAAGGCTGAGAAAACCGATGGAGGTGGTCAGGGTGGTGAGAAAAATGGGTTGCAGATTGATGCGCAGGCTCTCCATCATGGCCTGATATTTACTCTCACCGTCACGCATGCCATGCAGAAAGTTGACCAGGATATGCACGCAGTCGGCAATCGCCAATGTCATGATGACAATGGGTACCGTGGTGGTGGGCGGTGACATCTTGATGCCGAGCCAGCCGGTCAGCCCCATGGTGGCGATGATCATCAGGATGACGATGATCACGGTGGAGAGGGTGCCGGGAATGGAGCGCAGCATTACCATCAGCACCAGTACCACCGCTGCGAACATCATCGGGTAGAGGCGCTGCATGTCATCCAGGGAGGCGGATGGAAAGGCGTTGTTCATCATTACCATACCGGTGAGGTATATATCGATGTTGGGATAGCTGGCCTCGATCTGCTTGACCATCTCTCTGGCCTTTTCAGCGACCTCCGGTACCTCGCTAAGTTTCTTACCCGGCAGTTGTACCGTGACATTCACACCGGTGGTATGGGCGGTGGGAGATATCAAACGATTGACCAGTAACGGATCACTGGTGGCAATCTGTTGTTTCTCCGCCAGCTCATCGTCGCTCAAGGATGAGGGATCCAACACCAGATCCTCAACGATCAGGTCATCCCCGTCAGCCTGGGTGTGTTGGAAATTGGTAATGGAGTCGACCCGCAGGGAGTAGGGGACCTGCCAGGATTCCTTGGTCAACTCCGCTACGGCGGAGAGGGTCTCACGGCTAAAGACCTTGCCATCCTTGGGTGCGAGGACAAACAGTACATTGTCATTCTTGGTGTAGGTATTCTGCAGTTGATCGAAGGCCTTCAGCTGGGGATTCTCCTCGCTGAAGAACATCCGGTAGTCGTTGCTGAATTCCAGATGGCGCGCGCCACTGCCCATCAATAGAGAGATGACAATGGCAAGGAAAATAACCAGCAACCTGTTATTCAATACGAAGCGGAAGAAGGATTCACTCATGATCTGTCCCTGTTGCTGTTTGATTGATAATGATTTGTCTTATTCTCATTTCACTTTCCTCACAGATCTATGTGCGAAGGCTGTTGAGATAACTCAACAATCCCTTGCCACAGCGCAGCAACTCCTCCTGGCTCTGGGCGTTCTTCGCCATGCTCATGCAGCCCTCGAGTGAGGCGAGGATGAAATAGGCCGTATCTGCCGGATCGATGGAGGAGGTCACTCTGCCTTCCTGCTGTCCTTGACTGAGGATTGATTCAATACTTGCCTGCCAGCGCCTGTAGATGGTGTCGATACGGTCGCGAAATCCATCGTCTATTGCCGACATCTCCTGTGCCAGGTTATTGAGCGGACAGCCGAGGGTGATCTCTTCGCACTGGTAGTGCTCCCCCATCTGCATGATGGTGGTCATCAATACATCGATTGGGTGCCCGGGCTGATGCAGGGGCTCAAACCAAAGCCTCTCCAGCTCTTCGGCGATATGCTCGTCCAGTACCGCGTAACCGAGTTGCAGTTTGCTGCTGAAATGGTGGTAGAGGGCGCCCTTGGTGACCCCGGTCCGCTCCAGGATCGCATTCAGACTGGCGGCCTGAAAACCAAAGCGATGGATCTCCTCATAGGCTGCTTCCAGCAGCGACTGTCGGGTTGTGTCGGCGTCAGCGTGTGTTCTCATGGGAATGTTCTTCATAAAACATACCGACCAGTATGTATCCTGATTGGTGAGCTGTCAAATCTTCTGTTTCGAGACGCTTTGGATGTCATTAATGAATACTCATCTGCAAGTCAAAGCGGAAGATCTCGATATACGCTGAGAGACGCCCGATTACAGATGGGAGATAAGTTTGGTCATTGCGAGCGATGAAATCCTTACCGCGAGGTAACTCCTTGTAACAAGATGTAACATGACACAGATGGATGTGCCCGTGTCATTGCGGGATGGGAATAGTGGAGACGGTTTCCCGGGTACTCTATAACCTGGATCAATGGTTATTTAAGCGGGTATTTCTTTACCTGTTGTTTGATTGAATCCACCATATTTTCCACGTCGGTGGTCTCCTCGAACCGGCAGTCGCGAACCCTCAAGTGCTGGGCAAGCCTGAGGGTGCCGTCCTCACTCAGTATTCCCAACATTTTATTGTGCTTGTTTTTGAGAATCGTGGTCGCACTGTCCCCTGAGGGGTGCCTCACACAGAAGGTTGTCCAGCCATACTCTCTCAGGTGTATCAATCCCAGCAGTTGCTGCTCGTTGAGATAGCTTTTCGGGTCAGAGGGTATGGCGCTGATGCCGATACGTCTATCCACAGGAAGTCTACCTGTCAAAGTTTTTTATACGCTGTTATTTTTACATAAACAATAAAAATGCCAAAGAAATAGAAGTTATTTGAAAACAGTAAGATACGCTTGACTATCAATTTATTGAAGCTTGAATTGCCCTGCGAGTGTAAAAATATCCGACATAGTTATGTAGTAGTCGATGGGTTTCAGATTATTTAAAAAACAATAATGTAAGTCCTTGATATTATTAGTCCTGAACCGGCTGGGGTGTTTCGATGTGCTCAGGCAATAGTCTCTTAACAGCTTGATTATGGTGGGATAAATTACTTAAAGCAGAGCTAGGGGAGGGCCATTTTTGGTGATGACCTGCTGATCAGAACTCCCTATACTGGGTCTGCTATCCAAAGCAATCCCTAGATGAGGGTGTTTGCGGCAAGCCATCGCGGGGCTGCCGCTACGGGAGATCTACATCACCTAAATCGGTACGAGCGGTTTAGGGGGTACACAAGAAAAATGGGGAGTTTTTATGTCTTCGTCCGATCAGACAACACATCAGGAGAACCTGTCTCTGGGGGCATCTGCCCAGGAGTTTCTCGACTATTGCGCCGCAGAGAAAGAGCGTCGACTCAACTCAGGGGAGGCATTCGACGAGGAGACATTCGATCAGGCCATACAAATGGTGGTCAACAAATTACGTGTGCTTGCGGATGAGGGTTGGTCATGATCATAAACTCCATCAAGGCGAACAATGTCCTGAAGTATACCGACCTGGATCTCAAGGATATTCCTGAGCGGGGTCTGATAGCCATATCCGGTCCCAACGAGTCGGGCAAGAGTACCATTGGTGAGACGGTCTGCTTCGCCCTCTTCGGCAGAACCTTCTCCCTGGATGTGAATGACCTGACCAAGGTAATCCGCTGGGGCGATACCCACTGTTCGGCGCAACTGGAATTCACGCCGAGGGACGGTGTTCGCTATAGTCTGGATCGCTTTCTCGATGATGCGGGAAATCACAGTGCCCGACTATCTATTGCCACAGCCGACAGCAATGAAGAACCGATTGCACGGGGTGTGGAGCAGGTGGCTGACAAGGTGTATGAACTGATCGGTTATGAATTTGAGGAGTTCGTGGAGTCTTTCTATCTGGCGCAACGTGAGATCACAACACCCCATCCCCATAGCTTTGCGGTGAAGACCATGGCTGGGTTGGTAACCCTGGAGTATGTGAACGAGGCATGCCAGGAGGACAAGGGCGCCACCCTGAATGAGGTTGAACAGCGTAAATCGGAACAGATCAGCGTGCAGAATCAGATAGATGAGCTCAATATCGATCACAGCCTGATGCCGTCCCTGCAGGGGGAGCACAATGAGGTGAGCCGCCATATGGAGGATTCGACGGATCTCATTGAGCAGTTGGAGAATGCATCCATAACCTACCAGGATGTCCTGCCAAGACGGGAGGCGGATCTCTCCAGCGCCGGACGTACTGGCTTCATGGCATTCCTGTTTCTGCTGATTGCACTGCTTGTGGGTGGGGCCTGGTATCTGTTGGCGAAGCTGCCCGAACATGCCTTTGCCCAGCAGTTGACTCAGATGCTGAGCAACAACCTGTCAGCCTGGCAGGATTCCATGATCCCCTGGTTGCTCTATGGCGCGGGTGGGTTTGGGTTGTTGTTCGTGATCCTGTTGATTCGTCGAGGCGCTAAAAAGAGCAGCGCAAAGACCTACGATGAAGCGGCGGCCGGTCTGGTGAAGGCCCTGGGTGACCTGGATGGTCTCTCCGCTGTAGTCATCCGCAATGAGCTCGATGATGAAGCGAATTCCAACCAGGTGGATGAGGATACCGAGAGCCTGGAAGAGACAGAGGCCGAACAGCCGGACCAGACTGAGGCGGAGCCGGCGGTTGTGGATCATGCCGCACGGGAGCGCCTGAGTCAGCGGATCAGCGACTGGAGTGTCTCTATCGCCGAGGTCAGAGACGGGGTGGCAGAGGAAGAGGCCCAACTACGGCGTGTTATGGAGACGGACCGGCGCCGCCTGGGTCAGCTCGATTCCGTCATCGACCAGGAGCAGGAGCGTTTGGACAGGGCCGAGCAGCTGCATCAGATCAAGACCAATCTACAACAGAAGATCGATGACAAACAGCGCCACATGGAGATCTGCGCCGTGGCGGATCAATTGATTCAGGGTGCGACCAAAGAGGTCTCGCATAAATTCAACCACAAGTTGCGTGGTCTGGTGAGCAAGACCCTGCCACTGTTTACTGAGAATCGCTATGAACATCTGCAGATCGATGATGACTTGAGTGTGCGAGCCTTTTCCAGCGAAAAGCGTGACTTTATGGATCTGGATGAGATATCCAGCGGCACCCAGCGTCAGATCATGCTGGCCGTGCGCCTGGCGTTGTCCCAGGAGTTGGTCAATCGTGCCATACAGGGGAGTCAGTTCCTGTTCCTTGATGAGCCGTTCGCCTTTTTCGATCAGAAGCGCACACGCAGTTCACTCACCGTACTACCCACATTGAGCGAGGAGTTGAATCAGATCTGGATTGTCGCTCAGGATTTTGCGGACGACCTGAAATTCGATATGCATGTACAGTGTGACAGAGAGAATGATTCCATTTCGCTGAAACAGGGCTAGCCTGTTATCTCTTGCCATCCATTATGTTGTGGGTTACGGCTATAGGTGTCTGATCTACCAGTCAGCCAAATCATGTCTGCGCTGGATAATGCGCTGGCGACTAGCGGTAGTGCTGTGTTGTGTGCACCACCCGGTTCGGGCAAGACTACCCTGGTTCCTCTGCAGTTGTTACAGGCCGCCTGGTTGGACGGCCAAACCATTCTATTGCTCGAACCTCGCCGCCTGGCCGCCAGGATGGCGGCGGCCCGCATGGCCCAATTGTTAGGTGAGGCTGTCGGAGAACAGGTAGGGTACTCCATACGCCTGGAAAGAAAGGTCTCTCCAAGGACCCGTGTCGAAGTGGTGACCGAGGGCATCTTGACCCGCCGATTGCAGCACGATCCTCAACTGCAAGGGATCGGTCTGTTGATCTTCGACGAGTTCCATGAACGCAACCTGCATAGCGATGTGGCCTTGGCCCTGGCGCTCGATGCCCAACAGGGCCTGCGTGAGGATCTGCGTCTGCTGGTGATGTCGGCAACCCTCGACACCGATCGAATCTCCGCTCTGTTGAATGCTGCGCCCGTTATCACCGCCGAAGGCCGACAATATCCTGTAACCCATCACTATCTTGGGTTGCAGCTTGAGAAAAGGAGAATCGCACAGCAGGTTTCGCAGGCTGTCACCAGGATCTGGCATCAGGAGCCGGGTGATATCCTGGTCTTTCTCCCCGGCGTGGCCGAGATCAGACGAGTGCAGGCATTGATCTCGAGCCACTTTGCCGAGTCTGAGCTGCCACCCTTGATCACACCCTTGTATGGAGATCTGCCTAAGGCGGAGCAGGATCTTGCGTTGCTCCCCGATAAGCACAAGAGACGCCGTATCGTACTCACCACATCCATTGCCGAGACAAGTCTGACTATCGAAGGGGTGAGTGCCGTGGTCGACTCCGGTTGGTCACGGCTACCAAGATTTATACCAGCAATCGGAATGACCCGCCTGGAGACAGTGACGGTTTCAAAGGCTGCCGCCAATCAACGCGCCGGGAGGGCGGGTCGCCTTGGCCCGGGTAACTGTTATCGCTTATGGGCCCCACACTACCAGGATCAATTACCGGAACATCATCCGGCGGAGATCCTGCAGGCCGACCTGACTCCCCTGGCATTGGAACTCGCTGCCTGGGGTGTGGCCGATCCCAAGGATCTGCGCTGGTTGGATGCACCGTCTCATGCCGCCTACAATCAGGCCTGCAATCTGTTGCAACGTCTCGGCGCAATGGATGCGCGGCGTCTGCTTACGCCAACAGGAAAAAGCATGGCCAGGCTGCCCGCCCATCCACGCCTGGCGCATATCCTGGTCAACGCTAATCAGGGCGATCGTCGACTCGCCTGTGACCTGGCGGCACTCTTGAGTGAGCGGGATATCGTGCAGCGCCAGCGGGAGAACCAGCCGGGAGCAGACCTGGAACAGCGTCTACATCTTCTTTCAGCTTGGCGAAATCGAGCGCGTGGAGGCGATGTCAAAGGAATCGATACGAATGCCTGTAAAAGAGTCGATAGGATCAGCAGGGATTGGCACCGGCGCATGCAACACCAGGATGCAGGCGCTTACCCTTCCGATCTGTCTATGGCGCAGCTCCTCGCCCTGGCCTATCCCGATCGGTTAGGGCAAAGGACTGGACATGGCCGCTTTCGTCTCTCCAATGGCCGTGCAGCACTACTGCATGATACGGATCCTTTGGCGGCACAGGATTTCCTGGTTGTCGCAGAACTGGATGCCGGCGAGATCCAAGGTCGGGTGCGATTGGCGGCCGCAATCACTGAAGCGGAGATTCGTCAGCTTCCCGATATGCAAATCGAAGCCACATCGTCGGTTGTTTGGGATAAGCGGGAGCAGCGGGTGAAGGCGTTTGCTGAAGAACGGGTTGGCGCGGTGGTCCTGGATTACCGTCCCCTCGTCGATCCCGATCCTGAACTGGTCGTCAGTGCCATGCTGGAGGGTCTCTCCGAGATGGGATTGGCTGTACTACCCTGGAGTAAACAGCTTCGTCAATGGCAGCTGCGGGTATGCTGGCTTGGAAGTCAACTCGATGATTCTGGTTGGCCCGATCTCTCCGATGAGTGGTTGGCGGCACATCTCCAAGACTGGCTGGAGCCTTGGCTGTCCGGGATCAACAGCCGAGAGCAGCTGCAGCGTCTCGATCTGCGCGGGATACTTCAGGCGAGACTCGATTGGCAACAACAACAGCAATTGGAGCGTGATGCCCCCAGTCACCTTAAGGTACCCAGCGGTTCCAGGATCCCGCTCCGCTACACCATACAGGCGGCTCCGATCCTCCCGGTCAGATTGCAGGAGATGTTCGGTTTGGCTGATACACCCAGAGTCTGTGCCGGCAGGGTGCCAGTCATGCTGCACCTGCTCTCCCCGGCGCAACGGCCGATGCAGATAACCGATGATCTGGCAGGATTCTGGGAGAGAACCTATCCAGAGGTGAAAAAAGAGTTAAAGGGGCGCTATCCCAAACACTATTGGCCGGACGATCCCATGCACGCTGTAGCAACCGCCAGGGCTAAGCCAAGAAAATCATGAATCGTCTCTGCTCACGGAATTCCGGTTCACACTGGGTTTTTCTTTATAAAAGGGTTGCTCATTAGGGGAGATAGATACTTAGAACCGGCTTCCTCAATCAGCGCACCAACACCGCGCAGATTAAACGGAAAATAGACGATACTCGTGAATTGATGGGTTTTATGGGGCCAGATATTAATCCACTGTTCCTCCGTGCCAAGTAGTTCAAATGCATCGAGTTTGCGATTAAAGGCCTCCTTGATGGTTTCAAACATGAGCTGTATTCCCGGGGAGTATTTTGCCCAGCGTTCGTCATAACCGATTTTCAGTACCCACCAGCGATTTGAATGTTGAACCATCAACTGCACCGCTATCATCGCTCCGTTTAACAGGAGTGCACTGATGACGAGTTTCCTCGTCTGGCTCAGGTACCTGCAGTAAATGGTGAAAAATCGCTTCAAGTCAGGTCGGCAATTTATAGCGCTGTTATTCCGGCCCTTCCAGTTGGCTTGCTCTATTCCGAAGGCCTTGTCGAGAAGCCGGTTCAGGTCAGTTTGATCGGGGTAGTAAAAATCAACGTACACTTCCCCCTGGTCGGATAGACGTCTGCGGGCACGTCGGAAATCCTGTTTTCGCCGGGAGGGTAGTTTCAGTAAGTAGTCATCCCAGTTAGAATTTATTTCTATAAACGGGGATCCGGTATTAGGAATTTTGAAGATTATCCCATGCTTTGCAGCCAATTTCTCAAATACTTCGATAGAGAGATCGCCAGCGGGTAATCGGCCTAGATGTGTGGGTCTTCCTTTTTTAATTATCGATTTACATAGCTGAATCAGAGATTCCTTGTCCGCGTAAATCAGCCCACCTGGTTCATTGAGTTTAGATACGCCAATGATTTCATACCAGATTATTCCCTTTTTTGTTATAGCGTACAAAGGGGCAATCGCGTTTACATGATCATGCTTTGTTGTTGCGAGAAAATTAATTGCAATGTCATCACGGAATGCTTTTATGCATGCCGAAAACCACTCATGCGCATAGGTGGGTGACTGAAGCTCGCTTGCGCTGGTGGGCCAGTCATTTTTTTCGATATGGTGACTGGAGACTAGATCCATCGTTACAAACTTTCCTTTGTGTATATATATCCAAGTATAGTCGAAATTGTGATTAATTGATCATTTGCGCAGGTGATGCATCATGGATTTTGTGTTTTGTATTAACTGTGTTCCTCCAGGGATTTTCAGTCCCATGACAGCAACCAATAATTGTTTTTTACTAAGTCCCGAGTAGGGTTGGGTGATCTCCTCGAAAGCGGAGCGAGCCTCGTCCGTCTGACCGTTGAGGATACGCAGATAGGTTAAGTTGAGAAGAGTTTTGTTAAGCGTATAGTCGACGTCAGTCTTGTTGTTTTGATAAAACTGAGCATCAGATTTCCATACTCGTTTGATGAATTCAGCTCTTTTTGCCAATTGAATTCTGTGATCGGTTCTGGTGAGTCGAAATTCATCTTCATGGCTGCGGTTGAGTGTCGTTTCATGATTTAAGAAGACTGCCTGATGCGCCTTTGAAAGGCGTGCAAAGAAGTCCCAGTCACCGCAGATGGAGTCATGCTCGATAAAACGTATATCGTCCGGGAGCAGGGACCTTCGAAACAGGGCGGAACTTGGAAGAACATGAGGGTTAAACAGGGAAGCGTGATAAATGTCACCAACGTGTATCTGGATGGCGTCAGGTGATGCATCAGGTATTGGAGACTCAAGGGACAGGTCTTTGTAACTGTAGGTTTGCTCGAAAAGGGAAGACCAGTCAATTGGCGCATCTAACCATGTGGTTAATCCATCAGGTATGCGGATATCATCCGATTTAAGGATGTGAAAGTTTGAATAGGTGAAACCCACGTAATCAAATTTATCGAGCAGTTCGACTTGAAGTGCAAGCTTATAGTCAAGCCATATATCATCGTCGTCCAGGGTGGCGATATATTCCCCTTGCGCCAATTTCAGTGCACGATTACGTGTCGCATTTAAACCGGCATTCTCTTGATTCAGGTAACGTATCTTAGGTGAATAGTCCTTGATGACACTTTCAGTATTATCACTGGATCCGTCATTGATTATAATAATTTCGAAATCCTGATATGTTTGTGCCAGCACACTTTGTACGGTTTTTAGCAGAAGTTCCGCTCGGTTATATGTAGGGATAATTACGCTAACTTTCATAGCTAACTCCTGACGGAAGTCGTGTGCTTGCTGTACTGTGGTCAGTGTGCCCGTTACTCAAAGAAACGACGCTTTAACTTGCCAGTATGTTGGAGTGCCTTATGGATCCAAAATGTCCTACTCTTTCTGAAGATTTGTAGATTGACATTGTTTCTCACTTTATTTGTGAAGCGTTTTTTAAATGCTTCATTGCCAATGGTGAAATCCAGCTCTTGTCGATTGTGCTGCATGGCTGATTGTATGAGAAATCGTATCAAAAGTGAGCCGGGCGAACGCGTGGAATAATCGATATTGAAGGATGGTTTGTACCAATAATATTTTCCGTCATAGTCAAATCCGTAATGGTATGAAATGGCTTTACCGTCTAGTTCCAAAACGGAGAAGTGCAGCCAATCTGTATCTACCAGCTGCTGTGTAAGGTTTATATAAAACTGTTGATTTATAGGGTTGTTGAAAAGGCTCGGCGAGGGTGTATCGGCCCAGCGACGGATATGCTGTGAAAAGAACTCTGGAAGGTGCTTTTCGATCTCCTCATCGGTAAGCAAGCGGTATTCCAACTCTCCCTGTCTGCGAAAATAGTTAAGTGGACGTTTGTTGCTGTATTTATTCAGTAGTTTGTCGACCTCCTCTTGGCGACCTTCGATTTGGAGGTAGGGGCAACGTATGGACTTGTTTTTCAGGTAGTGAAGGTTATGTCGTTTGCACGCATCCTCAATTAGTCCGCTAGTGGAGGAGGTGTATGGAATATTGTTAAGTATAATTCGGTCCCAGTTTTCGACGCTCTCGAGCAGGTAGTCGAAGATCAAATTTACTGCGTCATGTTTTTGTGTTGGTGTGATGAAGTCAAGATAGTCGGCGTTGTTATAACCGATTAGCTGCAAAGTTATGCTTTTATTGCTTTTCTTTGATAATGCAAGCGGTGCAAAGCCGATTGGTGTTTCACCGTCATATACAACAGGAAAACAGAGATCGTTGGTGTCAGAGAAGGTTTTATACCAGGACGAAAACCACTCATAAGTTTGGAACAGGGTGTTGGTTTCGTTTTGAGAAACGAGCTCGTTCCACTCCTTGTTTGAAAGAGGTAGTTTGGAAACATCAACTATATGTTTGATGTGCATATGGTACTAAAGCATAACAAGCAGGAGTTTCCAGGCTTGACTGTAATTCCTTTAAAGCGAAAATGTATAAATAGTATTTTAGATCGTACATGAAAGAATTAATATTATGTTATATCGTATGTATTAAACAATAGAACCAAATCATCATTATTCAGGTTGTGTGTGGTCAGTGATGTTCAATACATCTAATTATAATAACCACTAATCATTGATATGTAAATTAGGGTTTTTGTTCATAGATAGAGGGTTAGGTAGTGAAATTGGAATACGGAAATACTACAGGCTCCTCGAGGGGTGATTTGTCGAATCAAAGTGGAAATATGGCTATGTTCAATTCTGGTGCATGGATGGAAAAAGAAGGGTAATGGTGTTTGACCGTTCGTATTGTCCTGATCTGGCTCTGAATTGTGGTTATTCAGATCTGACTAATCAGGTATAAGCATAAAAAAATCGTAAGATCAAAATGCCTGCCATCAACCAGAGTACTCCCCGCAAAAGACTTAGATAGCGTTCTGCTGAGAAGCGTTTTCGCAACTGCATACCGATAAACAGTGCGGTCAGCGCAAACGGGGCCAAAAACAAAGTACTGAATAGAAAACTGCCAATACCGGGTATCTCCTGCAGAAAAAAAATCAGGCTCTGGGTCAGTTTGCCGGTGAAAAAATTGAGATTGAACAGGACCACCATTGTCGCGGTGGCAATACGCAGCTCCATGAACAGGATGATCAATACCGGGAGCATCACATTCACCATGCCGGCCATGAGTCCGGCAGCGGTGCCAAACAGCATATAGGCCGGCAGGGGATGTCTCCTCACCCAGGAGAATTCAACCCTTTTAAGACGCTCCTGGTTCAGGTAAAGCAATACAGCGGCGGCAAGCAGGAGGAGAAATGGACGGGGATCAAACCACAGCAGTAAAAAAGTACCGGTGATCGTACCTATCAACGCAAAAGGAATAATCATCAGATAAGGACGAACATTCCGCAATTGCTCTCTGCCACCGTGCCATATGGTCGTGAGATTGACCGACATGGTGGGAATGACGCAGATCAGTACCGCGGTAAAGACATCGGTGAACAGGGCCAGCAAAGGTGTTGCGATCATCGGAAAGCCGATGCCGAAGGTGCCATGTATGAGCCCGGCCAGAAAGATGATGGGTGCGGCCAGCCAGATGAGCTCCCAGGTTAATGGTGCCAATTCAGTCAAGGGGTGGTCCTGCTTTTGGGGTATGCAATTCAGTAATGACTATGATTGTTTTACTGCGTTTTGTGATGTCGGCCAAAGGCATATTTAAGCCGAGTGGCACCGCCTATGCTTTGACGGTCAATCCAGGCTATATGCAGGTTCCCTTGGCTATCCAACAGGATGCTGGGATTACTTTGTAGGCCCTCCCCGGATGCAACAGATACTATCCAGTCTTCGCTCCATTCACCATCCTCGTGCCAGCTCAATACCACATCACTACCGCCTTCTCTCTCGTCGTCCCAGGCAACGACCAGGGTACCATTCTTGTCCCCGGTAATTGCCGCATGTCGCTGTTTTGCCAGACCGCCAAAATCGTCCTGGACCTTTTCATTGCTACCGAACCGGTTCTCTACTGGGAGAAAATGGGCTCCCCAGATATCGTAGCCATCACGAAAATCGCGTTTGTCCGCCCAAACAGCAAAAGCACCTCGCTTGCCGTAACGTTCGAGGGCCACTCTTGAGACACCATGCCCCGATCCGTATGGAAGGTTTCGCCCCTCTGGTTTTTCGCTGATGCGTATCGGCTCACTGAAAACGCAGGCACTCTTCCGCTGCTCGACGGCTGCCATGATAATGGTGTGTTTGGGACGACGATCCTCCCAGGTCACTATTATGCGGCTGTCGCTGATGATAGCTGATGGATAGAGTTGCTCATCCGAGGGGGGCACAGAATCTACAGCGCAGCCATTGCCCGGTTTCAGTCTGCCTTTGTCTCCGGGGACTAGCCGCTTCACTTGGATGCGTCCATAGCGCCCGCTTCGCTGCGACCAGACTGCGACTATCCTGTCCTCATCGACGCTCAGATTGACTTGTGCCGAGGGTGCACTGTCAATCCTGGTAATGGGACCCAGGCTAAGCCTGCCATCTACTGACACCATCCGCGCATGGATCTGGCCCAACTCCTCCCAGGCAATCACAAATCGCCCGCGGGACAGGGCGATCAGTGAGGGTTCATAGGCCTCATCCTCCCCGCTGACTCGTTGCTCGTGGGTAAAGCCGGCTTCGTTTGTCTGCTTATAGGCCAGATAGATGCGAGGAATACCGTCACGATCATCTTCCCAGGCGATGGCAATGGTCTGCTCTGAGACGGCAATGTTGCGTCGTCCCGATGAGTCGAGATGGTGAAAATAGTGGTTGTTGGTGTCGGCGGCTGAGACATCGATTGCCCCTTCGAATGTCCATGGCGCAGCGAACAGGCTAGCAGATGGAATAAGCCACAACACAAGGATGGCGAGTTTAATGATTGTCACTTAGTTGCCTTTGAGAGGGCAGCTTGTATCTTTTCATCCGCTTCGATCAGGTCCTCGATACGTTGCACACCGATCATGCGGTAAAGGGTGTCGCCATCAGGATTGAGAAAGGTAAAAACAGGGGTGACCAGGGCATTATACCGGGTACCCAGTTCACGTTCTGCAATCCGTTCCCCACTGGGTAGGCGTATACGGCGACCGCTTTCAGCATCTACATAGGCCAGGGCATAGTGTGTTGAATACCTCTCTCTGACGGATGGGTCGGAAAACGCCTCTTTATTGGTCTTCTCACAATAGCCGCATCCGTATCGGCCAAAATAGACGAACAGTGGCTTGGATTCGTGCCTTGATTGGGTTATGGCCTGATCGAAAGGAAGGAAAGGATAGCCTTCTGGTGCGTCAGCCCGGATGAAAGTGGGCAGCAATAACAATCCCAGCAGGATTAAGATTGAGAGCCTGGATTGCATTGTGGTTTGCCTGTGTCTGTGTGCAAGATGCTGTAGTTGATTTATTGTCATGACCAATATAATAGCAACAGCTACAGATCCAGTCTTTATCACCCGTTGATAACACAGACGCTTCAGATTCTCATATAAATATTATCCTAAGTGGTTCATGACTCGATATTTTGAGTAAAACCATTCAATCATCGTTATCCCGGTCCCGGCGCTCCACCAGTTCGGGATCGGCAGTGATAACGCGGTAGATCTCGATGCGGGATCCCTCCTCGAGCCTGGCATCGAGCTTGGTGATCTTGCCGAAAATACCGACCTTCTGTTTATCCAGGTCGATTTCCGGAAACTGATTGAGCAGGCCGGAGTGTTGAATAGCCTGACGTACAGTGCTGTCATCCGGTACCTCAAGTTTGAGCCAGACCTGTTTGAATTTATCGGCATAGGCCACACCTACATTCATCTCGCTCTACTCCATCTATTGGTTGGAGGCAGTGGCTTCGACGGTTGCCCGCTTGGTACCACGCTCAGCCAGGGCACGGTCAAGCAAACGTTTGCCGGCAAGCAGGAAACCCAGCACCAGGAAACCGCCGGGTGGCAGAATGATGAGGAGGAAACCCTTGTAGTCCGGTATCAATTCAAGTTCCAGGAAGGAGGCCCATGATCCGAGCAGCAAGGCGGCGTTGGCGAACAGGGTGCCGCTGCCGAGGATCTCACGGGCGGCTCCCAGCAGCACCAGGGCCAGGGTGAAGCCGAGTCCCATCATCAGGCCATCGAAGATCGAAGCTAGCACCCGGTTGCGCGAGGCGAAGGATTCGGCCCGCCCGAGGATGGCGCAGTTGGTGACAATCAGGGGGATAAACAGCCCCAGTACCTTGTGCAGATCGTGCACCCAGGCATTCATCGACATATCCACCAGGGTGACCAGGACAGCGATGATCAGAACGAAGATAGGGATACGCACCTGTGGCGTGATGATGCCGCGGAACAGGGAGATCAGCAGTCCGGAGGCGATCATCACCGCCGTGGATGCGAGTCCCATGCCGAGACCGTTGCTGGCGGTGCCGGTGACCGCCAGCAAGGGACAGAGGGCGAGGGCCTGGGCGAACACTATGTTGTTGTCCCAGATACCGTCTTTGGCGATGCGTCGGTAGTCATTACTCATCGAATTGTTGCTCCAGCTGTGAACACCCCTGCGTATAACGGTGTGGGAAAGCATCGACAGCATTCGTGTTTATTCGCGTTCATTTGCGGACTGATACTTAATTACCGCTTCACCACATCCGTGGTGATCACCGGTGGATTCAACAGTTCGGTGCGGTTGTGCTTGAAGAAGGCCAGGCCGTCCTTGATCGCACCCACTACCCCGCGGGGTGTGATGGTGGCACCGCTGAACTGGTCGAAGCGTCCTCCATCCTTCTTTACTGCCCATTCGCTATCCGGGGGATCACCCAGTGACAGGCCGTTAAAGCTGAGAATCCATGGGTCCTTTGCCACCTCGATCTTGTCCCCTAGACCCGGTGTCTCCGCATGGGAGAGCACCCGTACACCGAGGACCTTGCCCTCGGCGTCCAGCCCCAGGATCAGCCGCATCTCACCGGCATAGCCCTGACCGCTGATCTCCCAGGCGAGGGCGTTGACCTGGGCGCCGATGGTGCCGCGATAGATGGTTACCGGCCTACCTTTTTCATCCATGATCTGGAGGGGATGGGCCAGCAGGTCGTTGTCGTATCGCGCATCGGGAACCACCTGGGCCAGGGAGTCGAGCAGGTCCTCTTTCTGACGCGCCTGGATGGCCTCTTTGGTGGCGATATTGCCGGCCACCAACAGGGCGGTGGCCAGGGTGGAAAAGCCGCCCAGCAATACAGCCTGATAGCCGACCCGCTTGCGGTATTTGGGTTCCAGTGGTGTACCCATCAGGCGTCACCCCCCTCATCCGCATAGTTCAGCGGCTCGCCCTTGCGGTCGCGGCCATAGATGCGAGGTTTGAGGTAATGGTCGATCAACGGGGTACAGGCGTTCATCAGCATCACTGCAAACGCAACCCCTTCCGGGTAGCCGGCCCAGGTGCGAATGGCGTAGACCAACAGGCCGACACCGGCACCGAACAACAATTGGCCACGGATCGAGACGGGTGATGTCACCAGGTCGGTGGCGATGAAGAAGGCGCCCATGATCGCCGCCCCTGATAGCAGATGGGTCAGTGGGTCGACGTAACTCTGCGGATCGATAAGATGGAAGAGGCTGGCCAGCAAGGTCAGGGTACCCAGCATGGCCAGCGGGATATGCCAGGTGATGATCCGTTTGTAGATCAGTAACAATCCCCCCAGCAGTAGTAGCAGGGCGGAGGTCTCACCGAGACTGCCGCTGGTCTGACCCAGGGAGAGCCGCCACAGGGAATCGATGCCACTGCTGGCGGTCTCCAGTGGTACCGCGCGACCCAGCTCTGTCTTCAGATGTCCCAGGGTGGTGGCGCTGCTGATGGCGTCCAGTTGACCGGAGCTGCCGAAGGTAATGGCGAGACTGTCGAGAAAACCGGGCGCCTGGGTCGAGAAAAGGGGCGCTGGTGAATTGAACAGGGTCATCTCCAGGGGAAAGGAGATCAACAGTGCCACCCGCGCCACCATGGCGGGATTGAACAGGTTCTGGCCGATACCACCAAACACCTGCTTAGCGATGACGATGGCAAGAAAAGCGCCGACCACGCCAATCCACCAGGGTGCCCAGGGAGGCAGAGTCATGGCCAGCAGCCAACCGGTGAGCAGGGCTGAGCCATCGAGCAGGAAGGGACGGGCACGCTTCCCGGCAATGCGCAGGGAGCCGGCCTCGAACAGCAGACAAGCGATCAGCGTGGTGACAAAAAGAAAGATCGCCGGCCAACCAAAGAGATAGAGGCTGTACAGGGTGGCAGGCAGCAATGCCAGCATGACCAGCCCCATGGTACGGCTGATACTGGTGCGGGCGTGGGTAAAGGGGCCGGCGACGGGCTGCTCTTCTAACATGTCTCAGTCCCGGTTTTAGTGTCGGATTGAGAGTCGGACGCCGCGGCAACCTTGGCTTGGGCCTCTGCTTTCTTCTTCGCTTCCATCTCTTTCTTGCGTTTCATCATCGCTTCGCGCTTGGCCTTCTTGATCGCCTCCATGCGTTCGTTGCGTGCCTCCGCCAGACGTTTGGTTTCACCCTGCTTGTGCTGAGCGCGCTGGCGGGCGGCCAGCTCGCCCTTGGCATAGTTGAAGTACTGCACCAGGGGGATGTGGGATGGGCAGGCATATGAGCAAGAGCCGCAGGCGATGCAGTCGAGCAGGCCCAGCTTGACCGAATTGTCGAGTCCCCCGGCACGGATGTGGGCTGCCATCTCCAGTGGTACCAGACCACAGGGACAGGCAGTGACACAGCTGGCGCAGCGAATGCATGGCATCTCATCGCCGTTTTCGCTTTCGTCGGCGGTCAGTGCCAACAGGCCGTTGCTGCCCTTGACCGCGGGTACCCTGGTGCTGGGAAGCGGTTGTCCCATCATGGGACCACCACTGATCAATCGAGTTGGTTGTTGGCTATATCCGCCGCAGTAATCGATCAAGTGGGTGAGGGGTGTGCCCAGAGGCACACGCAGATTTTTCGGTTCCCGGATAGCGCCTCCGGTGATGGTCATGACACGGGATATCAGTGGCCAGCCATGGTAGAGGGCATCGTGTACCGCCAGTGCGGTTGCCACGTTGTGAACCACCACGCCCATGTCGGCGGTGAGTCCTCGGGCAGGTGTCTCTTTGCCGATCAGAGTCTGTACCAGGTGTTTCTCAGATCCCATGGGATAGCGGGTCGGCAGTCCGACAACACTGACCTGGTCATGGGCCTCCGCGGCATGCCGCATGGCGGCCTGTGCCTGTGGTTTGTTGTTTTCGATGGCAACCAGGATGCGATCTACTCCAAGGGCGCGTGCCATCAGGCGCACGCCGTCGAGAACCTCAGCAGATTTTTCACGCATCAGGCGGTCATCACATGTCAGATAGGGCTCACACTCGGCTCCATTGATGACCAGGGTATGCAGTGCATAACGTTTGCGCAGATTCAGTTTTACCGCCGATGGGAAGGTGGCTCCCCCCATACCGACGATTCCCGCATCGGCAACGCGCTGTGCTATCTCCTCAAGGGATAGACTGAATGGTGCATGGACCGGGTCAAGTTGGTCTGTCCACTCATCCTCTCCATCCGGTTTCAGGGTGATCGTCCTGACCGACAGTCCGGATGGGTGGTGAGCGGGATAGCCCCCCACGCCCATGATCCTGCCCGAGGTGGGCGCATGCACCGGTGCGGAGATGGCGCCCTGATTACGGGCCAGGCGTTGGCCCTTCTTGACCATGTCGCCACGTCTGACCAGTGGCTCTGCGGCGGCCCCGATATGTTGTTGCAGGGGAATATGCAGCAGCGGTGGCATAGGCAGATGTTCAATTGCCTGTTCGGCACTCAGCTGCTTGCGGTCCTCGGGATGTACGCCACCGCGAATCTTGAATAGTTTAATGATGTTTTCGGCGCCCATGGTCAGCCCGCATATCTCATCAGGATTTGGTGTTTATTCAGCACAAATTTGATTAAGTTGGTCAGTTGCTTAATGCTCATGAGAATTCCTATTAGTACGCTCCGCCTGGTGAAATATGCGGGCTAGGCCGCCTTGGCCGGTTGCGGCCAATACCAGGTCTGCAGAGTCGGTTTAACCTCGCGCATTTCGATACATTCGGTCGGGCAGACGTCATAACACTTTTCACAACCGGTGCAGGCATCGGCAAACACCGCATGGATCTGTTTCGGTCCGCCCAGGATGGCGTCGGTGGGGCAGCGCTTGAAACATTTGGTACAACCGACGCAGAGGCTTTCATGGATGAAGGCCACCGTGGGCGCCCTCTCTTCCACAGCAGAGAGGTCGATACTTACCCCCAGTTTCTCGGCCAGCGCCTCAGCCAGGGCCTTGCCGCCGGGAGGGCACATGGTGACAGGGGCCTCACCATTGACAACCGCCTCAGCCGCGGGTGTACAGCCGGGATAACCGCACTGCCCGCATTGCGAGCCAGGCAGGAGTTCTTCGATTTCACCCTGCAGGGGATTACCTTCCACCGCCAGATATTTTGACGCCACACCCAGCAGGGCCCCCATCATCAGACCCAGCCCGGTAACAATGAAGATTGCAGAAACCATCATTAATCCCTCCCTAAGAGCTAACAGGCCCTAGTTGGTCAAACCGGCAAAGCCCATAAAGGCCAATGACATAAGGCCGGCCACCACATAGGCAATAGGTGCGCCGCTGAAGACAGCAGGTACATTCGCCAGCGCAAGCCGTTCCCGCAGACCGGCAAACATCACAAGTACCAGTGTGAAACCAAGGGCGGAACCGAAACCGTAGAGCAGGCTTTCAAAGAAGCCGTTCTCTTGCTGTACGTTGAGCAATGCAACACCAAGCACAGCGCAGTTGGTGGTGATGAGGGGCAGGAAGATACCGAGTACCTGATATAGCGCCGGCGAGGTTTTACGTACCAGCATTTCGGTGAACTGCACTACCACGGCAATCACCAGTATAAAAGTGAGAATGCGCAGGAAACCGAGATCGAGGGGAGTAAGGATATAGTGTTCCAATAGCCACCCGGCGAATGCGGCGAGGGTAAGGACAAAGGTGGTGGCCAGCCCCATGCCAAGCGCAGAGTCGAGTTTGTTGGAGACGCCCATCAGCGGGCAGAGGCCGAGAAATTTGACCAGTACCACGTTATTGACCAGCGCTGTAGAGAGAATGATTAGAAAGAGTTCCATGGATCCCGTCGGTTTAAGCTACGATGAGAATCACCCAACAATAAATATGCCAATTCACCATTATGCTTCTGTCCAGCATCGGTTGGTTTTGTGATCTCCTTCCCTATCATCCTGAAAATAAGAGTGAAATAGATCTGCCAGTGTATCTTTTCCCCGCGCGATGATTGTGATGCCGTGGGATGAGATGTGGGGGAGAACCCCCCCACATGTAGGCTTTGCGACAGGCCATCTGCCGATCTCTGTTAGGTGTATGACATAGGATGTTGTGGATCCCTATCCTCATCGGTCAGAAGGCAGTGGTATGGCTCTTGCTTATTTCAGGATAATTTCCACATTTTGAGCCTGATTAAGTGAAGTGAGCAGTTATGATGCAGCGCAAATCCAGATCCGGTGAGGTCTTAGACACGATTAGCAACTTTCTGGCATCCCCCCCCGAGGGGACGCCGGCGGAAGTGATCGAGGCCTTCAGTGCCCCGGGAACTACACAGCATCTGCCACCCAAGCTGTTTCTGGAAACCGTGGAGCAGGCCCCCATCGCTATTTCGATTACTGATCCGACTGCCCATATTCTCTATGTTAATCAGGCGTTTGAAACATTAACAGGTTATCCCCGGGATGAGTTGATCGGGAAGAACGAGTCGGTCCTGTCGAGTAACTCCACACCCATCGAGGTCTACCAGGATCTATGGGAGACGATTCAGCAGCGTAATGTCTGGCGTGGCAAGCTGGTCAACCACCGCAAAGATCAGCAGGAGTATCTTGCCGAGCTGACCATATCACCTGTTCTCAATCCGAAAGGATCGATTGCTTACTACCTGGGCATGCACCGTGATGTGACATCCATGCACCAACTTGAACAGCAGCTAAAGTTCCAGAAGAGTCTCACCGAGGCAGCCTTGGATGCGGCACCCATGGTGGTGGCCATGGTCGGTGCGGATAGAAAGGTTCTACTCGACAACCATGCCTATAAGGTACTCATTGGTGACTTCAGAGGCACTGAACCCGCCACTCTCTTTCTCGATGCCCTGGAACAGCAGATCGGCTTCGATCTTGGCAACGTCTGTCAGATCGGTGAAGGCTTTACCAATATCGAGGTGCGACTCGATCCACCCGGCAGCAGTAATCCGCGCTGGTTCGCCTGTTCCGGGGTGCGTGTCGCAGAGTTGGATGAGGCCGCGCAAAATTACTTCAAACAATCAGATGTGGCGCGTTGCTGCCTGTTGCTGATCGCCAACGAGATCACCGGTAGCCGAAATCGCATCAATGAGGCGCGACTGAATATGATTCGTGCAAGCATGGCTGAGCAGCAGATGGTACAGACCATGCGCGAGGCCATATCCGGTTCCATCTACAAGCTTCAGGCACCGCTGAATGTGATTAAGGCAGCCCTCTCGATGCCTGATTCTTCAGCGAGTCAGAATGGATTGCGTAAGGTGTTACAGCAGGCTCTCGAGAGTGGTGACGAGGCGATGGAAAGCCTGCATGGCGCACTTCCCAGCCCCACCTCCGAGCAGGCAACAGTGGTGAATATCAATGAGCTCTTGCATGAGGTGATAAAGCTCTCCACTGAAAAGATGTTGGCGGGTGGTGTGATTATCGATTGGCGTCCCGCAACGGTATTGCCCGGCATTACCGGCCGCGCCAATGCCTTGCGGGGTCTCCTGAAATATCTTTTGGACAATGCCATCCAGGCCCTGAGTGAGTCGGATCGGGATTACCGGGAGATCCGTTTGGAGACGCGAGTGGATGGGCTGGAGCTGGTTATCGAAGTGATGGACAACGGACCGGGTGTACCCAGGGCACATCGACTCAAGGCCTTTGAACCATTCTTCTGTGGTTGGACACAGGCAAAAGAGCATGCAGGCATGGGATTGACCATGGCACAGGAGGTTGCCATCGGGCATGGAGGCAGCGTTGAGATCGATGCGGACTTTCTAGGTGGTTGCCGCATATTTGTGAGACTGCCCCTTAATGGGTCTGGAGGCGAATGATTTTATGGTTTCACACGACATTAAACATGATGCTATGACAGGAAGTCACACCAGTTCTGTGATGGAGTCGGAACTGGAAAGCCTATATCAGGTAAGCCAGGTACTCAGCCGCTCCCTCGACTTTCGCGAGACCCTGATGGAGCTTCTGAAGACGCTGAATGATAGCGGCAACATGCGTCACGGTATGATTTGTCTGTTTGATAAACAGAGCGGCGACCTGCTGGTGAGTGCGCTGCATGAAAACCCCGAACCTTTCAATGCGGTTCGCTACAAACCGGGTGAGGGTGTCGTGGGTACTATCCTGGAGAGTGGCGAGCCCCTGGTCGTGCAGCGTATCTCTGATGAGGATCGCTTCCTCGACAGGCTGGGTGTGTATGATCCCGATCTTCCCTTTATCGGCGTGCCGATTCCGATTGGCGATCAAACGGCGGGTGTGTTGGCGGCACAGCCTTCAGGTAGTTTGAACCTGCTTGAGCGGCAGAATCGTTTTTTACAGATGGTAGGAAACCTGGTCGGTCAGAGCGTGCGCCTGGGGAAGAAGGTCGAGGACGAACAGCTGGCATTGAAGCACGAGCGCGACTCCTTGCGGCGCAAGGTGCGTGGCGAGCATGGCTTCTCCAATATGGTGGGACATACGCGCAGTATACGTCTGGTGTTCGAGCAGGTGCGTCAGGTGGCCAAGTGGAACACTACAGTGCTGGTGCGCGGCGAGTCAGGCACGGGCAAGGAGTTGATCGCTAATGCCATCCACTACAACTCGCCCAGGGCAAACGGTCCATTCATCAAGCTCAACTGTGCGGCCTTGCCCGACACCCTGCTTGAGTCAGAGCTGTTCGGTCATGAGAAAGGCGCTTTCACCGGCGCGGTGAGTCAACGCAAGGGACGTTTCGAACAGGCCCATGGCGGCACCATCTTTCTCGATGAAATCGGTGAGATCAGCCCGGCCTTTCAAGCCAAATTGTTACGGGTATTGCAGGAGGGTGAGTTCGAGCGGGTCGGCGGGGTCAAGACCCAGGTGGTGGATGTGCGTGTTGTGGCGGCAACCAACAAGGACCTGGAGTCGGAAGTGCAGGAGGGAAGTTTCCGCGAGGATCTCTACTATCGCTTGAATGTGATGCCGATAAACATGCCTGCCCTGCGGGAAAGGAGAGAGGATATATCCGATCTGGCGCGTTTTCTGGTGGGCAAGATCGCAAAGAGCCAGGGGCGTGAGCTGGAGATCGATGATGGCGCAATCGGTCTATTGATGCGCTACGACTGGCCCGGCAATGTAAGGGAGCTGGAGAACTGTCTGGAACGTGCAGCGGTGATGAGCGAGGCGGGCCTGATCGATAAAAAGGCAATCAATCTCACCGGTCTGGAGGGCAGTCTGCAACCCGGTCCGGCGAGCCTCAGCAGTGTTGCCAATGTGGATATCGACGATCCCAACCTGGATGAACGGGAACGGGTCATCGCCGCCCTGGAGCAGGCCGGTTGGGTCCAGGCCAAGGCAGCGCGGTTACTGGGTATGACACCGAGGCAGATAGGCTACCGGATACAGACGCTGAATATAAAGGTTCGTCAGATCTAATCTCAGTTATCGCCTAGGGCCTGTTAACACTAATCCAATGCACTCTGTTGTGCCTGAAAAAGCGCCAATCAAGGCGCACCCCAAGGGCACTTCCTTCGGGGCGCGAGGAGAGAAGTTTGGTGACTCCAAATGAACGACGAGCAACGCTGAGTGGTGCTTTTTCAGGCGCACCCCAAGGGCACTTCCTACGGGGCGCAACCCGAAGGGCTGGGGCTGTTTTTGCACCCAGCGGCGTTATCATTCGCTCATGTAGCCGGGCTACACCACGCTCATTCTGCCTTGCTGGGCGCAAAAACAGTCCCAGCAGAGTGCATTGGATTAGTGTTAACAGGCCCTAGTCACTATTTAACATGCTGTCTCAACACCTGCCACTACCTCACAGGTAGTGGCAGGGCATTGATTGCGATATCGACAACCTTGAGCAACTCTTTTCTCGACTTGCCTTGTCTCGCAAGAACTGAGATTCCATACAGCACAGATAACAGATATTCGGCGATATCACCCGGTTTGTTTGTCTGCTGTAAAAGGCCTCTTTTCTGTTCGGTCTCCACAACTTTTCTCAGCGCCTGCTGGTGAGCCGATCTCATGCTCTGTAACGAAAGAGAGATTTCATCAGGTATGGCACTACCCCCTGCCTCACAATTACTTTTGACGATGAAACATCCTTTTGGCAGTGCCTTGTTGCTGACCAGGTCGGTGATGCCCAGCATATAGGCCCGAATGCGCTCAGTAACCGGTGCCTCTGGCGGTTCGGTAAGCCGCTCAAGAATCGGCGCACCATAGTGCGAGGTGTAGTGTTCCAATGCAGCGCCAAAGAGCTGTTCCTTGTTACCGAAGGCGGCATACAGGCTGGGTTTATTGATGCCCAATGCCTCAGTCAAGTCGGTTACGGAGGTTCCTGAATAGCCGTTTCTCCAGAATACACGCATCGCCTTGTCCAGCGCATCCGACTTATCGAAGGTTCGTTTCCTGCCCGCACTCATCGCTCTCTCGCTCCATTCAATATTTCTACTTGACATTATGTACCGAATGGTACAATAATTCAAATATGTACCGATCGGTATATAATCAAAATATCTACAGGAGCTATCCCATGCAATCAGTAAAAGACCGAGTCGTCCTCGTAACAGGTGCAAACAGAGGTATCGGAAAGAGCATTGTCGAGGAATTTCTGCGTGCCGGTGCAGGTAAAATTTATGCAGCCGCCCGTAATCCGGAGTCTATAAAGCCCTTGAGCGATGCCTATGGTGACCGCATTGCACCACTCCACATCGACATGAATGAACCGGGCAGCATCGCCGTCGCCGCAAAGCAGGCAGCGGACGTCGGGATCGTGATCAACAATGCCGGCATGTTGAACATCGCCAACCCTCTGGCCAGTAATGCCGTGGCAGCGATGCAGGACGAAATGGAGGTCAATGTCTATGGTTTGATGCGTATGGCCCAGGCGTTTGCACCAATTCTGAAAGCGAACGGCGGTGGCGCCTTTGTACAACTCAACTCTGTCGCATCGATGAAAAATTTCGCCGACTTCGCCACTTATTCGGCGTCGAAGGCGGCATCTTACTCCATTACGCAGGGTCTGCGTGATGTGCTCCAGGAGCAGGGCACCCAGGTGATCAGCGTACACCCTGGACCCATCGCCACGGACATGGCGAACAGTGCCGGGTTGGGTGAAATTGCGGAACCGGCTGAGCTCGTTGCCCAGGCGATTATCGACGCCCTCGAATCGGGTGAATTCCATGCATTCCCGGACACCATGGCCAAGCAGATTGGCGCTGTCTACAGAGACTTTGCGAGCAACATCGTGGAAGCGAATCTGATGGAGGGCTGATTGGGAATTCTATATTGAAGAGCGTCTGGCGTTACCTTGCCCTCCGGGCAAGGTGGACTGCCATCCGGGAGCAAATATATTCGGCAGGGATAATCGTTGAAAAAAAACTCACGCGTAATTTTTATATCTCACGGTGGTGGACCTTTGCCCCTGCTTGGCGATGATGGGCATAAAGAGATGGTGGAGTGCTTGAAGGAGATTGCAAAGGCTATGGAAGAGCCATCGGCAATCATCGTTGTGAGCGCTCACTGGGAAGAGGCAGTCCCAACTGTAACCTCAGCTAGGAACCCACCACTGATTTATGATTATTATGGATTTCCGCAACAGTCCTACAGTATTGAATATCCTTGTCCCGGGGAACCCTCGCTGGCAGGCCGGATCCAGCAGCTGTTGCAGAAGGCCGGTATGGAAGCCGAACTCAATGATCAGCGTGGTTTCGATCACGGCCTGTTTGTGCCACTGAAAATCATCTATCCGGATGCTGATATTCCCTGTGTTCAGCTGTCTCTGGTGAACAGCCTGGACCCAATGCAGCATATCAGGATCGGTGAGGCGCTTCGGGGGTTGAGAAACGAGAATCTACTCATCATTGGCTCGGGCTTTTCGTTTCATAACATGAGGGCCTTTTTTTCACCTGACACCGCTGAGTCGAGGCGAATGAATGAATCCTTCGAGGCCTGGTTGGTCGATACCTGTTCCAACAAAGCGCTCGATGAAAATGAGAGAGCGCAACGGCTTAACGATTGGCTCAACGCACCCTATGCTCGCTATTGCCATCCCAGAGAGGAACATCTGCTTCCGCTGCACCTTTGCTACGGCTTCGCCCGATCTGCATGCTCAGACTATTATGAACTCGAGATCCTGAATAAAAAATCGAGCATGTATCTATGGTGAGGCCCTAACAGGGGAATGTCGAGGATTTATGCCAAGGGTTGTCATGTTCAAATATGGAGACATTTCTCAATTTCATGGATGTGGGCTCAGATTTAGTGTGCTTTTGAGCATACAGCGTGGTCATAGCTTGCAACAGGTTGGCATAGCCGGGTTTAATGTCGCGCTGAGCCAACCTGATGGTTTGCAGCATCAGGTGCCTAACGCAATTCAAACATGAGAACAAATTGGAATACGCCTCGCTTATGCCTTACAGAGATCACTTGACCAGACTGACATTATGCTTGTTCGCCACGATCTCCACTTCCCTCTTTGCCGAGGGAGAAAGGTGGAAACAAGATGTCGAAATGGGCATCAACGGCTCCACCGGCAATTCCGAATCCATAAGTCTGCATGCCGGGTACACCGGCAGTTACAAGGACCAGGACCATGGCTGGAAACTGGTCACCGCCTATGACAAGGCAAAGAGCGACGGAGTGGTATCGAGAAATCAGTTCTTCGCCGACCTGCTGAAGGATTGGTACTGGAATGACAATCCCTGGTTCGCCTTTGCCCAGGGTCGCTACGATTGGGATGAGTTCAAGGATTGGGATTACAGGCTTTCCGGTTCGACCGGTGTCGGTTATGAATTCTTCAACGACGACAACTGGTACCTGGTTGGCCGTATCGGTCTCGGTGGTAACAAGACCTATGGGGATGTGGATGAGGAGTTTACCCAAGAGGCTACCCTTGGGTTGGATGCAGCCTGGGCCATCTCGGAGCGGGAGTCGGTTGACTTCAAGACCACCTTCTATCCCAGCCTGGAGGAGGGGGGTGAATACCGCAACATTACCGCCTTCAATTGGAAGATGGCCATGTCGGAGCAGGGTAAGCTGGCGATGAAGATCGGTCTGATCAACGAGTACGATTCACTGGCTGCACCCGGCACCGAGCGAAGCGATTTCAAGTACAATCTCTCTCTGGTGTGGGGGCTTTGAGCCTTGGTTACTGGTGAGACATCGGGCAAGGCCCCCAGCGCCTAACGCGAAGCAGCGGCTGTTCATAGGATTGGCTAAAAAGAGTGCTAAACTAGCAGGCATACTATGTTCAAAAAGGAGTTTGAATGGAACGCGAGAAATTGCCATACACTGGGCCTGAACGGCGTATTGAGCAGCGTAGAAAAAAAGCCGATCGTCGGGAGCTTATCAGGTTCGAACTCGATAAAGGGCCTCGTCGGAGAGGTAGTGGACGTCGCCAGGGAGATATGAAGGACCTTTGGGATCGCTGTACACTATGATGTCCAGCCTGAATATCTCATCCATTTAAAGTACAACCTGTCTCTGGTGTTGGCTCTAAGTCTCAATCACTGTTGAGTGCCGGTACCGCATTCTCGGGTGCTTCGCTGGGAGCCTCGTCATCTTGTGGCATGTGAGTATGCTCCTTTGCCAGCAGGACATAGATCGACGGCAGCACGAAGAGGGTGAAGAGGGTACCGATGGCCATGCCGCCGACCAAAACCAGTCCGATGGAGTTTCGTGCCGCCGCCCCGGCGCCGGTTACCAGGATCAGGGGAAAATGGCCGGCAACCGTTGCCACCGTGGTCATCAACACCGGACGCAGGCGAGTCATCGCCGCCTCACGCACCGCATCGATCTTCGACTCTCCCTGCTCCTGCAGTTTGTTGGCGAACTCGACGATGAGGATGCCGTTCTTGGCAATCAGGCCGACCAGGGTGACCAGGCCCACCTGGGCATAGATGTTGAGGGTGGTGGTCCAGCCACTGGTCCAGAAGGGCATGTTGGGATTGGGCATCTTCAGGAAGGTGAACATCAGGGCGCCGAACATGGCCAATGGCACTGAGCCCAGGAGAATGATGAGCGGGTCGCGGAATGAGTTGAACTGTACTGCCAACGCCATGAAGATCATCACGATGGCCAGGGTGAAGGCCGGCAGGAACTTGTTCCCCTCATGGCGCAGCTGGCGCGACTCACCGGTGTAGTCCATGGTGTAACCGGGGGGCAGGATCTCCCGCGCCGCCTCTTCTAGTACAGTGAGTGCCTCATCCAGGGTGCGGTTGGTCATGCCCGAGAGCTTCACCGAGTTGAGCTGCTGGAAGCGGTTGAGGGAGCGGGGTACGGTGCTGTTCTCGATCTTCGCCACGCTATTCAGTGGGATCATCTCGCCTTCAGGGCCGTTTATGTAGATCTCGGTAAGCTGATCCGGGTTGAGTCGTTGGCTACGTTCGATCTGTGGAATCACCTTATAGCTGCGCCCCGCAATGTTGAAGCGGTTGACGTAATCGCCACCCAGGGCCGCGGCCATGTCGTTGCCGACCTGGTTGAGATCGAGCCCGAGGGCGCCGATCTTGTCCCGATCCAATACCACCTGGGCCTGGGGCTGATCGTATTTGAGATCGATCAGCGGCGGAAAGTGGAAGATGCCGCTTTCCGTGGCCTTGGTCTGTATCTGCTGGGCAAAGTCGAGCAGTCGCTTGGCGTCCCCGGTGGATGCGATGATGAACTCCACCGGGAAGTTGCTACCGCCGGGCAGGGCGGGGGGCGTGGTTGCGAAGATCTGGAATCCCGGGATCTGCGACAGCTTGGCCTGGATATCGGGCACGATCTCGAACACGGTGCGTTCACGGGGATCGTGCCAGGGCTTGACCACCATGCCGGAGAAGCCGTCGGTGTCATAGAGGGCGCCGACCGAGGGCGCGAGCAGAATCTGGAAGGTCAGATCCACCTCCTGAATACTGAGAAATGCCTCCTCCACCGCCTTGCCGTAAAACGCCTTCTGATTGGCGGTGGCGTTGGCCGGTGCATTGATGATGCCGAAGATTACACTCTGATCCTCTCCTGGTGCCAACTCCTTGGGCGACATGTTGTAGAGGGGGAAGGCAGCCGCAGCGACAGCGAGCCATATCACGTAGACGAAGGGGCGGGCGTTCAGGGTGTTGCCGATCATGCGGCCGTAGGCCAGGCGCAGGCGGTCGAAGTGGTGGTTGACCCAGCCGGTGAAGCCCTTCTCCTCATCCGCGGCATCGCGCAGCATTTGCGAACACATCATTGGTGACAGGGTCAAAGCGACGATGCCTGAGATGGTGACAGTACCGGCCAGGGTCAGGGCGAACTCGCGGAAGAGGGCGCCGGTAAGCCCACCTTGCAGGGCGATGGGAATGTAGACTGCCGCCAGGGTGATGGTCATGGCGATGATTGGACCCACCAGTTCCCGTGCACCGAGCAGGGCCGCATCCAGTTTGCTGCGACCCTCCCGCAGATGGCGTTCGATATTCTCCACCATGACGATGGCGTCATCCACCACCAGGCCCACGGAGAGCACGATGGCCAGCAGGGTGAGCAGGTTGAGGGAGAAGCCGAAGACCTGCATCAGAAAGATACTGCCGATCAGGGAAACCGGTATCGCGAACATGGGCACCAGGGCGGTTCGCATGGAACCCAGAAAGAGGAAGATGACCAGGATGACGATCATCAGGGTATCGCCCAGGGTCTTGGTGACCTCGGTGATGGCGTTGGCGATATATTCAGAGGCATCATAGCCGAGTTCAACCTCGAGGCCTGACGGCAGGTCGCGGGCGATGGCGTCGATCTCGGTGCGCACCCGCTTGATGACATCGATGGTATTGGCATTGGGTAGGGGGAAGATACCCATGAAGACGGCGGTCTGGCCCAGGTAGCTGACCGTTGTGTCGTAATCCTCCGCACCGAGGGTGACCTCGGCAATATCCCGCAGACGCACGATGGCATCGTCATGCTGCCGGATCACCAGGTGCTCGAACTCCTCCACCGTGTGCAGATCGGTGTTGGCGGTCAGGGTGGCCTGGACCAGAGAGCCCTTGGTGGTGCCGACGGCGGCGAGAAAGTTGTTGGCGGCCAGGGCCTGGCGCACCTGGGCCGGGCTGACATGATAGGCGGCCATCTTGTCCGGTTTCAGCCAGATGCGCATGGCGAAGGTGCGGGCACCGAATATTTCAGCCCGCTGCACCCCCGCAACAGCGGCCAGGCGGGGTTGGATGACCCGGATCAGATAGTCGGTGATCTCCGCCTGGGAGAGGATGTCGGAGGCGAAGCTGATGTAGGCGGCGGCGAACTCCGAGTCGGCCGACTGCACCGAGATCGCCGGTACCTGGGCCTCGGCGGGCAGCTCGTTACGTACCTGGTTAACCTTGGCAGTGATCTCCGCCAACGCCTTGGTGGGCTCATAGTTGAGCTTGAGGCGGGCGTTGATCATGGAGAAGCCCTGCAGGCTCTTGGATTCGATATAGTCGATACCGTCGGCCGATGCTATGGCCTGTTCCAGGGGTGTGGTGATGAATCCGCGTACCAACTCGGCGCTGGCGCCCACGTAGACCGTGGAGATGTTGATGGTGGCGTTGTCGCTACGGGGATATTGACGGATATTGAGACTGTTCCAGGCCTGTATACCGGCGATGACGATCAGCAGATTGATCACAATCGCAACCACCGGGCGCTGGATAAACAGATCGGTAAAGGCTTTCATCCTGGCCATCTCAATATCCTTTTGTCAGGGTCCGGTTACTCATTGGCGGGGTTGGGTTCCATCTGTGCATCCGGTGCCAGGGTGTTATTCACCACCACCGCCATCTTCGGCCGTAGCTTGAAGACGCCGCTGGTGACGACGCTATCACCCTCGTTGAGTCCAGTGACCACGGCAACGAAATCCCCCTGGGTGTCACCCAGGCGAACCACCTGCTGGCGCAGCACCTGCTGTTTTTTGCCACTGGCTTCATCCTCCACCTCGTCGATCACGAATACCGTGTCACCATAGGGGGCATAGAGGACGGCTGTGGCCGGGATAGCAAGTACCTCCTCATCATCTGCAAGCAATACCTCCACATTGGCGAACATGCCGGGCCGTAGCAGTTCACCCTCATTGGAGAACTTGGCCCTGACACGCACGCTGCGGGTCATCTGGTCGATTTCGGGATTCACCGCGAGAATCTTGCCACTGAAGACCTGGTCTGGGGCCGCATCGGTTCTGATGTGTACCTTGGTGCCAGGGATCAGGATGGAGTACTGCTGTTGGGGAAAAGAGAAGTCCACATAAATGGGATCGATTGTCTGCAAGGTCACAACAGGTGTGCCCTGTTCGATAATCTGACCCAGGTTGACCTGACGTAGACCAAGCTGACCGGCGAAGGGCGCTCGCAGGGTCTTCTTCGCAATGGTGGCACGTACATTGTCGACCTGGGCGGTGGCCTGTTTATAGTTGGCCTCGGCGCTGTCGAGGTCGGCTTGGGAGACAGTCTTGTTGGCACGCAAGTCCCGGTTGCGGTCCAGGTTGATCCGCGCCAGCTTGGCTGCCGCCTCTGCTGAACGGAGCTGTGCCTGCTCTGCGGTGATGTCGATTCGCACCAGCAGATCGCCTTTCTCAACCCGATCACCCGACTTGAAGGCGATCTCCTCGATCTTACCACCCAGTTCCGCGGAGACAGTTACCCCCTGCACTGCCACCAGTGAGCCGGTGGCGCTCACGGTGTTGGGCCAGCGCACGCTGCGGACCTGATCAGAGGTCACTGTCTCGGGGGGCATCTCCATCTGCGCCGCGCCCATGGTTTCGAATTGTTTCAGCTTGATGACGGTCGGTACCCCAATCAGGATAGCTAGACCTATCAACGTGAAAGCCAGTTTCTTTAACATATGGTTAACATCCGTGCACGATTCACTGGGCACCTAATGGTTGGATTGGCGACAATCTCTATAGTCTGCTAGGGATTATACAGGCAACATGAGAGATGACTTTGTTTTCAGCGCCAAGTTCCACCCACTATCAGATATTTCATTAATCACAATAAAAACATTGTGATCAAAGAGATGCCTGTCTTGGATTTGACATAGGAGTGGAACGCGATAATGCATCCCTGAACCATCTTCAGAGAAGATAGTGGCTACGCTGTACAATACCTTACAGCATCACTATCTAATAGACCAGATTTCTCTGTGTCCATGCCATGCCAATTTAGGGTTTTATGTCGAGTACCGGGGTATTTGGAAAGGCATCGATTTCATCGATCTCAATCCTGTTGCCCTGTATAGAAATAATACGGCAACGGCTTAGGGCGATCAGGTTAGGCCTGACCGGTGCACGGGTGGCGAAGACGCCACGCATGGGGTTATCCGGATTGCCGCGGGGGTGGACCTGCAGGATCCTGCGCTGCTTCGGTGTATCGTTGCGATCGAACCAGTAGAGCACCCAGATGGCGTCGAACTGATCCAGGCCGAGTAGCGCAGGCATATATGCCTCATCCACCTCGATAACCGTTTTGCCTCCCTGCTTGCGAACCCAGCCGATGGGCCAAACCTCGTAGGAAGGGGAGTGGTCTTGGTGAAAGGTATCATCATCAGCACTGCTGTCTGCCAGACAGAGCGGCATAACGGATAGGATTAGTATCAATAGTCTTGTGGGCGTCATAGATCAGGTTCCATATTGGATATGACGGAGAGCATTATAACTCAACATTTATAGTATGTTTGAGGATCCAGCAGATAGCCTGCGCATTCTGGTAAAATGCTCCAAGAAATGTTCTATTGTAGTTTCGATTCAAACAAAGGGATGCCTGCATGCCAGGCAATTCAAATCGCCTTTAGGCAAGGAGATCATCATGGCCGACAATCCAGTGGCTTGGTTCGAAATATACGTAAACGAAATGAAAAGAGCCAAAAGGTTTTACGAATCTGTTCTTGCGGTTGATCTGGAAAAGCTGAATGATCCGAATGATTCGGGCATCGAAATGTGGTCTTTTCCGTCTGATGTACAGGAATATGGAGCTACTGGTGCCCTGGTGAAAATGGATGGCTTTGCCGCTGGAGGTAACAGCACCTTGGTCTACTTCTCTTGTGAGGACTGTGCAGTTGAAGAGTCTCGAGTTGAAGCTGCAGGTGGGAAAATCCATCAAGCGAAGATGTCGATTGGTGAGTATGGCTTCATATCTCTCGCGATAGATACTGAGGGCAATATGTTTGGCCTGCATTCCATGAAGTAATATGGATTATATCCAAATGATTATAAAGGGGTATGAGTGGTGAAAAAGAGACTACCCGTTGTTTTGGTGGTTTTGATAATTTTAACAGGATGCTCAGGAACCATGCCAAAATTGGGTGTAAATAACGGCCGACTGATGCAATGCCCGGAAACGCCAAACTGCGTTAGCAGTCAGGCAACAGATGAACAGCATTACATTCAACCCATCCAGTTTATGGGCACACAGCAAGAGGCGCAAGGCGCTCTCTTGAAGATGCTTGAAACATGGAAGAGAACAAAGATCATAGTGACTCAGGAAGAATATATTCGAGCAGAGTTTGCATCCATGATATTTCGATTTGTTGATGATGTGGAGTTTTATTTGTCATCGATAAAAGCGGATGAAACAGTCATACATGTCCGTTCTGCTTCCCGTGTAGGGTATTCAGACTTTGGCGTCAACCGAAAACGAATTGAACAGATCCGAAGTCAATTGAAGTAGTCCGCGAATGAACGCAAATGCAGGGGATCTCTGCATTATATCGATCTCGAACTGAGTGTTTATGCAAAAAGTTACCATACTTGTTGATGTTCAAAATATCTATTACACAACCAAACAAGCTTATGGCCGGAATTTTGATTACAATCTGTTTTGGAGAAAGGCAACCTCAGGTCGGGAGGTGATAAAGGCAATAGCTTACTCATGTGATAAGGGTGATCAGAAACAACGACAGTTTCAAAATATACTCAAGGCTATTGGCTTTGAAGTTAAATTAAAATCCTATATCCAAAGATCCGATGGTTCCGCTAAATGTGATTGGGATGTTGGTATAACCATCGATGCCATGGAACATGGAAAAGAGTCCGACATTGTAGTGTTGGTTTCAGGGGATGGGGATTTTGCTCTGTTGGTTGAAAAGTTGCGAACGGCCTATGGTAATTCCGTAGAGGTATATGGGGTCCCTCAATTGACAGCGTCAGCGTTAATCAATGCAGCATCAAAGTACCAAGCAATAGAAAGTGATTTGCTGCTAAACAAGTAGTATCAGATAAAGTATAGAAAATGCGTGCACTCTATTTACAACATGTTCCTTTCGAAGGCTTGGGCAGTATCGAAATATGGTTACAGAGTGCGGGTTGCGAGATAACAAACACCAGGTTATATGAATCAGACGAACTTCCGGAGGTCGATGAGGTTGACTTGCTTGTGATCATGGGCGGGCCCATGAGTGTCAACGATACAACTGACTATCCCTGGCTCGTAAAAGAGAAGGAATTTATAAAGAGTGTAATTGATTCAGGCAAGCCGGTTTTAGGTATATGTTTAGGTGCACAACTTATCGCTAGTTCCTTGGGGGCTGATATCTATTCTAATTCAGTGAAGGAGATCGGTTGGTTTCCCATTCAGGCGGTAAGGTCTGATAACAAGGCGTTATTCCAGTTTCCTGAAGAAGCAGTAGTATTTCATTGGCATGGTGAGACATTTGATCTACCTTCAGGGGCAACCCAAATCGCTGCAAGCAAGGTCTGCAGAAACCAGGCCTTTCAGATTGGCGCAAATGTTATCGGACTTCAATTTCACCTCGAAACAACCCCCGCTTCAGCACAAGCGATAGTTGAGCATTGTGCTGCTGAGTTGGTTGATGGCGAATATATTCAAACTGAAACAGAGATATTAGCCGCTTCGCCAGAGCTATATCACTCGATAAACGGTCTCATGGAGAGAGTCCTTGAATACATCACAAGGGATAACTGTTAACAGATTGCCAGCCTGAAGATAGCAACAGATAGAGAGAAGGACTTCATGACTGCCTAGGAGGATTTCTCCCCTGTAATGGATACGACAGGAACCCTCCATCACTCTGTATCCAATCCGACATTTACCCAACTGTACTTTCGATAAAATCAATTAACTCAATAAGATACGACCATCGAGCAAAGGCGGCACGCGGATTGCATCTAGCCTCTTGAAACCGACATTAACCCGTATGGGTCATGATTTGGAGGCAAAGTGATGGAATTGAAGGTGATTGGTCAAAGTGCGGCGCCAAGCGAGAGCGGCTGTAGTTCTTCCGGATGTGGCGGCTCCAGCGACCAGCTCTCGCATCTGCCGGAGAACATACGCCAAAAGGTCCAGGATCATCCCTGTTACTCGGAGGACGCCCACCACCATTTCGCACGCATGCACGTAGCGGTGGCGCCGGCCTGTAACATCCAGTGTCACTACTGCAACCGCAAGTACGACTGCGCCAACGAGTCCCGTCCCGGGGTGGTCTCCGAACTGCTGACCCCGGACCAGGCGGTGAAAAAGGTCATGGCGGTGGCTGCCAATATTCCGCAGATGACGGTACTTGGCATCGCCGGTCCCGGTGATCCTCTGGCCAATCCGGAGCGCACCTTCGAGACCTTCCGTCAGCTCACCGAGAAGGCCCCCGATATCAAACTCTGTGTCTCCACCAATGGCCTCTCCCTACCTGACCAAGTGGAAGAGCTGAGCAAGCACAACATCGACCATGTCACCATCACCATCAACTGCGTGGACCCGGAGATAGGTGCCAAGATCTATCCCTGGATCTTCTGGAACAACCGCCGTATCAAGGGCAAGAAGGGCGCCAGGATTCTTATCGAGCAGCAGCAGAAGGGGCTCGAGATGCTGACTGAGAAGGGCATCCTGGTGAAGGTCAACTCGGTGATGATCCCCGGTGTCAACGACCAGCACCTGGAAGAGGTGAGTAAGGTGGTGAAGGCCAAGGGCGCCTTCCTGCACAATGTGATGCCGCTCATCGCTGAGGCGGAGCACGGCACCTTCTACGGTGTCATGGGTCAGCGTGGTCCCACTCACGACGAACTGCAGACCCTGCAGGACAAGTGCGCCGGCGACATGAACATGATGCGCCACTGCCGTCAGTGCCGCGCCGATGCGGTGGGCATGCTTGGCGAGGACCGGGGTGATGAATTCACCATGGACAAGGTGGAGAGCATGGATGTGGACTATGAAGCGGCCATGGCGAAGCGGGCCGAGTATCAGGCGGCTGCCCTGGCGACCCTGGAGGCGCAGCGTAACAACACCGGCGAAAGTTTCGTCTCTCTCTCTTCCCTGAAGGTGAATAAGAAACAGACCCGTCCGGTGTTGATGGCGGTGGCTACCAGCGGTGGTGGCGTCATCAACCAGCACTTCGGCCATGCCAAGGAGTTCCTTGTCTACGAGGCCTCTGCTACCGATGTGCGCTTCATCGGTCATCGCAAGGTCGATCTCTACTGTAGCGGAGGCGACACCTGCGGCGATGCGGAAACCACCCTGCAGAAGATCATCCGTGCCCTGGAGGGTTGCGAGGCGGTGCTCTGTTCCAAGATCGGTTACGAACCCTGGGAGCAGTTGGAAGAGGCAGGTATCCAACCCAATGGGGAGCATGCCATGGAGCCTATCGAGGAAGCGGTAGCCGCGGTCTATGCGGAAATGGCTGACAACGGTCAACTGGATCAACCCAGGGTGTCCGAGCAACTGCAGGCCGCTACCTGAGGAGAGCAATCATGGCTTACGCGATTATCGAAACCTGTGTCAACTGCTGGGCCTGTGAACCGCTATGCCCGAGCAAGGCGATCTTTGAAGCGCGTCCCCACTTTCTGATCGATGCCAAGAAGTGCACAGAGTGCGAGGGGGATCACGCCGATCCCCAGTGCGTCAGCATCTGTCCCATCGAAGGGGCCATTCTTAACGGCATTGGCGAGGCGGCCAATCCCCCTGGATCCCTGACCGGTATTCCGCCGGAGAAGTTGGCGGAGGTGATGGCCGAGATCCAGGCGCGATAGCGGTATAACCGATTTTGTATTTAAGGAGAAGCACATGCGTTACCCAGATCATGATCCACAACTCCAGTTGATAACTGTACCGAGGGACAGTGGCATCAATCCAGGTCGGCGTTGGTTCAGCCAGATAGTGATGCAGTGTGCCCATCCGGCACTGCAGGGTAAGCCCGATTGGGTACATCTGCCCGACCGGGTGTGGCGGCGAAACTCAGCGCTCTTGATGAGTCTGCATGATTGTAAACGAGTCGATGACTGATCTGGTTTTCTATGCAAAACCCGGTTGTGTGGGGAACCTGAGACAACAGAAGCTACTGCGCAGCCAGGGTGTCGATTTTGTGGTGCGTGACCTGATCAGCGAAGCCTGGTCGGGGCAGCGGCTGCGCCCCTATTTCTGCGATAAGCCTGTAGCGGAGTGGTTCAACACTACGTCGCCCAGAGTGAAGTCAGGGGAGCTCCCTATCGATGCATTGAGTGAAGCAGAGGCATTGGCGCTGATGATCGCCGACCCGATCCTCATCCGTCGGCCCCTGCTCGAATTTGGCGAGCTCAGACAGTCAGGCTTTGAAGCTGGATCTGTTCTGCAGGCATTGGGTGTCGTCTTGAATGCCGCTGAGAAGCTGCAGGATTGTCCCATGCAGGATGAAGTGTCCATTGCATGCGAGGCACCAGGATGAACAACAATATCGATGTTTCCACTCATCGCAAGGCCGTCGAACTTGCCGACGATGTCTACTGGATAGGTGCGCTCGATCCAACCCTCAGGACCTTCGATATCATCCTCAGCACCGCCAATGGCACCACCTATAATGCCTATCTTATCCGCGGCAGTGAGGGGGTTGCGGTTGTCGACACGGTGAAGGAGAACTTCAGTGATGAGTTCTTTGCGCGGCTGGAGTCTGAAGTGGACTACAGCGAGATCAAGGTCATCGTGCTCAATCACCTGGAGCCGGATCACACCGGCGCACTGCCTGAATTGATGCGTCGGGCACCCCAGGCAAAACTCTACATTTCACAACGGGCCACCTCGATGTTGAAGGCCCTGTTGAAACCGTCCAACGAATCCTTCGAGTATACGACGGTCAATACCGGTGATAGCGTTAGCCTGGGTGATCGTACCCTGAGCTTTCTGCATACACCCTTTCTACATTGGCCCGATACCCAGTGCACCTATCTGGAAGAGGAGGGGATTCTCTTTTCCGGGGATGTCTTTGGGTGTCACTATTGCGATAAGCGCCTGTTCAACGACCGGGTCGGGGACTTCCGCTTTTCCTTCGATTACTACTATGCCCACATTATGCGTCCCTTCAAAAAGCATGTGATGGATGCGTTGAAGCTTATCGAACCTCTGACCCTGAAACAGATTGCACCCACCCACGGACCGATTCTTCGCGAGCGGCCCAGGCGTTACGTCACCCACTACCGGGAACTCTCCACATCCAGTCTGACCCGGGAGATCGGATCGGATGACCACTCGCTGGTGATCTTCTACATGAGCTCCTATGGCAATACAGCGCGCATGGCCGAGGAGATCAGTGCAGGCGCAGGCAGTGTGGAGGGGGTGCGTGTCTCGATCTACGACCTGGAGGGCGGGGAGACCGATCCCTTTGTCGATCTTATCGAGGAGGCGGATGCCCTGCTGTTCGGTTCCCCCACCATCAACGGTGATGCGGTAAAGCCGGTTTGGGATCTGCTCTCGTCACTGGCCGTGGTCAACCTGAAAGGAAAGATCGGCGGCGCCTTCGGATCCTTCGGCTGGAGCGGGGAGGCGGTGCGCATGATCGAGGATCGCATGCGTGGGCTGAAGATGCATATCCCCCATGAAGGGATGCGGGTCAAGTTGATACCTACCGATGAGGAGTTGCAGGGCTGCCACTCCTTCGGTCGGCAGATAGCAGAGGTGCTGATAGGCAAGCATCAGGAGAAGGCGGTGATCGACTTTGCGGATCTTGTTTGAGACCTCTTTGAAACAAAACAATCATGAAATGAATTTTAACGTTAACCCTTAAGGTGAAAAGCTATGGCTAAAGCAAAAGTAACATTCGAGGATATCGAACAGACGGTGAATGTACCTGCGGGTACCCGTGTGATCGAGGTATCGGAAAAAATCGGTGCAGGCATCATTTACGGCTGTCGCGAAGGCGACTGCGGGACTTGCATGATGCATGTCACAGATGGGTGGAACAACCTGACCGAACCCTCCGTCCTGGAGGAGAAGATCCTCAAGGAGAACATGGCGAGCCGTCACGACCGTCTGGCCTGTCAGGCACAGGTTCTGGGTGACTGTAAAGTCAAGCCTGCCTAAATAACCGAAACCGAGAGAAAGCAAGATGCCTTTAATTACCTTTACCAATCCCGAATACAAGGACAAGACGGTATATGCCGTGGCCGGCAGTTTTACCGAGACAGTCCTTAAGATTGCCAAGACCAACAAGATCCCGATCAGTTTCGATTGTGGAGATGGTGACTGCGGCAGCTGCGTCATCCGTGTGAAATACATCGGCGACACCGAACCGATGGGCTATCACCTGGAAGAGAAGGAGAAGAAGGTGCTGCGCGAACTGGGCAAGGTCAGCAAGGAGGAGTTGGAGAAGATGATCGTGGACGATCTCCCCAGCGAATGGCGCCTGGCCTGTCAGTTTATCCCCAGGGATGAGGATATCGTCGTCGAGTACGAGGCAGTCTGATGGCCATGCCTGCTTTGGCAAGCGAGACCCTGAGCGATCTCCATGCCAGGCTGATGGATGCGCGTCGTGGTGAACCTGTCGAGGAGATCCTGGCGCGCATGCTCTCCTCCTGGGCCTTGGGCGAGGGTGCTATGCCCCTATGGCTGGGCCTGGGTGAAGTGGAGTATCGCCGTATGATGGCCTACCACTTTCCCGGCTTCGATGCCCATGCCTTGATGGAGCGGGCACAGGCTATGGATCCCGAGCGCCAGGACGAGATGGATGACCTGAAAAAACTCTTGCTGGTCAATCGCAGCGGTATCTCGTCGTCGGAGACCTGGATGGCGGATATCCTGGTTGCCGGATGCATGGGCAGTGACCATATGTGGCAGGACCTGGGACTATGGCAGCGTGCCGATCTGTCGCAGCTGATGCTGACCTGCTTCAGGCCGCTGGCAAAACGTAACGACCGTGACATGAAATGGAAGAAGTTCCTCTATAAACAGCTCTGCGAAACCGAGGGGATCTATACCTGCCGTTCTCCCAGTTGCGAGGTCTGCGTGGACTATGACAACTGCTTCGGCAGTGAAGAGTAGTTTTGATGTCACCCTTGATCGGCCTCACGCAGACGAAGCCAGATCCAGCGCTACTGACCAGTGAGCAGCGGGCCATGGGTGCCTATATCGGTCTTGCCGTGGGTGATGCGCTGGGCGCTACCACCGAGTTTCTCACGCCCCGGGAGATCAAGGAAAAACATGGTGTCCATGACAAGATCATTGGCGGCGGATGGCTGCGCCTGAAGGCCGGGCGGGTTACCGACGACACGGAGATGAGCCTGGCGCTGGGTGAATCGATACTCGACCACCAGGGGGTCGAGGCAAAGGCAGTGGCAGAGGCATTCAGCCAATGGATGCGTAAAAAACCGGTGGACATCGGCAACACTGTCAGGCGTGGGATTGTCCACTACCGCAATTCGGGAGAGACCGCGGTAGCAGTGAACGAGTTCGATGCCGGAAACGGCGCCTGCATGCGTTCCCTGGGCATATCACTTTTTTACTGCGATGCCCCGCAAAGAGAGCGCTTGGAGGCCTCCCGTGCTCAATCCCATATCACACATAACAACCCCATGGCGGATGCCGGTACCGAGACAGTGGTGGAGATGGTTGTCGCCGCACTGAAGGGCTGGCACAAATCCCGCCTCGAGGAGATGGCAGCCTCACTGGTTACCCGGTTTCCTCTCTATCGATACGACAGGCGGCGGGTGGAGAATCCCAGTGGTTATATCGTGGAGACCTTGCAGGTCGTTTTTCAGGCCTTGTTTGCCAATGACAGCTTTGAAGATATTCTCATCGATGTGGTCAACCGGGGTGGGGACGCTGACACTACCGGGGCCATTGCCGGTATGTTGGCGGGGGCTTACTATGGTCAAAACCTAATACCTGTACGTTGGCACAAGGGTCTGGATGTCAAGGTGATGATGGAGTGTCGAAATCAGGCGCTCAAACTGTTGGCAGCAGGCAAGCAGCAATTTCCCACTCCAAAACAGTGAATATTCGCCAAGCAACAGCAGTGGATATCGATGCCATGTCGATCCTGCTCGATCAACTGTTCACTATTGAGCAGGACTTTACCCCTTAGGATTTATAGGCTATCGAAGCGTAGGGTATGGTTTGCCGCACCGCAATCATTGCTCATGATATTGAGCAATTCGGGGATGGTTTATCCCACATCCTACATGGATTAAGTCAACCTGGGGTTATGCTATGTTGAAAGAATGAAACTCACCAACAGCTACGTCCGCCTGGGCGAGAACTTTTATGAAAGCACTCAGCCGGAACCGGTAAATGATCCCAAGATGTTTCTTTGGAACAGCAGCCTGGCCGGAGAACTGCCATTACTGGAAGAATTAAACTTATCGGAACAGGAATTGGCAGAGCTATTCTCGGGCAACAAACTCCTACCGGGTTCAGAGCCTATCGCATTGGCCTATGCAGGCCACCAGTTCGGTCACTTCGTGCCCCAACTTGGCGACGGACGCGCCCATATCATCGGCGAGATTGCCGATCACTCCGGTGAAAGAAGAGATATCCAGTTAAAGGGGTCCGGGCAGACATCGTTCTCCCGTAGCGGCGACGGACGCTATGCCCTGGGGCCCGCGATCAGGGAGTACATCATGGGCGAGGCCATGCACGTCCTGGGCATACCGACGACCCGCAGCCTGGCGGTGACCACAACGGGTGAACCAGTCTATCGTGAAACAGTACAACCGGGCGCGGTACTGACTCGCATCGCATCCAGCCACCTGCGTGTGGGCACCTTCGAATATTTCGCCGCAAGACAAAATCATCAGGCGATTGAGCAACTCTGCGATTTCGCCATCAAGCGTCACTATCCCGAACTGCAGGAGGGTGGTGGTGAACGCTTCCTGCAGCTGTTCGACAAGGTCATGGAAGGCCAGATCGAGCTGGTGGTCGAATGGCTCCGGGTGGGTTTCATTCACGGTGTCATGAACACTGACAACACGGCCATCTCAGGGGAGACCATCGACTATGGCCCCTGCGCCATGATGGGCAGTTATAATCCGAAGACCGTCTTCAGCTCCATCGACCGGGATGGACGCTACGCGTTTGGCAATCAGCCCGCCATCGTGCAATGGAATATGGCGCGTTTCGCGGAGACCTTGTTACATCTGATAGACAAGGACGAAAAGCAGGCCATCGATACCTTGGGATCCCGCCTGGAAAACTTTTCCGGGCAATTCAAACAACGTTATCTGCAGATGATGGGTCGTAAACTCGGCCTCTCTCAAATCATGTCAAGTGATGATGCGTTGATATTCGGACTATTGGATCGACTTGAACAGAAACAGCTCGATTACACCACGGGGTTTGATCGCCTGACTCAATCCTTATCATCCCAATCAGTAGAACAAAAAATGCTTGATGAGTTGGGAAGCTGGTATCCCGCTTGGCGTCAACGCCTGGAAAGCCAACAGGAAAACAGTGAGGCAATACAGGAATGCATGCGACAGGCCAACCCTGTCGTGATCCCCCGAAACTATCATATGGAGCAGGTCATCCAGGAGTGCCTGGAGAGTGGTGACGCCAGTGTCGCGGAAGTATTTCTGGATGTTTTGCGATCCCCCTATCAATCAACAAATAAGACATTGCAGTTTCAGGTTGTGCCAGAAGATGCTGATGTTGGTTATCAGACGTTTTGTGGTACTTGAAGCCTATAGATGGCTATCCACCAGGTGATGGAGTTAACCATTCTACATTCTAAGTATGCTTACAGCACTTTATCTGGCACTCACATCATTGGGAGTCCTGTTAGGATTCATCACTAAGGGAATTATCAGCCCTGAGCATTGGTATCTTTTGCTACTCCTTGCAGCAGGGGCATTCACCATTCATGGGGTCATCCTTGATCCTGGCATTGGTTATTCCAACAACTCATTAGCCAGTGACCCTGTCTCGCGCCGCATACTCCCCGGCGATACTGCGAACTTCCGTTTGTACGCCTGTCCATACCCTGATCTCTGAATGCTGACAAAATCCTGAGCAAACTGTCATAAATTGAAATCAGAAAAGAAGCCCTGGGATACGCAGTGGAATCGACTAATTTTTTATAGTAATGATGACTTTACCTTTGTGCAGCCCACTATCGAAGTAGCGGAAGGCCTCCGGGGTCTCCTCCAATGGGTAGGTTGCGTCGATAACAGGTTTGATATTTCCGGCCTCCATATAAGACCTGAGATCTCCGAGGCCTTTGTTGGGACCCTCAGCCACCAAGCAGAATTTTCTGCTTTCGCCGGTTATTCGACCAATATAATCCTGTAACAGGACCGGGATGATCCTTGTGCCGCCAATCATGGCGTAGGTAGTATCGGGTAACAGGGCGTTCTTATAGTCGGCTATGGAGCGATTGCCGTGACAATCGATTATCAGGTGGTAGCGCTCTCCGGTTTTGGTGAAATCGGTCTGCTTGTAATCGATGACATGGTCAGCGCCGGTTGCCATGACAACCTCCAGTTTATGGGCTGCATCGACACCGGTTACTTCCGCACCGGCAAGCTTGGCCAATTGGATGGCAAAGGTGCCGACACCCCCGCCGGCACCATTGATCAATACCCGCTGATCCGGTTGTAACGGTGGGGCTTTGCGAATCCCCTGCAAGGCGAGGACGCCGGCTTGGGGAACAGCGGCCGCCTGTGCGAAGGTCGATCCTTCGGGTTTGATTTGCATGGCGCTCTCTTGTGCGCAGGCATATTCCGCAAAGCCGCCCCAGCTCTCCCACAGGTCGCCAAACACTTCATCCCCAGGCTTGAATCGGGTCACCCGGCTTCCAACTTCTTCAACCGTCCCCGCGATGTCGGCGCCAAGCACCTGTTTGCGGGGATTTGGTTTGAATAGTCCAAAGAACATGCGATTGGGAAAGGTGCCGCTGAGGTATTCCCAGTCCCATGAGTTGATCGAGGAGGCATGAACCTTCACCAGCAGTTCATTCTCTTTGGGGGAGGGTGTCGGGATCTCTGTCAGGTGCAACTCGGCTGGTGATCCATATTGAGAGAATAGAATCGCTTTCATGAAATCCTTTTTCCAATTCCTTCCTGCATCACCTGGTGTAGTACCTTGCGTCGTCGGTAAACCCGGTGATGTCTGAAGAGGTCTGTCCGTGGAAGATCTCGACCTTTAGCCGTCTCGTCTCCATAAGTTGTACGAGTACAACCGCATCGATAAAGCTGTAGTTGTCCATGCTCAGGCCCTGGGTGAAACTCAGGCGGTCCCAGGGTACAGCGCCGTCATAGTATTCATAGCTGACCAGGTCATATTTGACCAAGCCACTGGAGAGAGTGACATTAGCCGGGTCCGGTGTGTTGCCGAGAACGCCGAACTGCCGCTGTTCCCCCGCATAATCTCCGAAAGAGGCGATAATGTGATCGGGAACGATATAGTCGTAGGAAAAGGATAGATGTCCCAGCCAGTAGTTATTGGGATCAAGGCCGGCATAACCATTGGTGTTTTCCAGGAACCAGTTGCCTACCAGATGGCCGTCGATGTCGTGATCGATTTTTCCGCCTACCGGCTCAACCGTGCGCAGGGACTTGGATAACAGGGTCTGACGTATAGTGTCATTGAAGTAGTCAAAGGGATCCGGGGTATGAATCTTCCAAGGTTCTGCCGTGTAGCTGTCGGGATTGATAAAACCCGAAAGGGTTATATCGTTGTCAACCAGATTATAATCCACCGAGCCCGAATAACTGCCCAGGATCTCACCCGCCGATACGCTGATGTCTGTGTTGACGTATTGACCATTCGCCGGTGCATGAAGCGCCAATTTGTCAGAGAGATTATCCACGTGGATGTAGATCGATTGGATGGTATCGCTATGATCGATGACAAACCGATAGTCATCATTGTTGAAGTTCCCCATGTGCTGGATACTGCTTACAGTGCCATCAGCAGGTGCATAGACATCGATCTCTATTGTTTCTGTACCACCAAAATCGGGTGATACATAGTACTGGTGATCGATGGGCGTTACGTGGTTACCGATCATACCGCCCAGGGGAAGGATGAACTCAATTTCGGAGAGGTCGACCGGGGGATACTCGAAGCGGGAGAATTGGGTTACTTCATTGGCTGGTGAGTCACTGCTGCCGCCACCGCCACCGCCACCACAAGCTGTCAATAGCAACAGGCACAATCCCGTAATCGTTAGGTGGAAGAGTCTTTTACCGGTAGCCTGAGGTGCCGGGGTATACATCGAACACCGCCCATATTGGTATGACAATTCTATCTGAGATTATAGACACTTTTTGCTGTTATTCGGGTTAACAGAAGAATGATTGTGCAGTGATCAAGTCATAGTATCCATGTGGATATAGCTTCTGTAATCAGAACTAGAATCCTATACGGGGTGGAGTGTGGCATGATGCTGTCTGCATGTCCTACAATAGGGTTGCATCAGAAGACGATCTTTAATCAATAATGTTTTGGACAGGGCAATAACAACAACTTACGGATAAACATGAAAAATATTCTTATTCGCATCAAATCAAGTTTGCCTGGGTGCGTTTAAGATATCCTCCAGTTGGCCGTTATCTAACTCTCAGATAGTTGAAGAACCTTGATATCTCCATTGGATAAGGCGCTCACACACCACTCTCTTTTCATTTGGGTGACATACCGCAAATGATGTCCGCACTCACGCTTAAGCAAATCTTCTCTACTGAGGTCGAGACTGTCTCAGCGGATATTCCAATTGACAAAGTCCTGTTGCGGATGGAGCGCAATCAGATCAGTTGTCTTGTGGCCGTGGATGAGAACCGGCGACCCATCGGTATCTTCACGGAACAGGATGCAATCAGGATCATGGCGGAGAGACAGAGCGTCCGCGAAATCCGCATGAACGATGTGATGAGCAACTCTCCTCTGACGGCAGCTGAGAATATGGATTTCCACGATGCCTACCGCATCATGTCGGAGAAAAAATATCGCCATCTACTGGTAGTCGATGATGAAGGTTGTCTGAGTGGCCTTGTCAGTGAAGCCGATTTTCTGCACCACATGGGAATGGAGTATCTGGTCGAGCTAAAGACCGTCGAGTCGGCCATGACCCGCCATGTGATGTCCCTCGACCCGAGCGATACACTGGTCAAGGCGGTGCGCCTCATGGCCGAGCACCAGATCAGTTGTGTAGTGGTCTGTATCGATGGAATACCTGAAGGTATATTGACGGAACGGGATATCGTCCACCTGGCTCAGTCACTGAATCAGGATGATGAGATCACTGTCGGGCAGGTGATGCATAGTCCGGTGTTCACCTGTCATGCGGAAATCCCCATGCAGGAAGCAGCGCGCATGATGGAAAACAAGCGCATCCGTCGCCTGGTAGTGATCCGGGCAGATGGTAATCTGTGCGGTGTTATTACCCGGCACGACATCGTCAAGGCTCTGCAGGGTCGTTATGTGGAGTATCTGCATGAGACGCTGGTGCGCACCAGCCGGGATCTGCAGAACACCCTGAGTAATCTGCGTGAAGCCCAGCAGAAGGTATTCCTGCTGAATCTGATCGAGCAGATCGACGATGCTATCTATATTATCGAGTCTGAATCGGGGCGTATCATCGAGGTCAACGATAAGGCTTGCGAGATGTTGGGCTATAGCCGGGATGAGCTTTGTATCCTTATGGTATGGGAGATATCCGCCGCCATCGAGAATGAGAGCAGCTGGCGGCGTGAACAGGCCAACTTGAAGATACAAGGCAGCTCGACTGAATCCACCCTGCATCGCAGACAGGACGGTGCGCTTATTCCTGTAGAGGTGAATTCGAAATATCTGCGGCATGAGGAGATTGACTACTCCCTTGCCGTCGCCAGGGATTTAACCCATGTGAAGCGCCAGGAAGAGAGGCTGTTGCTGCTTAGAGAGGCATTGGAGGCGACCCCCAATGCAATTGCGATTACCGATAACATCGGTTCAATTCAATGGACCAATCCTGCATTCAATCAACTGACAGGTTATGCGCAGGACGAGGTCAACGATCTGTCATTCGACGAGATAATCGACCCCCAGCAGCAGGATATGTCCATACTGAGTGACATTTGGCAGGCGATTGTTTCGAGAAACACCTGGCGTGGCGAGATCTCCAATATCCACAGGGATGGCCGGCGTTATCAAGCCTCCATCACCATGACGCCAGTGGTGGACGACAGTGACGAGGTTACACACTACATTGCGGTAATAGAGGATATCACTGAGCGGCATAAACAGATAACCCGGCTAAATCTGTATGCCACCCTGTTCGAGAATACCCATGAAGGGGTGATGGTGACGGATGGAAGAGGTATCATCCAGATGGTAAACCAGGCGTTCACCAAACTGACCGGATATTCAGAATCTGAAGCAATCGGTAAGCGGCCCGATATTCTAAAGTCGGGTAAACACGACCATTTATTCTATGAAGAACTATGGGTCAGTCTCCGGAATAGTGGCCACTGGCAGGGTGAGATCTGGAATCGTCGCAAGAGTGGTGAGATCTATCCGGAATTATTGAGTATCAGCAGTGTCAACGACGATCAGGATGAGTTGAAATACTATGTAGGTGTCTTCTCCGATATCAGTCAATTGAAACAGACAGAGGCCGAACTCGAGTATCTGGCCCATCATGACCCATTGACCCGTCTCGCCAATCGCCGCCTGCTAATGTCCCAATTGGAATATGGCCTGAAAGCGGCCCATCGAAAGCAGGATAGGGTGGCGCTGCTGGTCATGGATCTGGACCGCTTCAAGGATATCAACGACAGTTATGGCCATCTGATTGGAGACGAACTGTTGCAGCTCGTTGCCGGTCGTCTCAACCATCGCTTACGTGAAAGCGATCTGGTGACCCGCCTGGGTGGCGACGAGTTTGCTGTGCTGATGCAGGGGCTGGATCATCCTGAGGATGCGGCCTTGCTCGCCAGCGAGATCATTCAGACCCTGAACGAACCCTGCCAACTCAAGGATGGGCTTGAACTCCAGGTCGGTACCAGTATCGGTATCAGTCTCTACCCTGAACACGGCGCCACTGCTGAAACCCTGCTGCAACATGCCGATTCCGCGCTCTACCAGGCGAAGAAGGAGGGTCGTGGTCGCTTCTGCTACTTCTCCGAGGAGTTGACCCGGGCCGCCCGGCAACGCATCGAGATCCATAACAATCTCAGACACGCCCTTGCTGAGAATAGACTGAGTGTCTTCTATCAACCCCAGATAGAGTTCGAGAGCGGTACTATCGTGGGTGCTGAGGCGCTATTGCGTTGGCGCGACCCTGAACTGGGTAATATATCCCCGGACCTGTTTATCCCGGTCGCAGAGGAGACCGGCCTGATCAGTCGTATCGGTGATTGGGTGATCCGTGAAGTTTGCATTCAGGGAAAACAATGGATGGAACAAAACCGTCCCCCTCTCTCTCTTGCAGTCAATCTCTCTGTACACCAACTGCGGCAGGGGGATTTCGTGGAAAAGGTGCGGAATATCGTCGATGAAACAGGCTATCCTACGGGGCAGCTCTCGTTTGAAGTCACAGAGAGCGCGATTATGGAGCGGGAAACAGAGGCACTGGAGGTGCTGAATCGACTGCGCAAGATCGGACTGCATCTCTCTATCGATGACTTCGGTACCGGCTACTCCTCCCTCGCGCATCTGCAACGTATGCCGCTTGATGAATTGAAGATCGACAAAACCTTCATCGATGATATACCCCACAAACGGGAAGATATGGAGATCACATCCACCATCATTGCGATGGCCAGGAACCTGGGTCTGATCGTACTTGCCGAGGGTGTTGAAACCGATGCACAGTATCATTTTCTGCAGCAGCAGGGTTGCGATTTCTTTCAGGGTTATCTCATCAGTCCACCCCTGGACACAGAGGCTTTTACAAGGTTCATGGATCTGGAACCTGAACGTTTGAGTGGTAACGGTTTCCGCCGCTGGCAACCACATGATGCTGAACCCTCGCGGTCGTAATTCTGATCACTCTGGTCATCAACTCCGAAATGATTAACCAGATCACGCGGCTGTTTCCTCTTTGGGCAGTACTGTTTTCACTGATGGCTTTTGGCAAGCCAGACCTTTTCATCGATTTGAAACCCGCGATAGTCCCTCTGTTGGGTGTGGTGATGTTCGGCATGGGGATGACCCTGACCTGGCAAAACTTCACTGCTGTATTGAAAAGACCCGCTGCAATAGGTTTGGGCGTAGTGTTACAGTATCTGGTAATGCCCTTGGCTGCCTGGGTGATAGCCGAATTGCTCGGTCTACCACCCTATCTGATGGCGGGACTGGTTCTGGTGGGGGCATGTCCCGGCGGTACGGCATCCAATGTGGTTTGCTATCTGGCGCGGGGGGATGTTGCCCTATCCATTACCCTGACCACTGCCTCTACCTTGCTGGCAATAGTTGCCACACCTCTACTCACCTGGCTCTACGTGGGACAGAAGGTACCTGTACCTGTAGTGAGTATGCTCTGGTCTATCTTCAAGATTGTGTTGTTGCCGGTTATGTTCGGGGTTGTTGTAAATACCCTGTTCGGTCGGAGACTAGCTGCTGTCAAACATATCTTTCCCCTGGTCTCGGTACTGGCCATCGTGGTGATCATCGCCATAATCGTAGCGCTCAATGAAGGCAACCTTGCTACGCTGGGCATTAGCCTTGCCTTGGCGGTGATGCTGCACAACCTGGTTGGACTCTTGAGTGGCTACTGGCTGCCAAGAATTTTGGGTATGGATGATCGAATCTGCCGAACCCTGGCGATCGAGGTGGGGATGCAGAATTCTGGACTGGGTGTGGCCTTGGCGGTGAAATATTTCTCCGCCGCGGCGGCATTGCCTGGTGCCCTGTTTTCCATCTGGCACAACCTAACCGGCTCGATGTTGGCCGGGTATTGGTCGCGGCGCGATTCTTAGCATATGCGTAGCTTGTACGCGACTATATCCACCTTGGAATCGAGTCTGCGCAGCATTGCAGACCCTATAGATACTGCGGCAAGGGTGACGAAGTCGTATACGCCGCGAATTTATAACAAAACGATAACGATTGAAGTGATCGGCTAGCAAACCTACTCACAAGGAAGTAGTGTTTAATCAACCTGGAAAAGAGTCCATGGCACAGATGTGATGTGATTGGAGAATACTGGTGAAATACAAAACGATGGGTTTGTTGGCGCTTGGCCTTATTTGTGTTACGTCGAATGTGATGGGAGCAAAAGCCATATTGGCCGGTGGCTGCTTCTGGTGTATGGAGTCCGATTTCGAAAAACTGGACGGTGTCAGTGATGTAATATCCGGGTTTACCGGGGGTACACTGAAAAACCCTACATATAATGGTGATCATACCGGCCACTATGAGGCTGTGGAGATAACCTACGATCCCAATAAGGTCAGTTACAAAAAGCTTCTGGATCACTTTTGGGTGAATATTGATCCCTTTGACGACCGGGGACAGTTTTGCGATAAAGGCCACAGCTACTTAAGCGCAATCTTTGTGGCAAATAAAACAGAGAGAGCGATCGCAGAGCGTTCGATGAAGCGGGTAGAGAAGCAATTTCCTGACAAGGAGATTGCCACCAGGATTTTACCGACGTCGACCTTCTATCCCATTCAAGGGGCGGAAAGCCATCACCAGGATTTCTACAAAAACTATCCGATACGTTACAAATACTATCGCTGGAATTGTGGTCGAGATCAGCGTTTGAGTGAGATATGGGCTGAGGAGTCAATAAACTGATAGTAAGTTACAGCTTGTCTAACAGGGGGTAATTCTCTTCCTTTTATCGATCTTGGATCTGCATGTGATTCGTATTTCATTCTAAGTACCTATTCATAACGGGTATCAGTTTACATGCCAGGTCTTGGTTGGTTTCATATTGATCAATGTTTTGTTGATATTGCTTTTTAAGCGAACCGTAGAGACTCATCTCCTATTTGATAGCTGCCAACTGGTAATAATTATCTATTGTTTATTTTTGTACCAACTGCACAGTTTTACCGCATGGGAATGGAATTCCCAAATCGATCTGGCTACAATCGCGTTTTATACGACGATTGAATACTGGAGTTTTTAAGACATGGATACGCGTAAAAATGTTATATCTGCCTCACTCCTGCTGGCGTTCTTGGTTGCTGGATTCTCAACACCTCTGTTTGCCATTGATTACTCATTCATAGAGGGACGATTTCTTCTCGATGCAGAGTTCGATGATGTCAACGATGATGGGGATGGTTTTCGTTTCGCAGGCTCTTTCCAGGTCACCAATGAAATCTACGCCTTTGCCAAATACGATGACGTGGAACTCGATGACAGTAATGTTGATTTTTCCCTGTTGAGACTAGGTGCCGGATATATTCATCCTCTCAATGCCGTCTGGGATGCCAATGTATCCCTGGCCTATGCAGATGCGGAAGCCGATGGGCCGGGTGGTGATGCTGATGACAGCGGATATGAGCTGAGTGGGGGTGTTCGTGGAATGGTCAAACCCCAGATTGAGGTGCGCGCCAGTCTGAACCACATTGATATCGAAGACAGCGACACCTATTTCACGCTTGGTGGTGACTACTATTTCTTGCCCAATGTCGCTGCCGGTGTCGAGATCGATATGGGGGGAGACTACGAAACCCTGTCTATAGGGGCAAGGTACTTTTTCTAGTTGAAAAGCGATCCAATTCTTCCAACACACGCCGATGTTGATCGGTGTGTTCGTGGATGGCGGGAAAGCCTGACACCTTCATCCACTGTTCCCCTTGGGTGAAATGTTCCCTGGTGTGAGTTACCAGCTTCTCCCAACCGGTTAACCAGGGTGACGAATTCACGATGAGTGTCATCCATCTCATCTATACCCAGCAGGTAGCGTTGTTGAAATTATCGATCAGTTGGGACATCACTCAATTTGTCAATTCTTGGCGTTGATAGTCGATCATTTTGACCACCTTTCGGGCGATGTATTGAGCATACTCATCAACATTTTCGTAATCATGATCGATGGCGAGAGCTGTCAGTTCCTGCATCAGTTCGCGCAGCTTGGCGACTTCGCTGAGTTTGCGACCGCAGGTTAGACAGAGCATGCCATTGTCCCGACATGCATTCTTGCCTTGGCAGGGGGTAAATGTAGCCATGGTTGATTAGATATTCCTGGTTGTTCAACATCCAACGTCTTGTATCGAACCGGCTTCTTTGCTCACCAGTTCGGGAGGAGCGGTTACACTTTTACCTAGAAAGTCATCGATGTCGGCTTCAATGATCTCAAGGTTCATCTTTTTGCAAAAACGGCGCTCCTTATCATTTGGTTCAGGGATCAAGGCCCAACCGGCAGGGTTACCTGCGGCATAGATGATATCAGAGAGCACCATGCGTTCGGTATCACGGGTCATTCGCAGGCCCAGGAACAGATAGCGCTTGTCTTTGCGATACTCTTTAAGGAATTTAGGCATCCCGAACCCACCCATCAGTTCAGTGATGTAATCCACATAGTCCGCATCCGAGGCGATATAGGTCGCATCGGGGGCCGGGCTTCCCATCGGTTTGAACAGGATCGGCAAGGAGGTATCGACTGCCGATTGATCGATCTCGGATGCAGAGTACTTCTCACCATCATAGTGATGAATCCGAAAACGGTAGTCGGTGCCGCCGATCCTTGCTATACCGCGGATCAGGGTATGTGGCGTAGTGCTGTAACTCTGTTGCAGTTGGGTGTCCCTATTGATGTCGACGATATAGGCCGGCTTGATCGATTCCAGCCAGGCATGCAAGGGTGATTGGGTCCAGGACTGCTCTGCATAGGTCGTGTCCAGAAAACGATGCACCGCATTTCGCCCGCGCTTCAGTTCCACATCCATGGCTGCTCTGGCGAATTCATACATCAGTCTTGGTGCCATGGGTTTGCCACCATTCATGGCAAGAATCAGACTGTCACTATCAGCCGGGATAGGCTCACCTGTCTCAGAATGAGACGATCCCTTGAGCGCACCTGCACCGAGATAGGGCACTATATCACCCGACGCAACACCCGCTTTGAGTGCCTGAAAATTCATCTCCGACATTGATAGTCTCCAGTTTGATAGATTGATATAGAGATAAAGCAAGACACAGGCCAACCAGTTAAATCGAAGAGAAACAGGTTGTTAATATAACTCTTGTGCTTACCGTCAATCGATTTTGTAGGTTTTCCTACAAGCCGGGAAACAAATTGGCGAGCTTATTGTGTTGTTAATCATCAGCTGATGTTTGTTGTTGTCTGAGTCTGAAGTGATTTGGCATGAATAGTGTAGTTAACTTTCAACGGGCCAGATTGAGTATCGAACTATGCAGGAATCAGATTTTCGGGAAGTTGCAGTTGATTTTATCCATCTGGCACCCTTCCTTAGTGCGGCATTCATGTATGCCGCTGCGTGGTATAATATCCACTTCTTTTATGCGTCGGATGGGGCATCTGAGAATAGGACCAAGGCCGTTGATTACTATTGCGATCAATATCGAAAGATGTTGATGGAGTTTATGCATGACTTCTCTCAGGCTTAACCAGATATTGGATTTACTCCATGAACATTCAGACAGCCATTGAAAATCCTCATCCTGCCGCCGTGTGGGCTCAAACGGCACCCCTTGATCCTCTTCAAATCGATTGTGTCACTGCGGTGATGCTGAAGATCCTGGACAATAAATGCAAAATGCTTCCTGAACAGCAGATGGCATTGATGGCAGTCTATGGGGTGGTAAAAGAGAGGAAAGGCGTGCTATTGGAACCCTCCATTCATAATGAAATCGATGAGGCATTGAAAATAGGAAGCAGTGTCTCCTATGATCGGATACACGAGTTGCGTCTATTGGTGGAGGCAACTATCCCTAAACAGGTGATGAAACACTTCAAGCAATATTTTCGTGATTCACTGTATGGGGTATGAACTGGTAATCTGCTCACAAGGTTGTGACGCCGACACGATAGACACCGCCAATCACCATATATTCGTTTTCACCTCTTAGCCTGTCGGGTAAGAGATCAGGTAAGTAGAGTAACTTAACAAGTGGTATTTCCGCTTCCAGGATATAGTCTCCGAATTCGTCGGCTCGCTCCCGCTGATTGGTAAATGAGTTGATATTATTCATCAACAGTATGCATTGGTGCTTGTCCAACTGCTCTAGAATCTCGTGATCCTTGATATGGTTTATCCCTCGATAGAGTGTGAGATGCGTCTGCGACGGATAACACTGTTTCACCTCATACTGACAATAGGTGTAAAGGAGATCGAGTTGGGCCTCCAATCCATTGGTATTGTAGAGCCCCTTGGCACGATCACTTAAATAGGCCAGGTAGCGAGCCGAGGAGTAGTCACCCAAGGCGCCGCCATGGTTTCTCGGTAGCAGACCGAATCGGGATTCCACCCAGCTTTTCAATACCGCTGCTTCCTTCCCATCCGGGTCGAACATCCAGCCGCGCAAGATACGCAAATAATCCGCCTTGTCTCTTTTGAGGCGACTCTGTTCAGCATCAAATCCAGCCTCATCCAGGTTATCGAGCAGAAAACCGGATCGCATATAGTCCATGAAGTGGATTGCCCTCTCTTGTCTGCTGGACACCCGCTGCAAACAGGAAAAAAGCTCATCGTGCAGCTCTTGTACGCCATCCAGCATAAGGGGCACTGGGTGTTGCTGAAAAGTGAGGCTGCCGAGGATTACCGCGGGTAGATTGCAGTGATTGATGGATAGGCGCGCATACGCCGGCAGGGAGGTCGTCTTTGGTACTGATTGTTTGTTTTCATCCATACACTTGCTGGGTGATTGTCGCGAACCCGACCTCGGTTTGTCACTTTGAGTCAAATAATATAATCAATAAAAACAATAGTATACGATGTTTTATCGGATTTGGCACGCCGCTTGCTCAACACCAGTTGTCCACGTGACCTCAAACGACTTTAGTCACTACTGATTCAACAATATGTAAGGAGATCCAACATGGCACTGCGTCAATGTGCAATCTACGGTAAAGGCGGCATCGGCAAGTCTACCACGACCCAGAACCTGGTCGCTGGTCTGGCCGAGCTGGGTAAGAAAGTCATGATCGTCGGTTGTGACCCCAAAGCGGATTCCACCCGTCTGATTCTGCACTCCAAGGCGCAGAACACCATCATGGAGATGGCTGCCGAGGCCGGTACCGTTGAGGACCTGGAGCTGGAAGATGTACTGAAAACCGGCTATGGCGACATCAAGTGCGTCGAGTCCGGTGGTCCTGAGCCTGGTGTCGGTTGTGCCGGCCGTGGCGTTATCACCGCTATCAACTTCCTTGAAGAGGAAGGCGCCTATGAGGAAGACCTCGACTTCGTATTCTACGACGTACTCGGCGACGTAGTGTGTGGTGGTTTCGCCATGCCCATCCGCGAGAACAAAGCCCAAGAGATCTACATCGTATGTTCCGGTGAGATGATGGCTATGTACGCTGCCAACAACATCTCTAAAGGTATCGTGAAATACGCCAACTCTGGTGGTGTGCGTCTGGCAGGTCTGATCTGCAACAGCCGTAACACTGCTCGTGAGGACGAGCTGATCATGGAACTGGCTCGCCAGCTCGGCACTCAGATGATCCACTTCGTACCTCGTGACAACGTGGTGCAGCGTGCTGAGATTCGCCGCATGACCGTTATCGAATACGATCCTAAAGCCAAGCAGGCTCAAGAGTATCGTGATCTTGCTACCAAGATCATTGAGAACGAGATGTTCGTCATCCCAACACCGATCACCATGGATGCGCTTGAAGATCTGCTGATGGATTTCGGCCTCATGGATGAAGAAGACGAGAGCATCATCGGCCAGACCGCTACTGCTGAGGCATAAGGCCATCGCATAAGCGAACGGTGACACCGGTCGGCCAGTCGACCGGTGTCTACATAACAGATCGTTTTTCATAGCCTGACTATCCACGGATTAGTGGTGGCAGGTGAAGGAGAATTTTATGTCAACTATGACACGCGAAGAGACCGAAGCCCTCATCCAGGAGGTGCTCGAAGTCTATCCAGAGGATGCGAAGAAGGACCGCGCCAAACATCTCACGGTCAACGACCAAGAGGTGGAGCAGTCCAAGAAGTGCATTACCTCCAACCGAAAGTCCCTGCCGGGTGTGATGACCATCCGTGGTTGTGCCTACGCCGGTTCCAAGGGTGTGGTCTGGGGTCCGATCAAGGACATGATCCACATCTCTCACGGTCCTGTCGGTTGTGGCCAGTACTCCCGTGCCGGCCGTCGTAACTACTATGTGGGCACCACCGGCATCAACACCTTCGGTACGATGAACTTCACCTCCGATTTCCAGGAGAAGGATATCGTTTTCGGTGGCGACAAGAAGCTGTCCAAGATCATGACCGAAATCGAACAGCTGTTCCCTCTCAACAAGGGCATCACGGTACAGTCCGAGTGTCCTATCGGTCTTATCGGTGACGACATCGAAGCCGTCTCCAAGCAGACTGCCAAAGAGATCGAGAAGCCTGTGGTTCCTGTCCGTTGTGAGGGTTTCCGCGGAGTCTCTCAGTCCCTGGGTCATCACATCGCTAATGACGCTGTGCGCGATTGGGTGCTGCACAACCGTGACAACGACACCAGCTTCGAGGGCACCGACTACGACGTTACCATCATCGGTGACTACAACATCGGTGGTGACGCCTGGTCTTCACGTACCCTGTTGGAAGAGATGGGTCTGCGTGTTATCGCTCAGTGGTCCGGTGACGGCACCCTGGCTGAGATGGAGAACACTCCCAAGGCCAAGCTGAACCTGCTCCACTGCTACCGTTCCATGAACTACATCTCCCGCCACATGGAAGAGAAGTACGGTATTCCGTGGATGGAGTACAACTTCTTCGGTCCTACCAAGATCGAAGAGTCGCTGCGCAAGATTGCCGCTTTCTTCGACGAGACTATCCAGGCCAATGCCGAGAAGGTGATCGAAAAGTACAAGCTTGAGTACGACGCAGTGATTGCCAAGTATCGTCCGCGTCTGGAAGGCAAGAAGGTGATGCTCTATGTGGGCGGTCTGCGTCCGCGTCACATCATCGGCGCCTATGAGGACCTGGGTATGGAAGTGGTCGGCACCGGTTACGAGTTCGCTCATAACGACGACTACGACCGTACGATCAAGGATATGGGTAACGCCACCCTGATCTACGACGATGTCACCGGCTACGAGTTCGAGGAGTTCGTCAAAAAGATCAAACCCGACCTGATCGGATCCGGCATCAAGGAGAAGTACATCTTTCAGAAGATGGGCATCCCCTTCCGTCAGATGCACTCCTGGGACTATTCCGGTCCTTATCACGGCTACGACGGCTTCGCCATCTTCGCCCGGGATATGGATATGACCCTGAACAATCCCTGCTGGGGAAAGATTCAGGCACCATGGTTGAAGGGTGAGGAAGAGACCCAGGCCGCTGCGGCCGGTGCTTAATCAGTGGTTTGTGATGGGGCAGGGCCCCACCCTACACCCTGAGATTGAGCGGTAGGGTGGGGCCATGCCCCACCGATAACCGCTCAAGTAAGCGCCTTTCGAGTCGGAGTTGCCATGTATCACCAGTGCATGATCAGCAGACCCGCTCATCGAGCCAGTAAGGTTGAACGAATAGGTTGGAGTCAGCCTCCGACCCCGATTAAAAAATCTGAGCCGTCTGTCCACAGATTAGTGGCGCGGTAGGAGAAATATCATGAGCCAAGTTGTCGATGACATCAAACCCAGCTATCCGCTGTTTCGTACCGACGAATACATCGAGACGCTGAAGAACAAGCAGGAAGCCTTCGAGGAGAAGCATCCTGATGACAAGATCCAGCAGACCTTTCAGTGGACCACCACCGAAGAGTATAAAGAGCTGAACTTTAGCCGTGAGGCCCTGACCGTTAATCCGGCCAAGGCGTGCCAGCCACTGGGTGCGGTACTCTGCGCCCTGGGTTTTGAGAAGACCCTGCCATACGTGCATGGTTCACAGGGTTGCGTGGCCTACTTCCGCACCTACTTCAACCGTCACTTCAAAGAGCCGGTGGCCTGTGTCTCCGACTCCATGACTGAAGACGCGGCGGTATTCGGTGGCCAGAAGAACATGTTCGCCGGTCTGGAGAACGCCAAAGCCCTCTACAAGCCTGAGATGATCGCTGTCTCTACCACCTGTATGGCCGAGGTTATCGGTGACGACCTGAACGCCTTCATCGGCAATGCCAAGAAGGAAGGTCACATCGAGCAAGAGTTCCCGACACCTTTCGCCCATACCCCAAGCTTCGTTGGTTCTCATACCACCGGCTGGGACAACATGTTCGAAGGTATCCAGCGCTACTTCACGCTGAACTACATGGAAGACAAAGAGGTTGGCAGCAACGGCAAGATCAACATCGTGCCCGGTTTCGAGACCTATCTCGGCAACTACCGTGTCATGAAACGCATGATGGAAGAGATGGGTGTTGAGTACAGCTTGCTGTGTGATCCTACCGATGTACTGGATACCCCGGCAGACGGCACTTTCCGTATGTACGATGGTGGTACCACCATCGATGAGGTGAAGGATGCGCCTAACGCCATCGATACCCTCTACCTGCAGCCCTGGCAGTCAGTCAAGAGCCGTAAGTTCACCAAGAACACCTGGAAACAGCCTGCGAGCGATATCGCTATCCCCATGGGCCTTGAGGCGACTGACGAGTTCCTGATGAAGGTCTCCGAGCTGACCGGTAAGCCGATCTCCGAGTCCCTGACCCGTGAGCGCGGTGTTCTGGTCGACATGATGACCGACAGCCACGCCTGGTTGCATGGCAAGAAGTTCGGTCTCTACGGTGATGCCGACTTCGTCATGGGTATGACCAAGTTCCTGTTGGAGCTGGGCGCTGAGCCGACTCAGGTTCTGTGTAACCACGCAAACAAGCGTTGGAGAAAGGCGATGGAGAAGATCCTGGCTGACTCACCCTATGGTCAGAACAGCGAGGTTCATATTGGTAAGGATCTGTGGCACTTCCGTTCACTGATGTTCACCAACAAGCCTGACTTCATGATCGGTAACTCCTACGGCAAGTTCATCCAGCGCGATACCTTGCACAAGGGTAAGGAGCACGAAGTACCGCTGATCCGCATTGGTTTCCCGATCTTTGATCGTCACCACATGCATCGTGACACCACGCTCGGTTACGAAGGTGCCATGTACATGTTGAGGATGTTGGTTAACTCCGTACTTGAGCGTCTCGACGAAGAGACTCGCGGTATGGGTACCACTGACTACAACTACGACCTGGTACGCTGATCCTTTCAGGATCAACGAGTTTTGAGTTGTGAGTGTTGAGTTTTGAGTTAAAAGAAGCGATGGGCTCCGCCCACCGCTAACTCAAAACTAATAACTAAAAACTTAAAACTCCGAACGAAGTGAGGTAACACTGTGCCCAATGTAATGATTCGTGTGAAAGATAATGGTGCTCTTCTGTTCTACATAGCGAAAAAGGATCAGGAAGACGAGATTGCGAAAGTGGAAAAAGATAGTGAAACGGAGTGGGGTGGAGAAGTCGAGTTGACCGATGGTTCAAAATATTACATCGATCCAATCAGTCCCCCTCCATCTTTTCCCACGACCCTGCGTTTTAAGCGCGCCGAATAGTTGTAACTAGGAGAATTGCCATGGCTCTTCAGATTGTCCGAGATATTTGTACCGCATGCGGTGATTGCGAACCGATTTGTCCGACCCAGTCGATCGTGCCTTTCAAAGGGGTGTATAAGATCGAAACTGAGACCTGCACAGAGTGTGAAGACGACCACGACGTGCCTCAATGCCTGGATGTCTGCATGGAAGACGACTGCATTATTCCAGTTTGAGTTTTTTAATTTGCGGCAGATTACGGTGGGGCAGGGCCCCACCCTACCTAAACCCGTAGGGGTGGGGGCCTGCCCTACCATTCACGCTACCTAAACCCGTAGGGTGGGGCCCTGCCCCACCATTCACGCTGAAACATTATTCAGGAGTGATTTATGAGCGCATCGCCCATTAACAACGAGGTCGCCCTGCGTATCGGCCTGGCGGCCCGCGAGTTGCCTGATACCGATCCCGGACGTTTGTTGCGCGTACTGGATGATGTGGTTGGCCTGCCTCCTACCGCAAACAAACTCGGCAAGCTCTCTGTAAAGGAGATGAAGTCAGCCTGCGATGGCGAGTTCGCCGATATTGATACCGATGCCATCAAGTCCGCGCTTGCCTATCTCAAGGGCGAGAATGAGATCTCTGCAGACCCGCTGTCTGAGATCGAGGCCTATAGTGAAGGCGATATGCCCCACAGCATTCGCGTTGCGGTAGCATCCAACAAAGCCGAGATGCTAGACGGCCACTTCGGTTCCTGTCAACGTTTTCTCGTCTATCAAGTTTCTCAGAGTGAGTGTCGCCTGGTCGACATTCGTTCAACCAAAGACAGCGAGGATGCGGACGATAAAAACGCCTTTCGTGCTGCTTTGATCAATGATTGTCAGATTCTCTTTGTCGGTTCTATCGGCGGACCTGCAGCTGCGAAAGTGGTGAGGGCCGATGTGCATCCGATCAAAAAGCCCCAGGTTGTACCGGCGCGGGATGAGATCGCCTCACTGCAGCAGGTGATCGGTGATGATGCGCCGCCCTGGTTGGCGAAGGTTATGGGTCAGGCACCGGAAGAACGGATCCGTTTCGAACAGGAAGCGGAAGCATGATCAACCAGAGCCAGATTGATCAGATCGGTGATCAACTGTTGAAGGTCGTCCTGGACGACACTGTCGTCGGTGGCTTAAGAAAAGATTTCCCGGAGATTCATTTCACCTACTGCATGGACGACGATGTGGTGTCCGCGAAGCCGGTGCACGAGGCAGAGTCCTTCAATCTCTACCTCATCGATAGCCGAAATCATTGTCTCTCTTTTACTCAGGACTTAAGTGTGGCGACAGGTATCGTCGTTGCAGAGATAGAAGCAGCGTGACAGTAAAATTAATGGAAAAGGATAGCGTCGGTGTCCCGACCGCAGATTGCAAAACATGTCCGCATCGGGAAGACAGGCTGAAGGGGGGACGTTGCAATCCGGGTGATGTCTGTGTGCGGGCAATGAGTGGAAGACAGATCGCGCGCTTCTTCAGCAGGAACCCCGATCTGGCGGAACACTATGCGGGTGATGAGTTTTGGGAACGGCGTGCCATCGCCGCCCGCTATCTCTCGCAACAGCGTCTGTTGCAGATGCTGGATGACCCGGACGAGGTGGTACGGCGGGTACTCGCATACCGGTTGCCCATCGACCAGCTTCAGACCCTGGTTCGCGATCCCGACAGGGAGGTGAGAATCACCGTAGCCGACCGGATCCCCGTAGAACAGCTGGAACAGTTGGTGGAGGATGAGGATTACATGGTGCGGCAGACCGTTGCCAAGCGGCTTCTTCCCGGCAGGCTGTTTCGCATGATTCTCGATAACGACAGGGAAGTGCGCAAGACGGTTGCCTCACGACTGCCCACCGAGAGTATGGGATTGATGATGCACGACACTGCAGCGGAGGTTCGCCTGGTGGTGGCGGAGCGTATCGATGAAGAGTCTTTACAAGGCATGTTGAATGACAGCGATTGGCGGGTGCGCCTGACTGCATGTCAACGGGTCTCGATCGATGCCTTGTCGAGCATGCTCAATGATGAGGATGATGATGTGAGAGCGGTTGTCATCTCCCGTATATCTGCAGCGGCAACGGACAGGTAGTTGTTCCATGCACCCATTTGCAAAGTACATTCAAATCTCAGGCAAGGCTCGAAAGGGCATGCGCTCGCTGACTCAGGATGAGGCCGAAGACAGCTATGGGGAGGCAGCGGTGATCGGCGCCCTGGCCATGCTCATCAAGGCCTTGGGTGTGGAGGCATCTGAACAATCAGCTCATCGCTTGGCGACCCTGTGGTGGCACGAACGTCACCAGTGTGACAATACACGAGAGGCAGTTGTGTCATGATGCCGCTGTTGGAAAAACACGAACATCTGTCTGATCTCTGTCATCGGGTCAAAGTCATGAACGATACCTCCAAGCTTGAAGAGGCATTGCAGTCAGCACTTGAGGATGATGATCTCAAATCTGTCATGACCCGTGGTGGCTGGCATCGATGGGGTGGCGTGGTCGATGGGGAGTATGCCCCGGTTGCATCAAACCTGCGGCAATGGGCTGAAGATGTATCTGGTGGTGATGTTGATGAACTGATCTATAGCTATCGGGATAGGGGCTATTTCGTCACTCACCTGGCAGGTAAGAGTCACTATTTTACCCTGCCTACCGGTGACCGACCGGAGCAGTTTGTACAGATCGAGGTTGAAGAACTGCAAGAGGTGATTGCACGCCCACTGATCGATCACGACTGGTTTCCGGAAAGCCTGGAAGAGTTTTTGGATCCCCTCGACTATCCCCAATTGGAACCCGAACCGGTGACACCTCCCTATTACCGATTCCGACGCATGATAGAGATGGACAAGCTGCTGGATGCACCAGCTGAAAGCGATCGCAATCTAAACAACCTACGCCGTTTTTTCAATGATTGGCAACACAGCAGCGCTGGTGATGCTGATCAATTCTGTCGTCAATGGGTGTTGCTGCTGCGTGAGTATCAGGACTCGTATGGCGAGACTCGCTTGAATGCAAGGCCCATGGCGAAACTGCACGGTGCTTTACCGGAATTGCCGGATGGCGCACTTCTGTCCGGTGCCGCACTGGCCAATGCCATTCACGGTTATGACCGGGAGGTGGGATACCCATTCGCCTGGTTCTTCAATATGCTGAGTAGAAAATCGAGTAACTATAGCGTGGCGGAAGCGGTGCTCAAGGATCAGATGGGTGCCTATGATTACCTGCCGGTGCGAGACCTGAAAGTGTTGCGAGGATGGGAGGAGCGGCCCTATGGGGTCTAAACCTGTATTCAAGGTATAGAACCGGCATAGTTATTGGTCGAGCCGATTGGCGATAAGTTGCTGTTGAATCTCTCCCATACGATCAAATGGTAGAGAGAAGTGCCCTTCACCCTCAACCATGTGGAGCTCGCACTCGGGTAAGCTTTCAGCAAGTGTACGACCATGCAGAATAGGCACAGTCTCATCAGCCGAGCCATGCCAAATTTGTATGGGTATGTCGATATCCCCCAGATCGAATCCCCAGGGCTGGGTATAGAGGGCCATCTCATGCAATACACCATCGGCCCCTTGACGTATGGCTTCACGAATAGATGCGGTAATCGCAGATCGCACCGTGGAACGATTCAGAACAGCCGCATCGGCAGCTGGTGCAAAGCCAAGCATCGCTTGATAAATCCACTGGGGCCAGAGTTGCGCCAGCGGTATGACTGCGAAGCGGAAGCCGAGGTTCGACAACCAAGGTGTGTTACGGATCGATCTGAAATTGATTTGGGCAGGCCAGCGCATGGCATCCAGCAGGGCGGGTTGGTCCAGAGGACCCAGTGGGCAGACCAAGGTTAATCCGTTCAAGCGTTCTCTACTCTGATGCGCACAGGCCAGGGTGTAGGGACCACCGCCGGAGACGCCAATCAGAAAGAATCGCTCTAGCTCCAGGATATCGGCCAGGGCCTGTGTATCCGCCGCCCAGTCCATGAGCTGCCGTCCGGGTTTGGGATCTGACAGACCCAGGCCATTCCGGTCTGCAGCTATCACCCGCAGATTGAATTCACGTGCAGGCTGGTCAAACAGACGCGCCTCGAGACGGGAGCCTGGAAAGCCGTGACAGTAGATAGTCGGCATGCCCTGCGGGTCTCCATACTCTGCATAGGCGAGTTGCCTACCATCCGGGAGTTTTACCAGGTTCGTCTCACGATTCATCGACTTTTGCTCGATCTCACTCTATTGCTATGCATGACAGTCGGGAACTATACAGGGTGATTCATACCGGTCTTTAGCACCCAAAATCAAGGCTATGAATGGAGGATATTTGAATAGATAGCAATGCGACGTTTATCTTTGTCGTGTTTGCTACAAGACAAAGATAAAAAATATTCAATAAAAACAACAGGGTGAATGGTGGCATATCGATTGCATAAGAGTATGCATCAGACAGTTTGAGTGATTGCCAAACCATGAAACAGAAAGATATCGCAGCCCTGCTGGACGAGCCGGCCTGTTCTCACAACAAGAAATCCAAGTCCGGTTGCGCCAAGCCCAAGCCTGGTGCCACCGCGGGTGGTTGCGCATTCGATGGCGCTCAGATCGCACTCCTGCCGATCGCCGATGTGGCCCATATCGTTCACGGCTCCATCGCCTGTGCCGGCAGTTCCTGGGACAACCGGGGCACCAGATCGAGCGGCTCGCGACTCTTCCGCATCGGCATGACCACCGATCTCACCGAACAGGATGTGATCATGGGGCGTGGCGAGAAGCGCCTGTTTCACTCCATCAAGCAGGCCGTGGAGACCCACGAGCCCGCTGCTGTTTTTGTTTATAACACCTGCGTTCCCGCCCTGATCGGCGACGATGTCGAGGCGGTCTGCAAAGCGGCCGAGGAGCGCTGGGGTACGAAGGTTGTGCCGGTGGATGCGGCCGGTTTCTACGGCACCAAGAACCTGGGTAACCGCATCGCCGGCGAGGCGATGGTGAAGTATGTCTGCGGTACCCGGGAGCCCGATCCCCTGCCCGAAGCGACGAAAGAGATGGGGCACAGGATTCACGACATCACCCTGGTGGGTGAGTACAACATCGCAGGTGAGCTCTGGCATGTACTGCCGCTGCTGGATGAGCTTGGTCTGCGGGTGCTCTGTACCCTCTCCGGCGATGCCCGCTTCCGCGAGGTGCAGACCATGCACCGCTCCAAAGCCAACATGATGGTCTGCTCCAAGGCGATGATCAACGTGGCGAGAAAGCTGCAGGATGCCTTCGGCACCCCCTGGTTCGAGGGTAGCTTTTATGGTGTCAGGGATGTCTCCCAGGCCCTGCGGGATTTTGCCCGCCTGATCGATGATGATGACCTGACTCAACGCACCGAGGCCCTGATCGCCCGCGAAGAGACAAGGATCGACCAGGCCCTGGAGCCCTGGCGCGAGAAATTGCGGGGTCGCAGGGTACTGCTCTACACCGGTGGGGTGAAGTCCTGGTCGGTGATCGCAGCGCTACAGGATCTCGGCATGGAGGTGGTGGCCACCGGCACCAAGAAGTCCACCGAAGAGGACAAGGCCCGCATCCGCGAATTGATGGGAGAAGAGGCGGTCATGCTGGAGGATGGTAATCCTCGGGCGCTGATCGACATGGTGCGCAAGCGCAACGTGGATGTGCTGATCGCCGGCGGGCGCAATATGTACACCGCCCTCAAGGCGCGTATCCCCTTTCTCGATATCAACCAGGAGCGTGAGTTCGGCTACGCCGGCTATACCGGCATGATCGAGTTGGCGCGCCAGTTGGTATTGACCATCGAGAGTCCGATCTGGCAGCAGGTCAGGATTCCGGCGCCCTGGGCGAGTGCTGCCATTCAAGCGGAGGCGAGCCAATGACCGAAATCATCAAACGCAACAAGGCCCTCTCCGTCAGCCCGCTGAAGGCGAGCCAGACCATTGGCGCGGCACTGGCGTTTCTCGGTTTTCACCGGGCGATTCCCATGTTGCACGGCTCTCAGGGTTGCACCGCCTTCGGCAAGGTCTTTTTCGTGCGTCACTTCCGTGAGCCGATTCCCCTGCAGACCACTGCCATGGATCAGGTGACCACTGTCATGGGTTCCGAAGATAGCGTGGTGGAGGGACTGAAGACCATCGCCGGCAAGAATCAACCGTCGCTGTTGGGCGTGCCCACAACCGGGCTCTCCGAGACCCAGGGCAGTGATCTGCGCATGGCGGTAAAGATATTTCGCCAGAAGTATCCGGAGTTCGATGGGATCCCCGTTGTACCTGTCGCCACCCCCGACTACTCCGGCTGTCTCGAGACCGGATTCGCCAAGGCGGTGGAGGCGATCATTCGCACCATTGTGCCCGCAGCGGACGATGCGGGTACCCAGCCGGGGCGCCGTCGCCGCCAGGTCAATATCCTGGCCGGTTCCTGTTTGACCCCCGGCGACCTGGAAGAGTTGAAGGAGATCGTCGAGGCCTTCGGTCTGCGTCCGGTGGTGATTCCCGATCTGTCGGACTCCCTCGACGGACATCTGGATGAAGGGGATTTCTCGCCACTGACCATTGGCGGTGCTCCGGTTTCCGAACTGTTGACCCTGGGTGACGGGATTGCCTCGCTGGTTATCGGTCATTCGATGAATAAATCGGCCGATGTGTTGAAGGAGCTGAGCGGCGTGCCCGATTATCGCTTCGATCATCTGATGGGGCTCGAGGCTATCGATTCATTCATTCAAACCCTGCATCAGATCTCCGGCGAGCCGGTGCCGGCAAAGCTGGAGCGCCAACGGGCCCAACTGCAGGATGCCATGCTCGATACCCACTTCATGCTGGGTATGGGTCGCTTTGCCCTGGCCGCCGATCCCGATCTGTTGAACGGTTTTTCTCAGCTGCTTGCGGGTGTGGGGGCGGAGACGGTGGCGGCCGTCTCTCCGGTCAATGCGCCGGTACTGCAGAACTGCGCGGCGGAACAGGTGAAGATCGGTGATCTTGAGGATCTTGAAATAATTGCGGAAGCCAATGGTGCCGAGATATTGATCGCCAACTCCCACGGTGTCGAGAGCGCCGAGCGCCTGGGTATCCCACTCCTGCGCGCCGGCTTTCCCCAGTACGACACCCTGGGTGGTTATCAGAAGACCTGGATCGGCTACCGGGGTACGCGCCAGACCCTGTTCGACCTGGCCAACATCATGCTGAACCTGGAGAAGGGTGAGATTCATCCCTATCGCTCTCTGCTTGCACAGAAACCGGAATACCGGGAGGTGGCCCATGAGCCTGACGAGACGACTGCAGCTGGTGGGCTGCAACACTGAGGATCGGTGGATGTCGACCGCGCTCAAGGTGGCCTTTGCCACCAGTGACATGAAACATGTGGATCAGCACTTCGGCGCTGCCCAGTCCTTTGCCATCTATGCCTTCGATCAAGAGAAGATTTGCCTGGTCGAGGCGATGGAGTTCGGCAAGCTCGATATGGATGGTAATGAGGATAAGCTGGCGGCAAAGATAAAAGCCCTGGACGGCTGCATCGCTGTCTACAGCCAGGCGGTTGGAGCTTCCGCCATCAATCAATTGAAGGCCAAGGGTATACAACCGGTAAAGATTTCACCGGGGGCAGTGATCAGCCATCTGCTGCTTACCCTGCAGGATGAGCTGAGGCAGGGGCCTGGCAGTTGGCTGGCGCGGGCGATCCAGAATGCGATGCCTGCCGATCCTTCGCGCTTCGACCAGATGGAAGTCGATGGCTGGGAAGAGTGAGTCCAGACCGCAAATGAACGCAAATGGAATCGGTGCGGCAAGCCGCACCCTACGGTAGGTTTACCAACAAAATATGAATCGAGCGTAGGGTGCGGCTTGCCGCACCATGACTGGATGCAACGATGGCAGTTATTAATGCGCGTAGGCTGTGGCTTGCCGCACCATGACAGGATGCAAAGATGACAGATTGTATGAGCGAAAGCACCACAATGCTCGAAGAGACCGCACGGGTCATCGATGTGAAGGATGGCATGCTGCTGGCGGAGACCGAGAGCCGCAGTGGCTGTAACCACTGCAGCACCAGCAGCAGCTGCACGACATCTGTTGTCGCCAAGCTCTTTGGTGTGAAACGTAATCGTCTGGTGATGGTGAACAGTCTCGGTGCCAAGCCGGGGGACCAAGTCTTGATAGGTATACCCGATGTACTGCTGGTGCGGGCTTCTGTGATGGCCTACCTGGTGCCGTTGTTATTGATGTTGGGTTTTACGGCGCTGGGTGATGGCATCGGTTTGGCAACGATCTGGTTGAGTTTGCTGGCCCTGTGCGGGTTGGCTTGCGGTTTTTTTATAGTCTATCGGGTAACCCGTGGGTGGTCGTCGCAACGCTATAAACCTCGACTGTTGAAGGTTGTGGCGGGTGACTGTCAGCGGCTTAAGTTACCGACATTAACTAGGAGTTAGAGCAATGAGTGAAGCAGTCGCGGACGTGTTAGAGGACGATCCGGTTCTGGAAACGGATTTCGCCAAAGAGATGGTAAGACAGATGCGTGCCATCGATACCTATGGCACATACGACAACTGGCCGGTGAGCAAGATCCTCGAGCCCTTTGTTCTCACCAAGGAGAAGAAGCGGGATATTCCGGTGATCGGTGATCCGGATGAGATCACCATGGCACGGGTCAAGGCTTTCTATAATGCAATCTCCGCCATGATCGAGAAAGAGTGTGGCTTGATGGCGGTGCCGATGATGAACCTGACTCACGAAGGATTCGGTCGCTCACTCATAACGGTAGGCAAACTTGTGGTGATGGATAAGACCCTGCGTGATATGCATCGCTTTGGATTTCCGAGTCTTTCAAAGATGAAGGATGAGGCGGACAAACTGCTTTCGGTGGCCCTGGAGATTATCGGCCAATACCCGAAAGTGGCGGGTATGTAAGGAGGTGTCCTTGATGAGCCCTGAAGAGTTGAAGGCCTTGAACAAGGCGGCCAAGCGCGCCAAGCGTATTGCAACAGAGAAGGCGGGTGAGCTGCATGATCTGGTCGAGGATCGCCTGCCGGCTGCGTATGAAGAGATTCCGGTCATGGCCCAGGCGACCTATGACGCCTGTGTGGCATGGGCGGAGGCGGATGCTGCCTGCAAAGCGGCTGAAACCGAAGCGAGTTGAGGTAATAGCAATGATGATGATTACAGGATTAACCCGGGGCGGTGAGGCCTATACGCCTGCCTTCGTAATGGAGATCAATCAGCAGAACTGCATCGGATGCGGCCGCTGTTTCAAGGTCTGCCCGCGTGAGGTCTTCGATCTGATCGATCGGGATGAGGTCGAGGGATTGTTGGCCGATGATGACGATTACGATGATGACGACATGTATGGCGATGACGATGATGACGGTTTCTCCGATGACACCGCCATGGTCATGAGTCTCAAGGACGCCCTGGATTGCATCGGCTGCGGCTCCTGTGCCCGTATCTGTCCGAAGAAGTGTTTCACCCACGAGCCCCAGACCGCCGCGGCCTGAGCAGGAGTCCAGTTATGCCAAAACCGCAGAAACATGTATTCGTTTGTGTGCAGAATCGCCCACCGGGTCATCCGCGTCCCTCCTGCAGCCAGAAGAGATGTATCGAGGTAGCGGAGGAGTTCTACTGGCATCTGCAGGAGCGTCAGCTCTTCGACAAGGTGCAGGTGACCACCACCGGATGTCTCGGTCCCTGCAGCGAGGGGCCATCGGTGCTGGTATATCCCGAAGGAGTCATGTACGGTGGCATCGATAAGGCCGATGTGGCGGCCATCTTTGACGAACACCTGCAGAATGATCAGCCAGTAGAACGCCTGCAAGTCTCCAAGGAGTTTTGGGGATGAGTGGATGTTAGCCTCCATCCATCTGCATCATGAGGAGAACCCAGATGGATGAGTCTGTCGCCGTGCGCTTTTACAAAATCGAGGTCCTGGCGGACCGGATCTTTGATCGTCTCTATCAGGAGGTCATGAGACTGGGGTTCGGCACGCAAGAGATCTCCCTGAAACGTCCCCATGAGGCTAGCTATCGCCTGGAACGCGATCCCGCAACCTGTGAGTACAGTCTGGTCGGAGACTGGCTGAGTGAGCAGGGCATGAAACTCGGCACCCTGTTGTTCCATGCGGATGGCAGCTTCTTCGTGGAGCAGGATGTGGTGCGTCCCCATCCCAAGCAGAGTGGCTGGTTTGTGGAGGCGGTCAACGCCTGGGGCAAGGGAGACAATATCAAGGCGGAGGCCAGATTATTGGCAATGCCCGAATAAAAAATGGATTACCGCGTCATTCTCTATCACAAGCAGGCCACGAGTGCCCGCACACGTTTCCTGCGTCTGCAAAACAGCAGCGTCTGTCTGTTTGATCCTATCCCGATGCCGGCCGCCCTGCTGGATAGAGTGGAGAGCAATACCATCAATCATCCTGCGTCGATTTTGCAGGATGCTGAGCGGCGCTTGGATTTTCCTGCTGGCTGTTTGAAGGCGGAAGGAGAGTATCGACATACGGTCGAGGTTCCCGGGCAGACCATCCAAGTCATACTTGCGGCGATCACAACGGTGGACCCACCTTTCGCAGAGGCCGAAAAAAACGGTGCCGGTTTTATCGATCTGACCCAGGCACGGGGATTGCCCGAGATTGAGCTGCAGTTGTTGCGTTGTGCCTATGAACTTGTACTGGGCGGCTAAAGGCTCCACAACTTATCGGGCAGCGTACTTCTTCAAGCGATAGGCCATCTGAGGTCGGGTAAGGCCGAGCATACGGCCGGCAAAGCTGAGGTTGCCCTTGGCCCGGTTCATCGCCCTGTCGAGAAGCCGGTTTTCAAGCTCGGCCAGGGGTATGTCCTGGTCGAGTAGCTGATCAACTATCCGGTCGAAGGATGAATGAGATGGTTGCGGCGCGGCCCCCTCCACGATCTGACCGCTCAGTTTCGGGACCACAGGAGGCTGCTCGATATTCAGGCTGGGGAAGAGATTGGGGACGTCGATCTGGGTGTCATTGGCGGCGATGATCACCCCGCGTTCTATCATGTTCTCCAGTTCGCGGATGTTGCCCGGCCAGGCGTAATTCTTCAACGCGATGAGCGCACGCTCGGTAATCCCGGTGATGCGTTTACCATGCAGTGCGGTGAACTTCTCGAGGAATCGGTTGACCAGGGCGGGGATGTCGTCCTCCCGCTCCCGCAACGAGGGGATCAGGATGGGGAAGATATTCAGGCGGTAGTAGAGATCGGCACGAAACTTACCATCGTCCACTGCCTGTTGCAGATCCACATTGGTTGCCGCCACCACCCTCACATTCACCTTGCGGGTACGGCTGTCGCCGATACGCTCGAATTCACCCTCCTGCAGAACCCGCAGCAATTTTGCCTGGGCAGCAGGCGAGAGTTCACCCACTTCGTCCAGGAACAGGGTGCCGCCATGGGCGCGTTCGAAGCGTCCCGGCCGGGAGTGTTGGGCGCCTGTATAGGCACCTTTTTCCACACCGAAAAGTTCAGATTCGATCAATGCCTCGGGAATCGCAGAGCAGTTGATGGCGATAAAGTTTCGGTTGGCGCGGGAGCTTATACCATGCAGCGCACGGGCGAACATCTCCTTGCCCACACCAGTCTCACCAAGCAGCAGTACCGTGACATTACTCTCCCCGGCCTTCTTCAGCATCTCGCAGGTTTTAAGAAAGGGTGGGGTGCTGCCTACCATGTCGCCGGGTGCCGTCTCTTCATCCAGTGAGTAGCGCAGATGGGCGACCTCCTCCTGGAGTTTCAGGAGTTGGTCGGCGATATGATCGGGATTGAAATACTTGAGATCCTCCTCCACGTTACCGTCCCACTCCTCGATCGGTTTCCCCACATTCCGGCAGTGGCGATCGCCCATGCCGCAACACTCCGGCTCCCGATAGAGTATGAAGCGTCCGACGATCTCACTGGTATAGCCAGTGGCGTAGCCGATCTGGGTCCAGCAGACCGACTCGGTGTGGACCCCGAACTGCTCGATATGCACATCCGCCTCGTAGGAGTGCTCCCAGATCAGGTCGCCGAAATATTTTCCATTGGCGATGTCGACATCGATCTTGATGGGTGAGACCTTGACTATCCCCTCCAGCATATGCAGCTTTGGCCCCATCATCATCAGCTCCTCGTCCGAGGCGTCGGGCATCAGTTTGCGGGAGAGCTTGGCGTCGCGGGTACCCGAGGCATAACCCAGCCGGGTAAGCAGCCCCCTGGCACGCTCGATACCCAGGGTTTCGATCAATTCCTTGCGCAGAGAACCCATGGCGCCGATGTGGAGCATGATCATACGCTGGTCACTGAGCAGTATCCTGCCTTCCTCAAAGGAGAGATTCAGTTCGGGGGGAAGATTGAACTGTGTGCTCACATCGATATGGATGGTCATGGGGCGTCTCTGTGGTTGGGATCAGCAGATACTGTTGATCATATGGTCAGGCTAATAAACAACCATATAATCATAATGTGATTATTTGGTAAGAAATTTTAGTTAGTATAGTCGGCTTTGAACAAATAGTACTAATAAAAAACGATCAAAATATAATATATCGATATTATAATTTATAACGACAATATACCAGGGTATTCCCTTATGCAGTGAATCAAATAATAAGAAAAAACATTTATATGATCACTTTTCTGGGTTGTTCCGCTCTCTCCTGCGCCGATCTCTTTGCGCTTTTAGGTCATTTTCATATGCATTGGCATGCATTCTGCTCTTAGCCACCTAAGGTCTGCCTTTCCGCTGTGTTGGCCCAAGGCAGCCGATCAACCCGACTGTGTCACAACAGGATCGACACAAGCGGGAGCGATTCGATAGGGGGAGAGGGGCTTGCCGCTGTCGAATGCTGTGGCCTCATCACGGGCCAATAACTCAATCGACATTCACAAAGTAAGAGAGGATTTTCAACATGGCATTCAAAGGCGTACTCCGTCCGGGATTGATTCAGATTCGTGTGCTTGAGATGGCTGAGGCACTCAATCACTACCAAAACATACTTGGCCTCGATGTGGTCAGCGAGGAGTCTGACGGTCGGGTATATCTCAAGGGGTGGGACGAGTTCGACCACCATAGTGTGGTGTTGCGACCCGCGGAGAGTGCGGGCCTGGACTTCGTAGCCTTTAAGGTCGACAGTGCCGATTATCTGCAGGAGATCGAGCCGAAAATCGTCGCTTGGGGAATGGAGGTGGATCATGTGGCTGCCGGCGAACAGCCGGGTGTCGGTCCCCGCATCGGTTTCACCCTGCCATCGGGACACCGCATCGAGCTTTACCACGAGATTGAACTCTCTGACGACGCCCCCGGTGTGGTCAACCCCGAGATCTATACAAAACGGCCCCATGGCATGGGGGCCAGCCGCTTCGATCACCTGCTCTGTTACGGACCGAACATCGGTAAGGTTAGGGAGTTTTTCTGCGATGTGCTCGACTTCTACCAACCAGAGAAGGTCGACATGCCGGAAGGCGAGGACTCCCTCGCCATATGGTTGACCGCCAGTAACAAGGCCCATGATATTGCCTTCGTGGAACACGAGGAGCCGGGTAAGCTGCATCACGTAGCCTTCCTGTTGCAGGACTGGAACGAAGTGGGGGCTGCCGCCGACATCATCGCTATCAATGACGTATCCCTCGACATCGGGCCGACCCGTCACGGCATCACCCGCGGTCAGACCATCTATTTCTTTGACCCATGCGGCAATCGGAATGAGGTCTACGCGGGTGGCTACACGGCCTATCCGGATCATCCCGTACGCACCTGGGACTTCGAGCATGTGGGCAAGGGCATCTTCTACTATGAACGCGCCCTCAACGACCGCTTCCTGACGGTTCTTACCTGATGGAGCTGGCGGTCAACGAACCGCAGGTTCATTGGCAGGCGGCGGCCGAAGCGGTGGCCGCCGCCACCCAGAAGGCCGAGGATCTGGGGATCAAGATCAATGCCGCGGTGGTGGACAAGGGGGGCAATCTGCTTGCCTTTCAGCGTATGAACGGTGCCTTTCTGCACTCCATCGGTATTGCCATAGACAAGGCATACACGGCTGCTGGCTTTGGTTTCCCCACTCGTCAGTGGATGGAAGAGATTCGCGATGTGCCGCAACTGCGTGAGGGTATAGTTCACCGCGACCGCCTGGTGATTTTCGGTGGTGGATTGCCCATTGTCCGGCACGAAGTGGTGATCGGCGCCATCGGTGTCTCCGGCGGCTCGGAAGAGCAGGATGAAATCTGTGCCAAGGCGGGTCTGCAGCGGCTTGGAATAGGAGAGTGACCGGGCTGACGAGCTGGTTAAACCCCTATCTTATTCGATGGCTTCAGAAGGGGATTAGGCCGCGCTTTGGAGTGGTATTATCGTTTGAGCCATATCCGCTATAACAATCTAGATGAGGTGTAACCATGCCGTTAATTCAGGCAACCATCCTGGAAGGCCGTAGCCAGGTGCAGAAGGAGGCGTTCTATGCAGCTATTACCCAGGTGGCCGTTGAGACGTTGAATGTAAAGCCTGAGCAGGTGCGTGTCATCATCCAGGAGGTACCTAAGGCCCACTGGGCGGTTGCCGGTGTCTCGATGGCTGAACGCGAGGCTCATCCATAGGAAATGCCCGATATGCGATTTCTGATCGTTGGTGCCGGTGGGATCGGCGCCTACTATGGCGCACGCTTGCTGAATGCCGGTCATGAGGTGGTGTTTGTCGCCAGGGGTGATCATCTGGATGCCCTGCGAACCAAGGGGTTGTGCGTCAAGCATCCGGATTTCAACTTCGAGGGGAGGGTAAAAGCGGTGGATCAGATGGAACTGGTCGATACGCTTGCGGTAGACAGTTTCGATCTTGTCATTGTGACGATCAAGGCGGGTGCAACCGAAGATGTGATGACATTTCTTCACCCCTGGCTCTGCATTGCCAATACACCGGTGCTATCCCTGCAGAACGGTGTGGACAACGAAATTACTATCGCATCCCAGGTCGGGAGCGAAAGGACCGTCGGCGGCCTCGCGGTACGCATCGGTGGCCATATCATCCGTCCCGGTGTCATCGAAGCGACAGGTGCTGCGCAAGTCGTCATGGGGGTCTGGAGGCGCGCCTCGGATCATCCGCGATTGCAGCAAGAGCTGGCGCGAATCGCTGCTTGCTTCAACGCTGCATCGATCCCGACAACCCTGAGTGAGGATATCCAGAGGGCATTGTGGCGAAAGCTGCTGATCAATAACGGTGTGAATCCGCTCTCTGCCCTGACCGGTCTTGATACACGTGCTTTAACGGCACATCCGGTGCTTACCCGAAGCGTCTATCGGCTGATGCAGGAGACAGCCCTTGCCGCCACCGCTGACGGTGTTCGTCTGCAAGCCGCCGATATCGATGAGATGTATCGACTGATCTGTCAGTTCGACGCCATCAAGACCTCAATGCTGGTGGATCGGGAGAAAGGGAATCCTTTGGAGCTGGATGCCATCAGCGGCGCTGTGGTCAATCGCTGTCGCAAGTTGGGGCAGGAGGCGACACTTACTGAACTGGTTCAGGCACTGCTCGAGAGCCGCCTTGCAGCTGAGGGTGCTTGTATCTCTCTTTAAATCATTAATCTCTTAATTTTCAGTAAGATTGTAAAGAAACCAAAAGGATTGCTTCATCTGATTGACACAGACCTTTGGCACAATCGCGGCAGAATCCATTCAGGTGGAGTGGACAAACCAGAGAGGGTCTGTGATGGACGAGATAATCGCTATCCGTTACCACAAGATCAGGGCGCTAGCGAATCAAGTCATCGATCGACTGAATGAAGAGACCGCCAAGCTGGGGTTTGCTGAGAATGAGCTTGAGCTTAAGAAGCCGATCGAAGCCAACTATTGGCTTGAGCGCGATCAATCAAGCAGTGAATACAGCCTAATCGGTGATTGGCAGGATGAGCAAGGGGCAAAGCTCGGGCAGCTCCTGTTTCATGCCGATGGTAGCTTCCTGGTTGAGCAGGATGTCATTCGCCCCCATCCGACTCGTCAGGGTTGGCTGGTAAAGGCCGTCAAGGCGTGGGGCGATGGTGAGCGGATCGACACTGAGGTGCAACTCTATCCGATGAGTGAACAGCAATCGGACAACGCCGCATAGTCTGTTAAAAATAGTTTCGATTTCGCCTGATGTCGGCTTGGGAGGGGTCCCTATTTCTTCGGCAGTTTTGCTTGACCGCCCTGTGCCTTTGCAATCTCGACAATGGTTTCCAGGCGCACCACCCGTTTGTCCACATCCAGCATGATCGACTCAACCCGTTCGATGTCCTTGTTCATGCGCTTAACTTCATCTGTCAAGCGCAGCACGTCCAACAGCATCTCTTTAAAACCCGACACTACTCTATTCCTTTTGATTCCAGTTTCTTGAGCGCTTTGTTAAGGCGCCTCCTGGTGCCGGCTGTCTCCTTGATCGCCTCTTTCAAGCGTTCGGAGACCAGGTCCAGTAATTCGCCTTCCTCTATGTCCGCTGCTTCGGGATCATAGGAGTCTATGGAGAGCCTGACGATTTCCGCGGCGGAAGTACCCTGTTGCTTGGAAAGCTTGTCGAGTTTTTCAATGTTGTCGCTGGACAACATGATCTGTTTGCGAACCAGATTTTCGGCAGTGGCCATGGTGCTTATGACTCCGCTGAGATAATGATTCAATTATACACATACACACATCTATACACAAGTTAGGGGATGGATTGGGTCTTCACAGTGGATGGTGATGTGGTCTTTAATTCTATATATTTTATTGCTAACGGAAGTGTCGGTTTCACACTGGGATTCTTACCTGGATCTAATGAGCTATTTATCACGAGTCTTTGTTTACGGAACCCTGCGTCGGAATGAGGTCAATCACTACCTCCTTGCGCAGGCGTCCTATTGTGGCACATGGGTAACTGCACCTCAGTATAAAATGGTCGATTTGGGGGCCTACCCTGGTGTGGTGAAAAATGGCGCTGGCTGTATCGAGGGGGAGGTGTATCAAGTGAACGCGCAGCAGATGGCGGACCTGGACCGGTTGGAGGGCTATCCCCATGCCTACACAAGAGAAGTGATCGCAACACCCTGGGGCAAGGCGTGGATCTATCTCTATCGTGGCAACCTGAGGGACAGGGCAGTGATACCCAGCGGTGTCTGGCGCGAGACTATCGTGCGCAGACGCTGGTCACGCTAGTGGGCCAAGCTGACCGTGTTGTGCTCACTTGAGTTGGCTACGGCCAGTCCTGCGCTCGCACGCCTTGTCAGCTTGGCTTGTGGACTGGCTGAGAGTTACAGAACTTCCCGCTTGGCCCACTAGGGGTTTTCTTCAAAATCCAGTTCGCTTGGACTTAGCTCCTCCGGCCAGCATCCGGTGGGCGGACCGAGATTCAATTCGCTGTCTTCAAAGCGGACCAGAAAGATCGCTCTCTCCGGTGCCTCCTCCAGATGCCCGGTCTCGACGATGACGCCACGGGTACCGGGTTTTGCCAACAGGGCATCGTCGGGAATTTCAGGTATCCCGCCATCGTTATAGATGTGGCTGGCCGCATAGACCATGTCTCCAGGATTGAGTTGTTCCAGTGTCACTGTTTGTTTCCTTTGTCGCATATCTTACTAATCACCGATCCCCGGATTGTCGTGGATACGACAGAAATCCGAGCTGAGCATTAATGAAAAAACTAACTGATTCAGCAGTTAAGCCTATATCTCAGTAAGTGGCACAGGCTTTGCAGAATTCAGTTCAAAGACAACGATGCAAGAGACTTGCCACGGAGAAACGACCATGATCACACTCACAGAGAGCGCCCAGAAAGCGATAGGCAGATTTATCAAAGGTGCTGAGTCGCCTGTGCAAGGACTGCGAATATCGGTAACCGGTGGCGGCTGTTCCGGCATGCAGTATGGACTGGCCCTGGAAGAGGCGCCGAAAAAAGACGACACCATCGTCGAGGTCAGCGGCCTGAAGATATTCGTCGACCCCTACAGCGCACCGATGTTGAACGGGGTAACAGTGGATTTTCTCGACAGCATGGATGGCAGCGGTTTCAAATTTGAAAATCCCAATGCCAGCGCCAGTTGCGGTTGCGGCAGTTCATTTTCAGCCTAAGCATAGAGGAGCAGAGCAATGTGGGACTATTCCGAAAAGGTTCAGGAACATTTCTTCAATCCTCGCAATGCGGGTGCCGTGGATGAAGCCAATGCGGTGGGCGATGTGGGTTCACTCTCCTGTGGTGATGCGCTGCGTTTGACCCTCAAGGTGGATCCCGGCTCCGAGGTGATTCTCGAAGCGGGATTTCAGACCTTCGGCTGCGGTTCGGCCATCGCCTCGAGCTCGGCGCTGACGGAAATCATCAAGGGCATGAAAATCGATGATGCCCTGAGTGTGAGCAACCAGGATATTGCCGATTTTCTCGATGGACTGCCACCGGAGAAGATGCACTGTTCGGTGATGGGGCGTGAGGCACTGCAGGCAGCAGTCGCCAACTACCGTGGTGAGGAGTGGAAGGACGACCATGAAGAGGGCGCCCTGGTCTGCAAGTGTTTCGCCATCGATGAAGTGATGATCGAAGAGACGGTGCGCGCCAATGGTCTGCGTACCGTGGAAGAGGTGACCAACTATACCAAGGCCGGTGGCGGTTGCTCCGCCTGTCACGAGGGCATCGAGGATATCCTGGGCCGTGTACTGGCGGAGCAGGGCGAGACCTTTGATCCGAATGCCGTCGCCGGTGAGATAAAGAAACCCCAATCGGGATTGACCAATCTGCAGCGCATGAAGCGCATCGAGGAGCTGCTGGAGGAGATCCGTCCCAATCTGCAGCGTGACCATGGGGATGTGGAACTGGTGGAGGTGGATGGCAAGTATATCTACGTCAAGATGATCGGGGCCTGTGCCGGTTGTCAGATGGCGGCCACCACCCTGGGGGGTATACAACAGCATCTGGCGGAGGGTCTGGGTGAATTCATTCAGGTGCTGCCCGCGGAAGAGCTGGCCCGCCGTGCGGCGATGGGGGGTTGATCATGGCTGAGGGTATCTATCTGGACAACAACGCCACCACCATGGTGGCCCCCGAGGTGGTGGAGGAGATGCTTCCCTTCTTCACCGAACAGTTCGGCAATCCCTCGTCCCTGCATCAGTTCGGTGACAAGGTGGGTCGCGCCTTGAAGAAGGCACGCAAGCAGGTTCAGGCCTTGTTGGGGGCCGAACACGATTCGGAGATCATCTTCACCTCCTGTGGCACGGAATCGGATTCGACGGCAATTCTCTCTGCCCTCAAGGCCCAGCCGGATCGCAAGGAGATCATTACCACCGTTGTCGAACACCCGGCGGTTCTGACCCTCTGCGAGTATCTGGAGAAGGAGGGCTACACGGTTCACTATCTGAAGGTGGACAGCAAGGGACGTCTCGATATTCAGGAGTACCACAAGCTGCTCTCCGACAATGTGGCCATCGTCTCCGTGATGTGGGCCAACAATGAGAGCGGCACCCTGTTCCCGGTAGAGGAGATGGCCGAGATGGCCCGCTCCGCCGGCGTCCTGTTCCATACCGATGCGGTGCAGGCGGTGGGTAAGTTGCCCATCAACCTGAAGGATACCTGTATCGATATGCTCTCACTCTCCGGCCACAAGCTGCACGCCCCCAAGGGCATTGGCGTGCTCTACTTGCGCCGCGGGGTGCGCTTCCGTCCACTGTTACGCGGTGGTCACCAGGAACGGGGGCGTCGTGCCGGTACCGAGAACGCCGCTTCCGTGGTCGCTCTCGGCAAGGCCTGTGAGATGGCGATGGAGGCGATGGAGTATGAAAAGACCTTCGTCAAAAGCATGCGCGACCGACTCGAACAGGGCATCCTGGAACAGGTCAGCCACTGCTTCGTCACCGGCGATCCCAACAATCGTCTGCCCAACACCTGCAACATCGCCTTCGAGTACATCGAGGGCGAGGCGATCCTGTTGTTGTTGAACAAGCTGGGTATCGCCGCCTCCAGCGGCTCCGCCTGTACCTCGGGCTCGCTGGAGCCTTCCCATGTGATGCGGGCGATGGACATACCCTTTACCGCGGCCCATGGCTCCGTACGTTTGTCCCTTTCACGCTACAACACCATGCAAGAGATCGAACGGGTCATCGAGGCGGTGCCGCCCATCGTCGCGCAACTGCGCAAACTTTCACCCTACTGGAGTGGCGA